>JBJXGQ010000161.1:0-6123 GCA_046160525.1 Burkholderiales bacterium
GGAGAGTGAACCTGCCTCCTGGTGGCCGCTGTTGCCAAAAACGTCCAATCCATTCGGGTGTCCGGCGGCGCCCAGGTTATCGTTGGCGAGATTTTGCACGCCCGAGATTCCTGGGGAAGTCTGAATCTCACCGAAGTACAAGTTCAGCACGAAGTGTTGCAGGGGATCGAACCCAATACCAACACCTTCACCGTAGACTGAGAAGGTTTGCTCACCCAGTGCCAGCGGTAGCGACACGCGTGTTCGAGAGTCGTTGAACCCATTTACGAAAGTAGGCGTTGAATCGCTGAGCGGATCCTGGGAGACATAAAGGTTGTACCGGCCTGGTGCGGGAGTGTCCGTGTCCTCGCCTTGAGTGTTCCAGATCAGTCCATTCCAGTTGTTGCCTTCCGAGTTGGAAGAAAAAACGGTGATGTCGGTAAGTAGTACCGCGCTTGCCGCCATGGGCGCGAGTAGCAGTGTGATCGCGGCCAGCCGTGACACGTTATTCTTGTTCATATCTCCTCCCATCTGATTGTGGGCAGCGGCTTAGTGCCCCGGAGCAAGGCATTAGCAGGATTCGTGACCGCACTTGGTAATCGAGCCAATACAATCTCTTGCGAGTTTCTGAAAGCGCGGGCTCCCCGCTAGTGTAAAGTTTCCCGACATGTCCTAGCGCCTACGAGATAGAAAAGTGCTGATCAAGTCTTCCGTTCGTGGTGAGCTTGTCGAACCATGAATGGAAGTCTTCGTAACCTCAACGTATTGCACAGATCGCCCTTCGATCGTTCGGCACGCTCACGATCAGGGCGAACGGACTCGATCAGCGAATCTCTGTTTGCCACGACGCTTTCTTGGCGCGTCTATTTGACGGCCATCAGCGTGCGAAATCGGGAGCGCCAAGGCTGGAAGCCTCGGCGTTCCACACTACGCACGCGTCTTGGTGGGTAGATCTACTCTCTTGCCTTAGCAGGCGCCGCTGTCTCCCGCCGAGCTGCTCGGCGCGGCATAAGAGGGGAAAAGCAAACCATCGGTTTGCGAAGGGTGTTGGTTCAGGATTCAGGGGTCGGGTGTCAGGGTTCAGGTTCCCCTTCTGAAGCGCCGAGTAACGCAGGAGCGATGGGGGCCGTCGCCGAGGACTGTTCGACGGCCGCGCGTTTTCTGCGCGGACTAGTTCCGCAGGCGCCCATCGATTCGAGTAACGCAGGGTACCCCGACAGGGGCGGTTCAGTGGGACGGCCTTTTTTCGCTTACCTTTTTTGGCCGCGCAAAAAAGGTGAGTAGCCGCCGGGCTACCCCCGGCGACTTTCTCTTGCAAGGAGAAATGTGCATGTGGTGGCGGAAACGCTCTGCCGATGAGTATTGCATTTGTTCGAGGAGCCCATAGATGAAAACAGCTTCAAAAGAAACCGCGCATGTCATTGCGCATCCACTCGCGCCGGCCGGCGCGATTCCCAATCATCCGCGCTGGCCGCTGCTCGTGTACCCCAGTGCGGTGGCGATCGAGGGTGAAGATCCAGCGGTGGCCTTCGAGACGCTGTTCAACCGCAACCAATGGCCCGCCGCGTGGCGCAACGGCGTCTTCCCCTTTCATCACTATCACAGCAACGCGCACGAGGTACTCGGCGTTTATAGCGGAGAGGTCACCGTGCAGTTCGGTGGTGAAGGTGGCGTGGTCATCACGGCGCGCCCTGGGGATGTAATCGTTCTACCCGCGGGCACGGGTCACAAGAAGATCTCCTCACGCGGAGCGCCCGGTATCGTGGGCGCTTACCCAGCGGGCCAGCGCCCCGATACTTGCACACCGCTGTTATCCAACGCTGCGCGCAGCGCGGAGGCGATAGCGAGTGTGCCTCTACCTGAGCGCGATCCTGTCCACGGAGTCAACGGCCCGCTGCGCTCGCACTGGGCGCGATAAAGAGTCGTCCAAGACCGAGAGCCGCGCCTCCAAATAGCTGCCCGCAGCAGCAAACGCATGCCGTAGTCTCTATTGCAGTGCTTCATCCTGATTGGAACCTATGCATCGCTCTAGCCGCACCAACTCCTTCCCCTGCTTGCGGGGGAAGGTTGGGATGGGGGCATCGGGCGCGCGTACTGGTGAGAGTCGCCCCCACCCTTACCCTCCCTCGCGGCGCAGGGGAGGGAATGTCCCGGTAATTCCGAAGCACTACACTAGCCCGCACCGGCGCCCTTGTGAGAAATGCGGGCTAGCAGGCATTACCGCGCTCCCGACGCCAGAAAGCCACCGTCGACCGGAATGACGATTCCCGTAACGTAGGCGGCTGCATCCGAGGCCAGGTAGGACACGGCTGCGGCGACTTCCTGCGTCGTACCGTAACGAGCCATCGGGATCGCGTCGGTGTAGCTCTTGCGAAATTCGGCGGAGTGCAGCACGCGCGTCATCGGTGTATCGACAGGGCCCGGCGCTACCGCGTTGGCAGTCACGCCGTGCTCGGCCAACTCGACCGCCATTTGGCGTGTGAGCCCGATGACCGCCGCTTTGGAGGTACCGTAGCCGGTGCGCCCGACGCCCACCGCACGCATGCCCGCGACTGAGGCGATGTTGATGATGCGTCCCCAGCGCTTGCGCACCATCTGCCGCGCGGCATGTTGCGCGCACAACAACACGCCGGTGACGTTGATATTCAGATGCGCTTGCCAACTGTCGAGCGGAAAATCGAGAAATGGACAGGTCTTGGCAATGCCGGCGTTGTTCACAACGATATCGCAGCCGCCCCACTGCCGGTCAACGGCGTCAAACGCTGCACTCACCGATTCGGCACTCCCCACGTCGAGCAGCAAGGACGCCGCCGCAAAGCCCGCGCGCGTGATCTCATCGGCCTTGGCACGCGCCTGTGCCTCGTCGATGTCAGCGATCAAAACCCGCACCCCCTCGCTCGCCAGTTGGTCCGCGATGGCAGCGCCGATCCCCTTGGCGGCGCCAGTTATGAGGGCAACGCGTGCTTGTGTTTGCTTCGAAGTCACCGAATTTCTCCTGTTATGGTCGTTGATGTTCCATTCATGAACGCGGCCGGATGCTAAGGAAATACTGATTAACCCGGACTATCCACTAGAAGATAGAAAACACTTTCAACACGAAGGTGCACGAAGGTTTTCACGAAGGACGCGAAGGAAGGCAAAAGTTATCCTGGCTTGGCCATTTCCGAAATAGATTTCCTTCGTGTCCCTTCGTGCTTTCCCTCGTGTCCTTCGTGTTCAAGAGTTGTTTTGCGTCTAATTTGTCGCCGAAGTGCCTTGGTAACTTGCGGGCTAATGGAAAATTGTGGTTCACATGCATCAGTCTCCTCGCGCGAGGCCGAAGTAATCCACCTTACCCATCTGCCCGCCCTTGAGTGCGATTTCGAGGCCGTCGATGCGCGGATCGCCGGAGTGCGCCCGGCACAGCGGCGCGCCCGGCGTGAGCTCCGCTTTCATTTCCAGCGCGTGCAATCCAAGCTCCTGAGTAGCGTAGCTCGACGTGTCGCCACCGGCGATCACGAGGCGGCGCAATGCCGTACGTGCGAGCAACTCGCGCGCGATGCGCCCCATCGCGCCGCCGAGCAAACTGGCCGTGCTCTCGCCCGACGGTACCTGCCCACGCGTGACCGCGATGCTCGCATCATCCGGTCCTGACGCGGAGTAAATCAATACGCTCTTGCCCCGCTTGAACGACGAAAGCGCCCGCTCGACAAGGTCACGGCTCACCCGCTCTGCGCGCCCGGCCTGTACAAGATCCGGGGCCGGGGCGCGAAGGGTGTCGAAACCATTCTGTGCCGCCCACGCAATCTGCTGCGCCGTCAGCGGCGAGGCGCTGCCGGACATGACCAGAATCTGCTCGCGTGGCTCGATGCGCGGAAACACTGTGCGCTCGCTGGGGATCAATCCACTCGTTCGCCAATGGGCGGCCAGGGCATAACCAACGCCGGAGGAGCCGACAATAAAGTACGGCGCCCGCTGCGCCTCACTCCAGATCAGGCGACCAGCCGCTCGCAAGCGTGCTTCGTCGAGCACGTCATAGAGCAACAGGCCGGGATGGTGACGCATGCGCTCGGCGTAGCGCGCGTCGATGCGCGCATCGTCCCCCTGCAGATCGAGCACGCTCATCAAGGCGCAACTCGCCTTGGTCTGGCGCTCCAGATGCACGCGCAAGTCGGCTTCGTCCATCGGCGTGGTGGGGTGTCGCGACATGGTCGGATGCCGGTCGAGTCGGTAGATCTCATCTCCCGCCGCCGCCATGTGATTGCCGAATACGGTATAGCGGCGCAATTGTGGCACCCCGGCCAACACCGAGAGGGTGCGCCCGCCAGTGAGCTGTGCCCGCGCGAAGTCGATCACGTGGCCGATGTTGCCGATGGCCGGCGAGGAATCAAAGGTCGAACAGACTTTGTAATGCAGCAGCGGAGCGCCGAGCGACCACAGGCTGCGCAGCACCGGCATCAGCCCGGCATCCATCTGCGCGGGCGACATGGCGCGGCTGGTACCCGCCACTCCAATACAGCGCGCATCCGCGAAGCGTGTCTGTAACTGTTCCGCACTGGGCGGGGCAAGAAACAACACGGTACGTAAGCCCGCCAGCGCGAGCGCTTCCAGGGCGTCGCTGGAGCCGGTGAAATCATCACCGTAAAAAGCGAGCAGCGGTTTAGCGCTCACTTGCCACCAAATTTCGCGATGGCGTCACGCAACTCCGGGCGCGTCTTGGCATAGTCTGCCAGCGGCACACCGCCGATGGCGGCTTCCCAACCCTGTTGCATGCTGCGCACGCCGCCCGCCGTGCCACCGGGATGCGCGATGATGCCCCCGCCCGCGAGGTGAAGGACGTCGATCGTTTTGGTCGCGGCATGGATGTCGATCGCGGAGCCGGCCCACTGCGCCGAGGAAATCGCCGGCATCACACGGTAATCGCCGAATAGAGGTGTAAGGCAGTCGCGGATTGACTGGGCGACTTCGGCATTGTTCTCGTAGAACTTGCTGTTGAAGCCGCCGACATGAAGATGATCGACACCGGCGAGCCGCCATATTTTCTGGAAGGCGCTAAAGCCCATGCCAAGCAGGGGATGCCGCGCCATCGCCCCGTAGTTCGCGCGATGCCCGTGGATCGGCAACTGGCAATGACGGCGCAAATGCGCCACCGCGGCAAGCCCCACGCAATTGACGTTCACCATCACGCAAGTGCCACCGGACTGTAGTACCAGATCATGTCCGCGCAGCATGTCGTCCAGATCGCCGGTGATGTTGAAGGCGTACATCGCTTTCCTGCCGGTCTTGCCGGCGACGCGCTTGATCTCCTCCATCACCGCAGGCACGCGCTGCGCGAGCGGGGCGTAAGGCGGATTGGAGTTCAGTTCGTCGTCCTTGATGAAGTCGAGTCCGGCCTGAGCCAGATCACGCACCAGCGGACGTAGCTGTTCGTTGGTGAGGCCGATGCTCGGTTTGATGATGGTGCCGATCAAGGGCCGCCCGGTGACTTGCGCGAGCTTGCGCGTGCCCTCGATGCCGAAACCGGGGCCGGGATAACGCTCGGCGAATGCGCGCGGCAAATCGACGTCCACCAGACGCACACCGGACAATTCCTGCAGCTCGTACAAATTGCCCGCAACGGTTGACATCAGGCCGGGCAGCGATGGCCCAATGTTATGAAACGGAAATGAAATCCGGGCCAGCCCACGCTTGTACTCCGGGGCCGCAGCGGACTTGGGCGGCGTGGCACCCGGCAGACTGGGCACCACCGCTTTCTCCAGCGGAGTAATACTTTCAACCCGCGCGCCATAGAGCTGTTTCAATTCCTGCGTTTCCCCAGGCACTGCGACGAAGGTGCCGCTCGACTGTTCGCCGGCGATCACCGTCGCCGCATGGTCCAGAGAATGCGGAGTCTCGATCAAATACGTCGCGAAAATGCGGTCTTCATTCATTTCAAGGCTCGCAACAGTTCAGGATTTTCGCGTGCATCAGGAGCGCAAAAGAGAGCGATTTTACTGCATCGCCAATTCGCATCTGCCGCGTTAACCGGAGGCGATTCCCGGTGCACGGAGCAATGCCGAAAACATTTCTTTCGTGAAGTGCAATACTTTGCATATCTGGCTGCGCATAAGGCCGGGAACTGAAGAACTTTCTTCTGCGCGCACCAGCCGCGCCCGAACCGTCGGC
>JBJXGQ010000162.1:0-18915 GCA_046160525.1 Burkholderiales bacterium
AGCAAATAGCACAAAACACAGCGAGCGCGGCGCGCTGCGGGTGCGTGGTACCTCCGGACCACAGCGAGCGCAATGCGATGGCCGCGAATCCCACAGGCATGACCCACTGAACGACCCAAGCCGGTACGGCGCCAAACCCTTGCTTGCCGGCTTCCCATTCGCTGAACACGAACAGCCACGCACCATAGGCGAGAGCCATTCCAACGGCCGCCGTCACCAAGCTCGCGGTCCAGCGTGCGATGTGTTTGGGGTAGCCGGTGAGCGCAGGCTGAACATTGGACAGCACCAACAAGCGTCCTTCACGCGCCGCGACAGCCGCCCCCAGCATGGTGACCACCAATGCAAGGTGCTGCAAGATCGCCGAGCTTCCTGGGATGTTCGCGCGCAGGCCCGCGCGCGCAAGCATCTCCAGGAGCGGCAGCAATACCATGGCGCCAAGGACCAAGGCGAGGACCACATTTTCCACCCGCCGCAATCCCTGCATGATGCGGAGGGGAAAAACCTCTAGAAGCGGGCCGCGGACTTTGCCCGCCCGCGAAATTCTCGAACGAGCTGGCGAACCTGGTCGAACAATTCAGCGGGTACCATGGAACCTCGGATTCGGGGATAGGCTTCCTCGGCCAGCCGCCGCCATTCAGCTTCCACTTCCGGTGTGGCCGCCGTGATGCTCAAACCGCGCTTGCGCATGGCATCGATGGCCTCGGAATCCTCCACGCGGGCGCGATCGCGAATCTTGGTGCCCGCGTCCAGGGCTGCGGTGCGCAATTGCTCGCGAGCGTAGGGGGTCATCAAATCCCAGGCGCGGCGCGTGACTACGGCCGCTCCCACGATGGGCACCCACTTCACATCGATCATATGGCGCACCACGGTATTGAATTGGCCCGACAGCGCATAGTAAGCGCCAGAGGGGACGACGTTGATCAAGCCGGTCTGCAGACCGGGGAGGATATCCGACGTCTCCAAGGGCACGGGCTGGTAGCCCATCGCCTTCATGATGTCCACGGTGTTGCTGTCCCCATTCCAAGCGAAGATGCGCATGCGTTTGAAATCCGAGGGGTGAACGATGGGTTCCTTGGTGAAGTAACGTACCCAGCCGGCGTCGCCCCAAAACAACACCACGAATCCGCGATCGAACAACCGGCGCTCGAGCTGCTCGCGCAAATGGTCGCGCACGTAATCCACCTCGCCCCATTCGCGAAACACCATGGGCATATATTGCAGGGCGCTGACGGAACGGTCGATTTCCATAAGTCCCACCACGGAGACGAGGGCGGCGTTGAGCTGGCCCACGCGCATGCGGCGAACCATATCGGCCTCACCCCCTTGGGTGCCGTCCGTATAGATCACGAAGCTCGCCGCGGAGCCTTGCGCCTGGCGCCACTTCTCCCCCATCTCCTGCAGTGCACGGTGATAGGTGGATCCCTTCGGCGCGAGAGTGCCCAGGCGTATCTTCACCATGTTATCGCCAAAGCTCGCGGGGATGCATAGCGCCACCGCGATGCCGGTGATCGCTAGCAACACATGGCGCACAGCTCGCTTAATTTCCATAGATAGGTTCGCTACTCCGTGAAGAGTTGTTCCTTGCGCGCCAGCAGCCATCGTGCCCGTTGCTGCCAGAGTAAATTCGCCAGGCGCCATTGAGGAGCGGCGTTGGGATCGATCTTCAAGGCCGTGTCCAAAAGCTTCTCGAATTCCGCGCGATTCTGTTCTCGTACGGCGAGGGTTTCCGCGAGGATCACGAAACTCGCCGCAAGCTTACCTTGCGACAGTTGCACCGCGCGAAAAAAATGGTTGCGCGCGAGTTGCGCTGGATCTCCTTTTCGGTGGCGGCGGTTCATTTCATAGCCGGCGAGAAACTGGTGAATCGCCCCCGCATCGAAGGATTCGTCCAACTCCAGCGCGCGGTCCATCAGCCCTTCCATGATAGGAACTTCGGCGATCAACTCCGCGCGGTCCTTGGACAAATTGATCAACCCGCCCAGCGACAACGCCGTCCAGTACATCAACGGAACATCCTTGCGCTTGAAGACCTTGAGCCCCTTGGGCAGATCCTTGTGCAGCACCTCCTGAATTTTCGGATGGGCTAGATCCAAACCGCGCCAGCCGTAGCCTTGTGCCCTACGATAAAGATTCCTCGCGCGTTCGTAGTATTGCCGGGCGAGAGCGAGATCCTTGTCTTCAAGCTCATCGGCCCGCTGTTGAATGAACCCAAATGCATATTGCGAAAACCCCCGGCTGGCCGCCAGCAACAATCCTCCATCCTCCGGATTGGAACGGATGAGGGTCTCGATCAACTTCAGGGTAAAGGGCGAAGCTTCGCCAATGAGTGCGGGATCGTCGTCAGCGGCGAAGCTCTCGGCGCTAGCGGCAAACAGATTGGACGCCGCCATCTTTGCCGGGCTGGCCGAACATCCAGCCTGCACCCAACAGCATAGCAAGACCAAGCAGGCACACCATGGCAGGGCGTAAGTGCGCACCCCCTCGGTCGAGGAAGGTCTCACTGCTTCAGGCGTGGCGTTTGGGAGTACCCATGACGGTGGAATGTATCACACCGGGAAGCCGGGGCCCGCGCGGGCGCAAGTGCAATCCCGAACTGTCCTCCCCGAGAGACAGCTAGACTTTTTCCGGCCAGTTCTTGATGTAGGTCTTGAGCAAAGTATTCTCGAAGCTCGCCGCCTTGAGGGCGGCCTTGGCCACATCGTGGAAAGAGAGCACACCCAACAGCTTTCCTCCTTCCTTGATCGGCAGGTAGCGGATGTGCTGTTCCGTCATGAGCGTTCGCATTTGGTCCACCGTATCCTCGGGCTTGGCCGAGGCAGGGTTTGGGACCATGACAGACTGAACCGTGGCGCCGTGCACGGCCCCCTTGCCGCCGTAAAGCGCTTGCAGCACTTCGCGGAACGTGAGCATTCCCGCCATTTCGCCTGCCTTGAGCACCACCAAGGCACCAATGTCGTTGTCCACCATGAGCGCCACGGCATCGATGAGAGAAGCTTCGGGGGCGACGCTGATGAGCCGCTCGCCTTTTATCTTCAGAACTTCGCGTACCAGCATTGCCGAGCCCTCCTATGCGGATTTAGATGACGCCCCGGCTTCTAAGGGAGGCGATATCGTCATCCGAATATCCCAGTCCCCGCAGCACTTCGGCGGTGTGCGCCCCGAGTTCAGGCCCTAACCAACGGGTCTCTCCGGGCGTTTGGCTGAGCTTCGGCATGATTCCGGGGAGCTTGAGGGGAATACCGCCAGGAAGCTGGCATTGCTCGATCATACCGCGCGCAAGATAGTGCGGATCGTTCACGATATCGCGCACGTCATAGATCTTTCCGCTGGGCACACCGGCCTTGGCCAGAACATCGAGGACATGCGTCAAATCGTGCTGGGAGCACCAGCCGCCGATGACTTGGTCGAGTTCCTCCGTGCGCTGCACGCGGCCGTCGTTGCGTTCAAGGCCTGGATCGGCGGCCAGATCGGGGCGGCCCATGGCAAGCATGAGACGCTTGAAGATGCTATCTCCGTTGGCCCCGATGACCACGAATTTTTCATCGCGCGTGACATAGGTATTCGAGGGGACGATACCAGGCAGCGAACCACCCGTGCGCTCGCGTACAAAGCCGAAGCGGTCGTACTCGGGAACCATGCTTTCCATCAAGCTGAAGACCGCCTCGTAGAGTGCCACGTCGACCACTTGGCCACGCCCGCCGTTTTGTTCGCGCGCACGTAGCGCCATCATGGCACCCATGACCCCATATAAGGCGGCGACCGAATCGCCAAAACTCACGCCCGCCCGCACCGGCGGGCGGTCCGGGTAGCCGGTGACATACCGAATGCCGCCCATGGCCTCTCCGATGGCACCGAAGCCTGGCTGGTCTCGGTAAGGCCCTGTCTGCCCATAACCGGAGAGCCGCACCATCACCAAGCCCGGATTGGTGGCGGATAGTTCGTCGTATCCCAAGCCCCACTTCTCCATGGCGCCGGGACGAAAGTTTTCCACTAAGACATCCGCCCGCGCCGCCAGCTTGCGCACGATTTCCTGGCCTTCGGCGTGCCGCAGGTTGGCAGTGACGGATTTCTTGTTGCGCGACTGCACGTACCACCACAGCGACGTACCGTTGTGCAGCTTACGCCACTGCCGCAGCGGATCGCCTCCATCCGGTGGTTCGATCTTAGTGACGTCGGCGCCAAACTCTCCCATGAGGCGCGTGCAGTAGGGGCCAGCGATGAGCTGGCCCAACTCCAATACTTTCAAACCTGCGAGCGGGCCCATGGGTATACGCTACAACTTGTAACCGATCTCGACCACGTGCAATTCCGCCTCTCCTGCCGGGCGGCGCCACTTGACCGTATCGCCCACGCGCGCGCCGATCAACGCCTTGGCGAGCGGCGATAGCCAACTTACCTTCCCGTGCGCTACATCGGCCTCGTCTTCCCCTACGATCGTGCACTCCGAAATATGCCCGTTACCATCCTCGGTTTTGACGGACGCACCGAAATGAACCTCATCGCGCGGCTCCTGGAAAACATCCACGAGCAGGGCGCTATCGAGGCGGGAAGATAGATACCTCAAATCTCGCTCAACCTCTCGGAGCTTGGGTTTATCGAAATCCGCGCCGCTGAGTTTGAGCGCTGCGTGCAGCCCTTGCAAAGCGTCGTAACGGGCCTTGAGTTGGCCCAACCCCGTCTTGGTCACGTAGTTAGGCTGGTGACTGACGGGCCGCTCAGGCAGACCCTGGTCCGGCAGATCGGAATCATCACCCTTGACGAAGGCACGGCTCATCGCATCACCAGATCGAGATGTGGAAATTAATGCCGTGGATTATAGAGAGAAAGGCGTTGCCCGCCACGCTGGGGCTGGCAGTAGAGCCAGTCCTACTGGCTGGTCTTTCGCCGCAACATTCGCGCATAGAGTACGCGCGAGAGCAAAACAATGATGGGTAACGACAAAAGGGTCTCGGCGATTCGAGCCCATTTCAACGTGCGCTTGTGGATTCCCTTGCCTAGGACGTTTGTGATATCCCGCCCTTCGGAGACGCCGGCGGTCTTGTTTTCCAGTTGCATCACGCGCCCGTCGGGCATGTAGGCTTTGTCTCCAATGATCCAGGTTCCCTGGTCGATGGTCCCCGCCACGGCGTGCTCGACGAAGAACCACTCCGATTCGCTGCCCAATTCAAGAATGACGACCAAGAAAACGAGAGCTGCCCACACCATGCTAAAGCCCAGGAATAGTTCCCACCCTGGAAGGACCTCGCGCCTGCGTCTGCGGCGGTGTTCCCGGCGAATGGAAGCCGGCTCCGGCGGTTTGGAAAGATTCGCTCCCCCGATGTCCATGGGAAACACGAATCCGTGTGTCTTGCGGCGGCGTTTTCGTGGCCTTCTGAAAAAGCCAAAGAATCCGCCTCTCCCCGGTTCCTTATTACCCATGCCTAGCGGCCTTGCATGCGCGCGGCCCCGGTAGGGCTCGCGTGCGTAGCTTCTACGATGGTGCCGGTGGAGAGACTTGAACTCCCGACCAACGCATTACGAATGCGCTGCTCTACCACTGAGCTACACCGGCAACGGGCGCGGATTATAGCGGAGTTCATCTCGCATTCCGGTACGCGCCGTAGGCTAGCGATGTTTGAAATTGGCCTTGCGCTTCTCCACGAATGCCGCCATGCCTTCCTTTTGGTCTTCGGTCGCAAAGGCGGCGTGGAACAAGCGGCGCTCGAAGCGAATGCCTTCCGAGAGAGTGGATTCAAAGGCGCGGTTGACAGACTCCTTGGCCATCATAACGATGGGCTGGGACAATTGCGCGATCCTCGCTGCTGTCTTCATCGCGTCGTTGAGCAATTCCGCGAGCGGGACTACCCGGCTTACCAGCCCGCAGCGCTCGGCCTCCGCCGCATCCATATAGCGCGCCTGGCCTAGCAGGATCATTTCCATCGCCTTCGACTTTCCCACAAAGCGCGGCAAACGCTGAGTCCCGCCCGCACCTGGAAGAATTCCCAGGTCAATCTCCGGCTGGCCGAACTTGGCATTGTCCGCGGCGATGATGAAATCGCACATCATCGCCAATTCGCATCCGCCTCCCAAGGCATAGCCGGCCACTGCGGCAATCACGGGTTTCCGGCAACGCGTTACCGCCTCCCATTCGGCCGTGATGAAGTCGGACTTGTAGACGTCCATATAGGTTTTTGTCTGCATCTCATTGATGTCCGCGCCTGCCGCAAAGGCCTTCTCGCTTCCGGTAATGACCGTGCAACCAATACCTTCATCTTGCTCGAACCCGGCGAGCGCGGCAGACAATTCGCGCATCAGACCGGGCGAGAGCGCATTAAGCGCCTTGGGCCGGTCGAGTGTGATCAACGCAACCTTTCCGCGGATTTCGGTTCGGATGTTTTGGTAGGCCATGACTCTCCTCTTTCGTTTATTTGTATTCCTGGCCATCATAAAGCAAATGTCCCGGCCAGCTTGGCACGGGACACTCATCCAGGCACACGAATCCAGATTGGCGATGGCGGCGTCGGTGCAGTCTGGCTGGCTATAGGTGGCCACGGGGGAGGCTGTAAGCAATTCGCGGTGTCCTTGCGATTCGCGTTAATGCGATCCAACGGGGTGAAAACTTGAGACATAGCCGCCTGAAGGTTTTAGTTTTCGCGAAATGCGCGACTCAGGCTGTCGGTAATCGGTTGCAGAATGTATTCGAACATGGTGCGATCCTGGGTGCGCACAAAGGCCTCCACGGGCATGCCTGGCGTGAGTTCGAGACCTCCAGCGGCATTCAAGGCCGCCTTGTCCACGGCGATATGAAGCTCGTAGTAGCTGGACGGCCCCCCGTTGTAGGGAGCGTTCTTGTCGGTGATGGCATCCGCGGAAATATAAGTCAGTTTCCCCGGAACGCGCGGAGTGATGCGTTGCTTATAGGCCGCCAATTGCACGTCCACTTCGGCGCCTAGGGTGACATGTTTGATGTGCTCGGGCGGCATCCTCGCTGCAACGTAGAGGAGGGCCCGGGCCGGCACGATATCCATTAGCGCTTCGCCAGGGGTTACCACCCCCCCGATTGTGCTCACCTTGATGTCCACCACCTCGCCCGTGATCGGAGCCTTTATGGATGAGCGCCGCAATTGATCCTGGAAAGGGCGTATCCGGTCCTGCACGTCGGCGATTTTCGCCTTGCTCTCCTTGAGATCCCCCGCTGCCTTCTGTGCACGGTCGTCATAGAGAGCGACGATGCGCAATTCGCTCTCGCCGATTTTCTGTCTTGCCTGAGCAATCCTGGCCATGTGCTCGCCATGACTTTCCTCTTTTTCCGCGAGCTGGCGCTTGAAATCGAGCAACTTCACCTGGGAAATGAATTTTTCCTCGTGCAAGGACTCATTCATCGCCAGTTGGTCGCGCATGTACTGAATTTGTTTCTCGGCGGCGCGGCCCTGCTGGGCCACGGCCGCGATCTCGGTTTCCACCTCGCGGATCTGGCCGCGTATCAACTTCACTTGCCCCTCCAGCAAGCGCTTGCGCGCCGAGAAGACCTCTTGCTCCGACCGCATGACGGCGGCGGCATTCTCATCTTGCATGCGGCTGGCCAATTCCGGCCCGAACTTGATGTCGGGTAGATCCTCCACCTCGGCCACCAACCGGTCATGTTTCGCGCGCTCCGCGTCCAGTTGTCCTTCGAAAATTCTCACCGAAGCAGACTGCTGCACGTCATCCAGCACGACCAAGGCTTGCCCCTGCTTCACGCGGTCGCCCGATTTCACCAGAATCTCCTTGATGATTCCGCCTTCCAGGTGCTGAACCGTCTTGCGGCTGGACTGCACTTTCACCGTGCCATGCACGATGACAGCACCTGATAAAGAAGCAGTACACGCCCAGGCCCCGAATCCACCCAAGGCGGTCGCGATGACCACGATTCCGGTGCGAGCGACCTCCCTGCCCTCCGCGAAGTAATCCTTTGGGTCTTCCGACCGCCTAATCTGGACCTTGGGCGGATTGAGCCAAAGTCTTAGTGTGTTGCTAATGTTGGTGTAGGCAGTGCCGAGCATGGAGCGTCCTAGAGTTAAGCAACCGCCTTAGGCCGAATGGGTTGTACCCGGGTGGCATTCGCCAATACTTCCTGGCGCGGGCCGAAGGATTCGACGACTCCGCCCTTGAGCACCATCATGTAGTCCACGTCAGCCACCAAGGCAGGCCGGTGAGTGATCATGATTAATGTGACGCGCTGCTCCTTCAAAGATCGTATGACTTGCATCAAGGCAAGCTCTCCGCCGGTATCCAAATTGGCATTGGGTTCATCCAACACCACAAAACGCGGCCTCCCAAATAGGGCGCGGGCCAAGCCCACGCGCTGTTTTTCCCCGCCCGATAATACGGCGCCCCCGCGGCCAATTTGTGTGTCGTAGCCATTAGGTAGTTGCAAAATCATTTCATGGACCTGGGCAAGACGCGCGGCCTCCACGATAGGATCATGGCATTGCGACGGATCCGCCATGCGCGCGATATTCTCCGCGACCGTGCCATCGAAAAGCTCCACGTCCTGCGGCAGATAACCCACATACAATCCCAGCCTTTCCCGGTCCCACGTGGCGATATTGGCGCCATCCAGGCGCACGGCACCCGCCATGGCGGGCCAGATGCCCATCACCACGCGCGCCAAAGTGGATTTCCCCGCCGCGCTCGGTCCGATGATGGCCAGAGATTCACCGCGCTTGAGTTCGAATGACACGCTGCGCAGTATGGGATTGGTCGGTGACCGGGCAAAAGTCACCTTGTCCACCACGATATGGCCCTTCGGCGCGGGCAAACGCATGGGCACCTGTTTGCGCAATCCAGCATCGAATAACTTGGAGAGCCGCCAGAAGGCCTCTCGCGCTTCCATCATCTGCTTCCATCCACCGAGCGCCAATTCGACCGGCGCCAATGCGCGCCCAAGAATCAAGGTGGCCGCGATCATTACGCCAGGGCTCACATGGGAGTTGATAATCAAGTAGGCACCGGCGGCCAGCATGGCCACGCCAAGTGTGGAGCGAATAAATTTTCCCGCCGCCACGATACGGCCCGCCCGGGCGTGAGCAAGAGCTGTCGTGGAGAGCACTTCATTGTTCAGACGGGACCAGCGCCGAACCACCATTGAAACCATTCCAAGCGCGTAGACAACCTCGGCGCCCTGCGTGGACGATTCTATGAACGCATCTGCCTGGCGGTGTTTTGCACCCGACACCTCCACCAGTGACTTGGTCGTCTTGTCCTCAAGCACGGCAAGCCCGAACAAAAGCGTAATCCCCACCGTGGAAATCACCCCGAATACAGGATGAAACAGAAACATGATCACCACGAATACGGGGGCCCAGGGGGCGTCGAAGAACACCAAAATCCCCCTGCCCGTCAGAAACTCCCGAACGGCACCGGCGTCCTTCATTGAATGCTCGTAGGGATTCTCACCGGGGCCGCGCGCGTGTTTCAAGGATTCTTCCAACACGCCCCCCGCGATCAGACCATCGAGCGCAAGGCCGGAGCGAAGCAGTAGCTTTGCTCTTAGAGACTCGATCCACGCCATCACGATGAAAGCCGCGACGGCGAGCAACGTGAGCATGACAAGGGTTTCATTGCTCCGGCTACTCAGGACGCGATCGAAGACCTGCATCATGTATAGCGGCGACACGAGCATGAGCATATTCACGCAGAAGCTGAACAAGGCGGCGTAGTAGAAGAAAAATCGGCACCGGGCTAGGTAATCGCGCATTGATTTATATGATGCGGCGGCGGGCTGGGGCGCGTAAGGCCAACGAAGTGGATGAGCGAATCGGCGGTTTCACAGCGGCATATATCGGCGGCGGATAGGTTCTATTGAGTTTTCTACGTTTCGCTTGTGCGCTAGTGAGATGCGCCTTCAGTTAGCAAAAATTCACGCCCCATGTTGGCAAGAAGCGACCATTCTCGATTGCCGAAGCCGGTATTACCTGTGTGAACAGTGTAAACATCTGTGCAAAAGGTGAGTGTCAACCTTCAGCAAGTCCGCCAAAACAGCGAAGTACGCCCCACTGCTCATGGCGTTTTACAGCAGATTCTCAGTGAGAAGGAACGCAAAATATACTGGCACTAGGGTTGCGCACAAGGTCCAAGGAAATGATTCATGGCATGCCGCACTAATTTTCATTTAGAAGTCCGAAGTATTTTTCCAAGGAGTTAATTTATGGCTGATCCAATCCTATCTACCACCTGGGTACCAGATAAATCGTTCTCTGGGGACGGAACGGCCGTGACCGATGTCTCGGGCGGGTACGACGCCGGCCAGACCATGGTGATTCAACCGGACGGGAAAATCCTCGTCGGCGGATACGCCTCCAACGGCACCAACTACGACTACATGTTGGTCCGCTATAACGCCGATGGCAGCAGGGATACCACGTTCGATGGCGACGGGGTGGTCACCACTCCTGTCTCGGCAAGCGACGATCACATCACTAGCATGGCTCTAATGCCGGACGGAAAGATTGTCGTTGGCGGTTATAGCTACAACGGTTCAACTTACGATTTCTCCGCTGCGCGCTATAACTCCGACGGAAGCCTCGACACCACTTTTGGTATCGGCGGAAGCGGAAAGGTCATAACTAGCATTGGAACTGGCGAAGACCGAATTACTGGCATCACGGTGCAACCCGATGGAAAACTTCTGGTCGCCGGCCTAACTGCGGTAAGTGGCACCAATTACGATTTTGCGTTGGCCCGCTATAACGCCAACGGCACGCTGGATACCAGTTTTAGCGTAGACGGTAAACAAACCGTTCCTTTTTCAGTAGGGAGTGCTGATTTTGCCAACAGCGTCACGCTCCAGGCAGATGGCAAGATCGTTTTGGCGGGGAGTTCTGGTTCTGGTTCGAGTAGCGACTTTGCATTGGTGCGGCTTCTTGCAAATGGAACGCTCGATACATCTTTTGATGGGGATGGAAAGGTCACGACGGGAATCGGGACCGTCGACGTAGCCAATAGCGTTGCAATACAGCCGGACGGAAAAATTCTGGTTGCGGGTTACTCCTTTAACGGTATTGACAACGATTTTGCCGTCTTGCGCTACAACACTAACGGAAGCCTGGATACCTCTTTCGGGACAGGCGGGAAAATGACCGTGGACTTCGGCGCCGGCGACGATGCTGCCGCCAAGATCACTGTACTTTCCGACGGAAAGATTCTCGTGGCAGGCTCGGCGTTTAATGGTAACGACAACGACTTTGCATTGATCCGCCTAAATGCGAATGGCACGCTCGATACTTCCTTCGACCAAGATGGAATGATGATGCTAGCGGTGGGAACTGCCACCGAGGATTTCGCCAATAGCGTAGCAGTCCAAGCGGACGACGGCAGCATCGTCCTTGCCGGCCAGAGCGGGGAGGATATTGCTGTCATGCGCTTGGCTTCCGTTGCTACTAGCATTCCGGATCAAGCTACAGCAGAAGATTCTCCCTTTAACTTTCAGGTCAACGCATCGACGTTTACCGATCCGGATGGCACGGCGCTTACTTACAGCGCCACCCTTGCAAACGGCGATCCGCTGCCGAACTGGCTGAGTTTCGATGCGGCTACCCTCACCTTCTCGGGTACCCCCGCCAATGGCGATGTGGGCTCCCTTAGCATCAAGGTCAGCGCATCCGATGGCAGCGCAAGCGTTTCGGATACCTTCTCCTTGACGGTGGCCAATACCAACGACGCCCCAACGGCGGGTGTCATCGCCAGTATGGGCACGGACGAAGACGCGCTGTTTAGCTACCAAGTCCCGGCCGACACCTTTGCCGACGTGGACTTGGGCGACACGCTGGCCTACAGCGCCACCCTGGCCAACGGCGATCCGCTGCCCAGCTGGCTCAGCTTCGAAGCGGCAACACGCACCTTCTCCGGTACTCCCGAGAACGGCGACGTGGGCGCGCTCAACGTCGTGGTCACCGCCAAGGACGGCAGCAACGCCACGGCGTCGAGTGCCTTCACCTTGACGGTGAACAACACCAACGACGGACCCACGGTCAACCTCGCGCTCGCCAGCATGAGCACCAACGAAGACGCGCTGTTTAGCTACCAGGTCCCGGCCAGCACCTTCGCCGATGTGGATGCGGGCGATACGATGACTTACAGCGCCACCCTGGCCAACGGCGATCCGTTGCCCAGCTGGCTCAGCTTCAATACGGCAACACACGCTTTCTCGGGCACTCCGGCCAACGGCGACGTGGGTTCGCTCAATGTCGTGGTCACCGCCAGGGACGGCAGCAATGCCAGCGCTTCCAGCACCTTCACCTTGACGGTGGCCAACACCAACGATGGCCCTACGGTCAACATCGCGCTTTCCAACGTGAGCACGAACGAGGACGCGCTGTTTAGCTACCAGATTCCGGCTAACACCTTTGCCGACGTGGATGCGGGCGACACCATGAGCTACACCGCCACCCTGGCCAACGGAGATCCGTTGCCTACCTGGCTTAGCTTTAATACTGCGACACGCACTTTCTCGGGTACTCCCACCAACGGCGACGTGGGTTCGCTTAATGTCGTGGTCACCGCCAGGGATGGCATCAATGCCAGCGCCTCCAGCACCTTCGCCTTGACGGTAAACAACACCAATGATGCTCCAATCTTGGTGGCTCCCATGGCAGATCACATCGTCGTCGCGGGCAGTGCGTGCAGCGTTCCTTGTCCCTCCAGCATGTTTACCGACATGGATGCTGGAGCGGTCTTGACCTACAGCGCGCGCATGGAGGATGGTTCCGCATTGCCCAGCTGGCTGAGTTTTGATGCCGCAACTGGCGCATTCACAGGCACTCCCGTGAATGCGAACGCAGGTACCTTGAGTATCAAGATCATGTGTTCAGACGGCGTCGCAACCGCCTCGGACGTCTTCGCGCTGACCGTGCAAGCCTCATCCACCTCCTCGGCGAATGTGATCAACGGTACGAACAAGAGCGATTCACTCAAGGGAACCGCCGGTGCCGATGAAATCAACGGCTTGAATGGGAATGACCGGCTTGCAGGAAAAGCCGGAAATGATGTCTTAATGGGCGGTGCCGGGAACGACAAGTTGACCGGCGGAACGGGCAACGATGTCTTGGACGGCGGAAGTGGCAAGGACATACTGAAAGGAGAATCTGGAAACGACACCCTTCGTGGTGGGTTGGGTGATGATGAGTTATTTGGGGGCGCCGGATCGGACAAACTCAACGGCGGGCAAGGCCATGACATCCTCTCAGGCGGCCGGGGTTCGGACTATTTCGTTTTCGACAACTTCGGTACCAAGCACTCCGACCATGTCACGGACTTCGACGCCACCACCGATGAGATCCACCTGTTGTCGTCGGTATTCAGCGCGCTGTCCGGTTCCGCGGGTCACTACTTGTCGGCGGCCAGTTTTCTCGCGGCGTCCGGCGCGACCGCGAAGACAGCAGCCCAGCACGTATTGTTCGATACCAAGAGCGGAAAGCTTTACTACGATTCCGATGGTCATGGCGCGGCAAAGGCACAACTCATCGCGCAGTTGGATGGGGTGCGCGCGCTGTCCGCGAACGACCTATTCGTCGTCTAACCATACCGGCGTGGGGGACGGCACCGCCGTCCTCCCAAAGCGGTCTCCCGCCACTGTGGCAATCTGGGCGCGATTTCCAGCGCCCAGATTTTCTTCACGGGTATCAGGAACACCTACATAAGCGCCAAACGCGTTTTTCCAGAACTTAGTCCTCGGGCCTGGCTCGGCGAACCCGGATGATCACATCCATGCCCTCCGTCACCATATCATCCGGTAGGAGAGGCAGGCCCGTGATGGTCACAGCAGCGGCATCTATGTCGGTTAGCTGGCCGCTATCCACCTCGTACATATGGTAGTGCGCACCCGCATTCGGATCGTAGAACACGCGGTTCGGGTCCACGATCACCTCTCGAATCATTCCCCTTTCAACGAATAACCTGAGGGTGTTGTAGACCGTCGCCCGGGACGTCTCAGGATGGCGTTCATTCACCAACGCCAAGACGCGATTCGCGGATAAATGCTCCTGGCGGCCAAACAGCACGGCGGCGATCTCGATCCGTTGATGGGTCGGCGCGATGCGATGCTCGCGCAGCATCTCCACCAAGGACTCTCTGTTGTAAATTGGCCGGTTCACATCGTGGATTATAGAAGAGTGGACAAGGCCCCCGAATGCCTTCCGCCCCCCGGACCCCATTCTTCTGAAGACGCCCCAAGTGCTGCCGATAACCCCAATGAAAGGCGCAAATGAAGCCTTTGGCTGAAGAGCGTGTACCGCTCGCACGGCTTAACTAACCGTCTGTCAGCCGGCTTTGCCGGCATTCGCGGGCCCCCGTTAGCATTCAACTCGAAGATCAAGTAAGGACTATCCATGAAACACGCAGGCGGCTTCACCCTTATAGAAGTGCTGATTACAGTCGCCGTGGTCGCCCTGTTGACCACCATCGCTCTTCCCAACTATCAAGACTATGTGACTCGTGGCAAATTCAGCGAGGCGCACAGCACCTTGTCATCGCAGGGAGTGAGGATGGAACAATATTTTCAGGACAACCGAACCTATGTGGGAGCTTGCACGGCAGGCACCGCCGCCCCGCCCATGACCGCCACCCCTCACTATACATTTTCCTGCCCGGCTCTTACTGCAACGACCTTTACCTTGCGCGCGACAGGAGCCGACGGATTTATATTTACCCTTGACCAAAACCAAGCTCGCGCTACCACCGCCGTAAAAACCGGTTGGACAGCGAATGCGACCTGCTGGGTTCGAAAGCGAAGCGGCTCATGTTAACCGGGCGAAATTCGGTTCGCGGTTTCACGTTGGTGGAGCTGATGATCGGCGTGGTTGTCATGGGGATTCTCCTGGCGCTCGCAACCCCCAGCTTTAGCCTGTGGATGGCGAACACAAGGGTTAGGAACTCGGCGGAGGCTATTCAAAACGGCCTGCAGATCGCACGCGCCGAAGCGGTTCGCAGAAATCGTTTCGTTCAATTTGTCTTGACTAATACCGTGCCGTCAGCCGCCAATGTCAACGCAGTCGCCGAGGACGCGAACGGGACCAACTGGATGGTTCGGGTATTCGATCCCGCGGGCAATTATGCCGCTGACGACTTCATCCGCGGCAGAGAGGGAAGCGAAGGCTCCGAAGACGTTACCGTGGGCTCGACTCAAGCGACGGTTACCTTCACCGGTCTTGGCCGTCTTAACGCCGCGGGCATGGTTCAAATCGATTTGATGAATGCCGCGACCGATCGCCCGCTACGGCTCGTTGTGGACACGGCCGGATTGATCAGAATGTGCGATCCGAATGTGACGAACGCGGGCGATCCGCGAATCTGCTAGGCAAGGAAACCCCCTCATGAACCTGTCTTCCATTCGTTCCTCCCCGAATATGCGGCGTGCGCAAGGCGGCGTGATGCTCCTGGAAGCCCTACTCAGCATGTTGCTGTTCGCTTTCGGCATCCTGGCGGTGATGGGCTTACAGGCCTTCTCCATCCGCGCCAGTACCGACTCCGTCTATCGCAGCCAAGCGAGCTTCTTGGCGAATCAAGTCATCGGCGAAATGTGGACGGATAACAAGACAACCCTTGCGGCGAACTACGCCACCGGCGGCCCCAAGTACATCACTTGGAAAAGCTTGGTGGTCGCAAGATTGCCGGGCTCCGATACCAATGCCCCAACCATCACCGTCGGTCCCAATAATGTGGTGACGGTTAACGTGAGGTGGGACGTTCCCGGAGCCGAAGCCCCGCACAACTTTGTGATGTTGGCCCAAATCAACTAAGGGGAGTGCAATGATGTCGCGGCAATCAAACACATTGGCACAACGGGGATTCGGTCTGGTCGAGATCATGGTGGGTCTCATTATTGGCCTCATCGGCATGTTGGTAGTCATGCAGGTGTACAGCGCCTCGGAAGGCCAAAAACGATCCACCACCTCGGGTTCCGATGCCCTCAGTTCCGGTCTTGTCGCCTTGTACACACCTTTACGCGAGGCGCGGCAAGCAGGCTATGGACTCTCAGCCCTGAACGCACTGGGCTGCCGCGTCAGGGCTTACAACGCGAACCGGGTTCCGGCGGACTTCACTTTTCCTGCCATGGCGCCCGTGATCATCAATCCGGTGAACATTCCCGCCGGTGATGCAAACAGCGATGTAGTAATGATGACCTACGGAAATTCAGACGGATATCTCGATGGTGTGAAGTTCACCCCAAAACCGGCAGCCCTCGATGAGTTCAGGGTCCAAAACCGTTCTGGATTCAGAATCGGAAATTTAGTCATGGTCGTGGAGCCGGGACTGGACTGCACGATCGCGCAGGTGACGAATTTGCCCGCCAGCGGCCTCTGCGGGGACGTGGCAGGCATTGCAAATGAAGTGGGACATAACGATGGCACGTATATGGACCCAGCCAGCGGATGCGCCGCGGTTCCTTCTACTTTCAACAAACCAGGAGGCCTCGGCGTAATCTATACCAATGGAACGTTGTATGACTTAGGGCCCTCGCCCACTTCGGTGGTGTATGCCGTGCGTAACCAAACTCTCACGGTATGCGATTTCATGGCGCAAGACTGCACCGACCCTGGCAAGACCGGGGATCCCGCGGTGTGGATGCCGGCCGCGAGCCATATCGTGTCCTTGCAGGCGCAATACGGGCGCGATACAACTCCGATCACGGATGGCGTAGTCGATCTGTTCAACAAGACCACGCCAGCGGTAGCGCTCGCTCCGCCAACGCTCGGTTGTCAATGGGCGCGAATATCCGCCGCGAAACTGGCGGTGTTGGCCCGCGGTACCCACTACGACAAAGCAGTTGTCACCACCACGATGCCCACGTGGAGTGGAGGTATCTTCGATACAACCGCTGTCGCGGATTGGGATCATTACCGCTATCAAGTTTATGAATCGGTGCTACCACTACGCAACGTCGTGTGGATGGGACCTCAACCACCACCATGCTGATCATGAGACGTTCCTATACTCGCTCCTCGGCCCGGTTGGCACATTCGCAACGCGGCGTCGTGCTATTCCTTACGCTCATTGCATTGGTCGTGATGACTCTCGCCGCCATTGCATTGGTTCGCTCCGTCGATACCTCGAACATGATCGCGGGTAACTTGGCATTTCAACAAAGCACCGCGCAATCGGGCGATTCTGGGATTGAAACCGCGGTCGCCTGGCTCGAAGCGAACAGTGCCGGTTTAACACTACAGAACGATAACTTGGCTGGTGGCTACCTCGCCAGCCGGCAAGACCCCAACCCGGGCGAAAGCTGGGCAGACTTCTGGGACGGCACGCTAGAGCCGGCCGGTTTGCCGAGAACCCTTGCGGCCAACGCCGCCGGAAACACCGTTTCCTACGTGATCCACCGCCTGTGCGCGACGGCTGGCAATCCAACCAGTATCGCAACGGGATGCGCAACGGGCCTATCGAAAACCTTCGTCAGCCATGACGCCGCGGTTCCGTCGCCTCCAGCCCAACACCAAGTCCTTTACCGTATCACGTCCCGCATCGAAGGCCCCAGAAACACGGTGAGTTACGTGCAGGCCGTGGTAGCTCTATAGATTTACTACATTAGGAGAAATCCATGATCTCCCTTTCCAAAGTACTTCCCCTTAACCAGGTTTGCCTAGCGATCGCGCTATGCGCGGCGACCTCTCAAAGCCAGGGGGCCATTACGGATATTGCCACCACTCCCCTTGTTTCGAGCGGAACATCCGTGGTGAAACCAAATCTTCTATTCATCTTGGACGATTCAGGCAGCATGAATTCGACTTACATGCCCGATGAAGTGGGTAGCTGGACCGGCAGAGTGGGGTACAAGAACGCACATTGTAACGGGGTGTACTACGACCCCGACATTATCTACCAGTTGCCGAAGCGGTACGACGGCATCGTCTACCCCAATGCGAGCTTTACCGGCGCATGGACCAATGGGTTCAACACAGCCGCCGGAACCGTGAACCTGCAGACATCCTTCCTAGCGCATGGTAGTGACTCTGCACAAGCCGCCTATTACTACAGGTTCAACGGGCCCGCCGCGAAACCTTCAAGCACCCAGTGCCAACAAAATTCCTCGAACAGCTTCCCTCATTCCAGCGCCAACTTCACCAAGATCAGAGTTACCCTGGGGACGGCCGCCGAGCAACAAAACTTCGCGAACTGGTATAGCTATTACCGAACCCGCATGTTGATGATGAAGTCGGCGACGGGACTTGCCTTCAATTCCATTGATGACCGCTTTCGGGTGGGCTTCATGACCATTAATACATCGCAAGTAACCACAGGCACGCAATTCCTTAACATTGCACCCTACAACAGCCCCCAAAAACAACTTTGGTACGACAAACTCTACGCCACCGTACCGGGCAGTTCCACGCCGCTGCGTACGGCCCTCGACAAAGCTGGCAAGCTCTATCGCAAGACTTTAGCCGGTGCCGTGGATCCGGTGGAATACTCCTGCCAGCAGAACTTTACCATTCTGTCCACCGATGGATACTGGAATGACAGCTACTCCGGGGTAGGGGACCAAGATGGTAATGCCACGACGATGCCCAGGCCGATGTTCGACGGCGGCGCGAATACCAGCGCTAACAATACGCTCGCCGATGTGGCCGCCTATTACTACAATACCGACTTACGCCCTTCGCCTGCAACCGGAGCATTAGGAACCCCTGTCCACGAAAACAACGTGCCTCCGGGCGTCGTTGACAAGGCGGCTCACCAGCACATGACGACATTTGCTGTTGGACTGGGAGCGCCTGGCCTGATGGCGTACCAGACCAACTACGAAACCGCGAGTGGCGGCGATTTCTTCAATGTCAAGAACGGCACTCTCAATAATGGCGCGACTCCCCCGGCCCCTTGCTCTTGGAGCGCGAAAAACAAACCATGCGATTGGCCAGCGCCCGCGTCTAACGATCCAAGTACCATCGATGACCTCTG
>JBJXGQ010000163.1:0-5962 GCA_046160525.1 Burkholderiales bacterium
AACTACTAAGGGACTGGGAGGTCCAGACTGAACGCCTTATAGAATCCGAAGACCTCGGCGCGTCTTAGGCGGCTTACCCGACATGGTAATTACGGATTAATGCGTTCGGAGATGTGCGGAATGTAAGCCGTCGCATACGTAAGGAGGTTTCATAAGCCAGGCAACGATTACCAGCAAAGGGCAAACGACGATTCCTAGAGAGATTCGCGAACGCTTCAATCTTCAGCCTGGCGACAAGATCCTGTTCTTCGTGAATGATGCGGGCCGCATTGAGATTCAGCCCATGGTGGATATCACCGCGGTAAAAGGAGTACTCAAGCGTGCCGGCGCCAAGCCGGTAACGGTGGAACAGATGGCGGAAGCCCCGCGCGTGGCCGCTCGGGCTCGTTTCAAACGCAGCGTTAAATGACCGGACTAGGGTAGTGCTTCCGAATTACCGGAACATTCCCTCCCCTGCTTGCGGGGGAGGGCAAGGGTGGGGGCAGCCTTACGCTTGCATATCAAACTTCCCCCCATCCCCACCTTCCCCCGCGAGCGGGGGAAGGAGTTTCTCAGGCCGGCGCATAAGTGCCAGATAGGATGAAGCACTACACTAGATACCAACGTCGTTGCGCGTTTCTTGGACGCACTCTTGTGACGTACCGAAAGATTGTCTTTATGGATTATCGCCCCCTCGGGGTAACATCGGATCGTCATCTCGGCGCCGTTTAGGAGTTTCCATGAATATCGTGGATCGTATCGACATCAACCCCAACATTATGCTTGGCAAACCCGTCATTCGAGGCACTCGAATAACGGCCGAGTCGATCTTGCGCAAGATTTCCGAGGGCGCGAATGAAGAAACGCTGGTCGCGGCTTATCCCCATCTCACAAAGGCCGGCATACAAGCCGCCGCGCGGTACGCCGCCGACATGCTCGCTCATGAGGAGCATATTTGGACGGCCTGACGCGTGCATAGGCAAGAAGAAAGAGGCCTTTGATCTCTTGGCCCCTATCTACACCTGGTTCAGCGAAGGGTTCGGCACCGAGGACCTGAAGGAAGCCAAGGCACTGCCGGAGGAACTCCGCTGGCCGGCACGCGTCGCCAGGAACTGGCCGGGCAGTCATCTGTGCCTAGGCCGCGGGCCCGCGTTGATCGGATGGATCATTCTGGCTAAACTGGAAATGAAGGAGTCTATATATGCGAACAGTCACAGCCACCGAAGCGAAACAGCGTTTTGCCGCAATGCTCGATGCCGCTCAGCGCGGGCCAGTAGAAATTCGCCGGCAGGACCGGCCCTCTGTCGTTTTGATGTCGGCCGAGGAGTACGACCGGCTGCGCGGATTGGCCGTTTCGGATTTTCAGCGGTTCTGCGACCGCGTTGGCGAAAAAGCTAAGGCACGCGGTCTAACGGAGAAGAAACTGGCGGCCATCCTGGCCTCCGATGACTAGGAAACGAATCGTCGTCGACACCAACGTCTTGGTGAGCCGGCTATTGCTACCCAATTCTCTCCCGGCGCGCGCGGTGCGGCACATCGTCGATCATGGCCAGCTGTTAGCCTCCGGCGCGACATTGATGGAATTGGCGGAAGTGCTCTCTCGCCCCAAGTTCGATCGCTACGTGGATTTGGAAGACAGACAGGAGTTTTTCCGGCAGTTATCGCGCGTAACAGATGTGGTTCCGATTACCTACGTGGTCCGTGTCTGCCGCGATCCTAAGGATGACAAATTCATCGAACTGGCGGTCAATGGTGAAGCCGGTTTAATCGTCACCGGCGACCAGGACTTGCTGGTGCTCGGTGCCTATCAAGGAATCGCTATCATGACTCCCGCGAGCTATCTCAACCAAAGCACGTAACCGCTGCGCCCTGGAACCCCCTGATGCGACCCCTACCCATATCGGATTGGCTTAAATCGATTGGACTTGAACCGTATGCGCCGCTGTTCGAGGAGAACGGTATCGATCTCGTAGCCCTTCCGTTGATCTCCGATGCGGACTTGCAGGCGTTGGGCGTTGTGCTCGGGCACCGCAGGCGAATCTTGAATGCCATATCTCAACTGAGCGGTGCGAGTGATAGAGCCAAACCGGCAGCAAATACACAGAGCGTACCCGAAACCACGCCCACCCCTCAGGTATTGCCGGTATCCGGCGCCGTCGCGACTGCCGAACGCCGCCAACTGACGATCCTGTTCTGCGATTTAGTGGGTTCCACCGCGCTATCGCAGCAACTCGATCCGGAGCGTTTGCGCGAACTGATGCAGTCCTACCAGCAGGCCTGCCGAACCGTGATTGAGCGCTACGAGGGCCACGTGGCGCAATACCTGGGCGACGGGCTCATGGTGTACTTCGGCTGGCCGCGCGCGCATGAGGACGATGCCGAGCGCGCGGTGCGAAGCGCCATGGAGCTCATTGACGTGGTCAAGGCAGTGCCCTCGCCCCACTCCCTTCAAGTGAGGATCGGCATCGCCACCGGGTCCGTGGTCGTGGGCGAGACGGGTGCGGGCGATGCCTCGGTGCCCAAGCTCGCGGTGGGGGAAACGCCCAACCTGGCGGCCCGCCTGCAAGGATTGGCGGGCCCCGATGAAATCGTCATCGCACCAAGCACCCAGCGCTTGGCGGGCTGGGCCTTTACCTATGCCGGCCTGGGACCCCAGGTGCTCAAGGGCATTCTCGAAGCAGTACAACCCTTCCGGGTTACGGGAAGTGGAAAGGCCGAAGGACGTTTCGATGCCGCCCACGGCCAAGCCGCCTTGACGCCCTTGGTGGGCCGGGACAGCGAGTTGGCCCTCATGCAAGAACGTTGGGCTCAGGTTCTGGCCGGGGAAGGCCAGCTAGTCCTGCTATCGGGCGAACCCGGAATCGGCAAGAGCCGCGTGACCCAGGCCTTGCGCCAGCGCATCGAAGGACAAACCCACCAACGGCTGCGCTACCAATGCTCCCCCTACCATACCCAGAGCGCGCTCCATCCCATGGTGGAACATCTTGAGCGCGCCGCGGGATTCGCGCGCGAAGACACTCCCCCGCTCAAGATCGATAAGCTCGAAGCCCTCCTGCAACCCGGCGGACAAGCCTTGGACAGCATCATGCCGCTGTTCGCGGCCCTGCTCTCCTTGCCCGCGGAGAAATACCCCGCGCTCAACTTCTCCCCGCAAAAGCAGAAAGAAAAACTGCTGGAAGCGCTGGTCGAACAAATCGGAGGCTTGGCCAGGACGCAACCCGTGTTGATGGTGTTCGAGGATGTCCACTGGGTGGACCCAACGACGCAAGAAGCCTTGGATCTGTTGGTTTCCCGCATCGCCCGCTGGCGCGTAATGTTGTTGATCACCCACCGCACCGAATACACGCCGCGCTGGAGCGGGGAAGCCCACGTCACCGCCATCACGCTCAACCGCTTCAACCCCCGCTTGGGTGCCCTCATGGCCGAGAAGGTGACAGGGGGCAAGCCTTTGCCCGCGCAGGTCATCGAACTAATCGTCGCCAAGACCGACGGCATACCGCTGTTCGTGGAGGAACTCACCAAGTACGTGATCGAAGCGGGCTTTCTCAAGGACGCCGGTACACATTACGAGTTGGACGGGCCGCTGCCCCCGCTGGCCATTCCCAGCACGCTGCACGACAGCTTGATGGCGAGACTCGACCGCTTGGCCCCGGTTAAGGAAGTCGCGCAGGTAGGCGCGTGCATCGGCCGGGAATTCAGCTACGAGCTGCTGGCGGCCATCTCCCCCATGAACGAGCGCACTCTGGACGAGGCGCTCAAGCAATTGGTGCTCTCCCAACTGGTCTACCAACAAGGCGCCGCGCCGCAGGCCACCTACACCTTCAAGCACGCCCTGGTGCAAGACGCCGCCTACGGCTCGCTGCTCAAGAGCAGGCGGCAGGTGCTACACAAGAACATTGCCGAGACTTTGGAACAGCGATTTCCCGAGCGCGTGGCCCATGAACCGGAAGTGGTGGCCCATCACTACACCGAGGCGGGACTCAATGAACAGGCGACGGATTACTGGTTGAAGGCAGGGCAGCGCGGGGTCGAGCGCTTCGCCAATGCGGAGGCGATCACGCATTTGACACGAGGACTCAAAACCCTTGAGGCATTGCCGCCCGGAAAAGAGCGAGACCAAAGGGAACTCCTCCTGCAAATCAATCTGGGGTTGGCGCTGGGCAACTCAAAGGGGTACTCCCCTCCGGAAGTGGGCCAAGCCTTTGGACGTGCAAAGGATCTTTGCGATCAGGTCGGCGACACGCCGCAGATGTTTTCGACTTTA
The DNA here is from genome assembly GCA_046160525.1 of Burkholderiales bacterium. Classification (GTDB taxonomy): domain Bacteria; phylum Pseudomonadota; class Gammaproteobacteria; order Burkholderiales; family SHXO01; genus SHXO01. The sequence continues at coordinate 4,244 of JBJXGQ010000163.1, forward strand.
GGAGGGCTCTGGCTCTACTACGCTATGAGGGCCGAGTATGTCACGTCTGAGAAGTTGGGCAATCAAATACTGGATCTTGCGGGACATTCGTCCGTCTATCATCACGTCATTGCCGCGAATAATATCGTTGGAATTAATTCATTGTTCACGGGGAAAATTGAAATAGCCCGTGATTACTTTGAAGCCGGCTTTGAAGCCTACGAAAAGAGCGGATCGCTCCCATTGGGACGAGTTTACGGATTCGATCACGGCATCAACTGTTGTGAGTGGGTCGCATGGGCCCTCATGATCCTTGGCTTTGGCGAGCGCTCCCGAGAGCGATACGATATTGCCATTCGCACGGCACATCGCCATGCGGAACCGTTGGCCGTCGCTACGACCTTGGTGCACCATGCTCTTTTTAATATGCTGTGCGAGGATCCGGTTTCCGCGCTCACCAACTCCCGCGAGGCTGCCGCTTTCTGCAGGGAGAATAGGATCCTACTTCGGCAAATAGAGGCTGAAATGATCGAGGGATGCGCTTTGGCCGACCTTGGGCAGCCAGCCGAAGGTCTTCGAATTCTGCAGCCCGCGATAAATGTTTGGGCGCAACTAGGCGCAAAAATCTGGGATCCGGGGTGGTACAGCGCTTTGGCTCGGGTACAAGCTCAGGGTGGCCGAATCGACCTGGCACGTGAGGCAATGCACCATGCGTTCGATGCCGCCGAGACTACTGGTGAACATCTTTACCTGGCCGACATGCATCGGCTCGACGGCGACTTGAGACTCTTCGTAATGCATCCCGATGCGGAGTCATGCTACCGTGAGGCTATCAGATTGGCACGACAGCAGAAGGCAAAACTGTTCGAAATCCGTGCTTCCACCTCGCTCGCCGGCCTCTTGCAATCCCAAGATAAATGCAGAGAAGCCTACGACCTTCTCGCTCCGGTCTACAACTGGTTTACCGAAGGCTTCGATACAAAGAAATTGAAGGAAGCCAAGGCACTACTCGACTCATTGGCCCATCCCTAGGATCCTCTCCCGGCTAGAGTTTCGTGGGCTGAACGCCGGTCCGGGAGTTACGCCTGCTTCGATAATCCGAAGGCGGGTTGAATGGCGCCGAGGCGGGCGGGCTTGCCTGGGGTGACCGAGAAATCCAACTGAGTGCGGAACTGAGCCTTGGGCTGAATACCGGAAAACGTGGCATGCGGCTTGGGGCCAATTACGGCGACGGTGAGCAGAACGGCGGCGGCGAGAAGGGCTACGACGACTTCGATTCCGAGGTCCATTTCCTTGAGTGCTGACATGATGTTTTCTCCTGGGTTGTGGGTTGCGTTGGAGTGAAGTATCGGCCTGAGCAACGAACGAATCGCGTGAGGATTGCCAGGGGCGGTGTGAAGTATTCACGCTAGCGGCGTGGCCGGGAGTATCGCGAAACACCGAACCGGCCCGCTCCTCGCTTATAATTCCGCCCGCTGAGGAGCGTTGCGACCCTGCCGGGGAACCGGCTGGAGCCAGGCTCAGCGAATCAAGAACGGCGCTCACCAACCCGTAACTGGTTTGGCGCGCCGTTTCTCATTGGGGCGCCCAATCCCTTGCCCATAAGGAGCGTTCCATGTCCGCAGTGCTAAAACCCAGTTCTTCTTTCACCGACTACAAAGTCGCCGACCTATCCTTGGCGGAGTGGGGCCGTAAGGAAATCCGCATCGCCGAGACCGAAATGCCGGGCCTCATGGCGAT
>JBJXGQ010000164.1:0-5987 GCA_046160525.1 Burkholderiales bacterium
AGACTGGGCGATAAGGCTCCAGCACCGTCAAGTTGCCGATCCACGCGCCGCTGAATCCTAGGGTGACCAGAACCAGCGGCCCAAGGCAGCAAGTGGAGGCGAGGATGGCGGCCAACCCTCCGGTGAAGAGGGCGGCGCGCCCGTTGTGCGGTTCAGACATGCACTTATCCTTTCGAATCTGGAATAGAGAGCGTAACCTTACCTCCGTACTTATGTACGGAGTCAAGCGGGATGGAGAGGAATCTTGAGAATCTGACCATCGGTGCCTTCGCCAAGGACGCCGGGGTCAACTTGGAAACCGTCCGGTTCTATCAGCGCAAGGGCCTCCTTCCCGAGCCGGCCAAGCCTTACGGCAGCATTCGCCGGTATGGCGAGGCGGATGTGACGCGGGTGCGGTTCGTAAAATCGGCCCAACGGCTGGGTTTCAGTCTGGACGAGATCGCCGACCTGCTTCGGCTGGAGGATGGTACCCATTGTAAGGAAGCCAGTCGCTTGTCCGAGCACAAGCTCAAGGACGTACGGGAGAAACTGGCAAACCTGACGCACATGGAGGCCGTGCTATCCGAGCTTGTGCGCGCTTGCCATGCGCGGAAGGGGAACGTTTCCTGCCCCCTGATCGCATCACTGCAAAGGCACGAATAGCTACTGTGCGGCGTTAAGAGACTTCGACTCAGTCAGCACGATAGATGGTGGAATCCGGGCGAAAGGCAAGCCAGGCAAATCAAGCAGTACGGAATGTCGCTGGAGAATTGCGAATGACAAACTCACGAACTACACGAAGTATTTTTCAAAAAATGAGCGATGAGGGGGCGTGGCGCGATTACTTCCCGCGGATTCAGCGCGGAGGTGTAGCGCTTGGAGGGGTGGTTATCGCACGGCGTATGTGAGCGAGGGGAGCGGCATCGTCCAACACTATGTATCCGTCGTTCATCGATACACCAAGGTCACGCCACAGGCTGGCGAGGTCCACGGGATAGGGTGTGTCTTTCATCTTCTCGTACAGATCTCGAATGACGTTTGTCCCAGTTCCGGAGTCCGCAGTCGCGATCACTTTGTCGACCGTCCACTCTTGAGTGATGTTTCCGCCCGCGGCAACGATCGCCGCTAGCGCTACTTGCAAACTGCGCCTATTGTTCGTGCGCTTTCGGATCTCGACATCAGCGAGCAGATAGAACAGCGCGCCACCCCAATAGGTGCGGCCCCAGGTCGGCGTGTGGTCAAGTCCAGCATCGCCCGCCTGCGGCAGGCCCTTAGGTAATCCGTTGATTAGATCCCGCCACACGGATTGGTCACTGAGGTTACCGGCCTGTGCACGTACAATCGGCTCGACGTAAGTAGCCATTCCCTCTTCCATCCAATGATGTGGAGCGGCCACGTTTGGAAACGCATGGTGGACCAGCTCGTGAACGAGAATCCAATCCTGATTCAACTGGGCTTCCGAAGTGTCGCGACCGATGAGAACACGGCTGGCGGCCCCCCGGTGGCCGAAACTTGTTCCCCCATGAATCCCAGCCCCCTCGGTGAAAACGACCAGCAGCTTAGAATTCCTGCCGGGCAGTTTCCCGAAGTATTTCGTAACGGCGCGCGCGCGCTGGTTGATCCACTCCAACAGGACCGTTTTTGGCAAATTAAGCTGATCCCCAATCATCGCAACCGCAACAGTGCCGTCATCAATTCTTAAGGAGATGGAAGGAAACGCCTCGAAGGCCGCGTAGGGGAAAAACGATCCGGTGAATTCGCTAAGCTTCGGACTCGTGTCGGTATACCCTGGACTCGAGAGGAGTGACAGAGCGATCGTGGCAATGAGGTATCGCCTTGCTGTTCCCGCCGTCCTTTGACCATCTTGATTCCGATTGCCATGTACAGAGATAAAGCCATATAGGTCTCTAAAATCCACTCACGGCCCCTAAAGGTTATGGAAACGAAGTCAAAATCGTCGCGATGGATCTGGCTGTAAATCCAACACGCGGATCTCTATACGGGACGCGAAATGTGCTTTATCCAGCGCCCGAGCAGGCACTGATCTTAGTACGGGCGTAAGGCTCGGCTGTCCCGAAATTTGATCGGATCGTGCAGTACCAACTAGGCGAATCGGAAGACGTACCGAATCCGTGAAAAGGATTTCTCCATCCTCTGTTTGGAATGAAATCGTTATCAAGACGTCGCGAACAGAATATGCCAGCCGGTTCCTTAGATCGAACCGGTAGTGACTTCGGTGATGTCCCTCCGGCCGTAACCAATTGACTGGCCAGACCATCCTTGAAGACCGGACGTATCGTGCCCACCACAGCGCCAGAGTTATCGATGACCGGTGTGCCCGTGGTGGAAGGAGTGATGAGGCTTGCGGGTACAACACCCATGAAGCCGCCGGCTTCCACAAGTTTGGCTTTAATCAATCCACCGAATTTTCCGCTGGTGCGATTCAATAGGTAGACGTCCATATCGGGATCATGCGCGCCGGGCGTTGCTAGAGGTAGGGAGAGAGAGCATATACCCGAGACTTTGACGAGTGCTAGGCCGAGGCTGGGATCCAACGCGGTAACACCGATCACGCGCAGTGACTCGGACGAGCCGATCACGCGCGCGTGCGCTTGCATAGCGCCGCGAAGCACATGCGCGGGGACTGTGACGACATCGGGATGTATGAAGAATCCAGACCCGACACCAGTGACCTGTCCCTCCGCATTGCGTGCTTCCACGGCCACAACTAAGGAGAGCGCTGACTGGGCGGGCGTCGCCGCACCCGCTACCGGGGCGATTCGGAAACCTACGCCTATCGCAATTCCGGCGGCGAGCACAAGACTCCAGCTACGAGCCGGCTCGTTCGTTAGCCCGGTAAGTAGAGCCCGTATCCGCATTCTCCTGTTCTCCTAAATGGAGCCGCGCCAAGCACTACCATGGCAGCCAACCATTGCATGATACGGCGAGGTTGCTCGTCTGGATGCCGTGAGGTTATCTTGCCCGGCCAGCAACTGGCATTTGGATTGTGGAGTAACCAAGCGAATATAACGCCCCCGCTTCCTTGGGGGCGCCATACGAAGCCATTTCACGGCGTGCTCAGCGCCGTCCGAACTCCGCGTGAGCTTTTTTCAGATGCACCGCTGGGGTTTCGAGGAACATCTTCTTGGACCCTTCGCCCGAGAAGCAGTAGACCTTGCCGTCGGCGGGATTCTTCCAGTTCACCGAGCAGTCGGTTGGAATCTTCTCGCCAAGCGCGAGACCCATGGCGCAAAGCTTATCAAATGCTTCATCCGCGGCTGTCGCCAGAAACGAGGCGCTGAACATCGCCGCCAGTGCTGCTATCCGAAGTGTATGAAGTGTACGCATGATGCTCTCCTTAGATTGAGTGGAAGATCGCGCCAGCACCCATGTTCACAAAGCGCACTTAAATACATGGGCCACGGCGATCGCTCGAAGTATTAGCGTCGTGCGCATCTACTTGAAGCGAGATCGCTTGAGAGGCGGCACTTTCCAATCCTTCTTGCCAAGTAGAGACGTATTCTAAGCAAGACCTGACAACGGTCTTAGAGCGGAAGCGAAAAAGTGCGAAGGGACTCGATGCACGTTCACGCGCCACGAATCGTGCCTTCACTCGATCATCAGACTCATCATGCACTGCGCGACGCGATCGGACGCTCAGTCCTGGCCGGCGCGGGCATCAGTTGGGATACCAACCCGGGTTGCGTCGAGGGTTTCGATGTCGTCGGTCCAGTGCATCGCCCGATAATCGAAGCCGGCCGCCAGCCTGGGCTTTACTAGCTGGAAATAAGGGGAGACGTCGAAATCGCGGGGGGTGAACAAACTGTAGTGGCGCATTGAAAACGTCTCTTGCACGCAGTCGTTACAGTCATCGGTTGGCGCGGGCCGCATACGCCTGTGAGGCAGGATCGGGTAGTGAATTGACTGGAACGCCTGCGCGATCAATGTCGAGCAAATTGCTTTCGTCGGTTCGCCGCTTCCAAAGTAAAGAAGCTTGCGGCGCCAACGCGTCGGCACCGGCGGCGTCGGCAGGAGGTAACGAGCGAGGTCGAAGACGTTCTTGAGGTCATACTTTTTGCCAAGGCTTGCCACCGCGTAATTCACCACCCTCTGGACCTCGGGGGTGGATAGGCCCGCGGGCCGGCAGATACGTGTATGCATTCCCGAGTACGCGCTCAGCGGCACCGCCCAAACGCCGTTGACGATATCGGCTTCGATTAGAACCCTAGGCTCCTGACCTTCCTCCGCGACACCTGCTATCTCACCGACGTAAAGGGCCGCGTGTGACCAGGTCGATTGCGTAAGATATTTGATTGCGGTGGAAAGTCTCGTATTGCCCTCCACCAGCAGGACATCGCCGGGCCGCAGCGCTGCGCGCAACTGCTCGGGATCCGAGGTCGCCAGCGGACGGTAACGCGGGTTCGTTTCGCTCAGGTACCGTGCAAGCGCCTTGCCGATCGCGGAAAACATGAAATTGAAGGCAAACATCTATCGTTCCCCCAAGGCCGCCTCACGGCGGGTCGCTCCTTAAGTTACGAAGCGGTAGGCGTGTTGGATGCAGTGAGAAGCTTAAGGAGTGATTGTGCTTGCGATAGTCCAAAAAAAGCGTGCGCCCAGGGAAAGAAAGCGCTCGCGCTAGGCGAGGGACAGCGGCGGACCATTGACGCCCGCCGCTGCACCGGCTTTTAGAAGTTGTAGAAGAACGTGGCGCTGACGCGATTGTTGTCCCCATTCGCACCGTCGTTGTAGTCGGCATCCCGGAAGTCATAACCGAGACCGGCGTACACATGCTTGAGCGGGTGGAACCAGAGGGTCGCGTTGACCGTCTGGGCCTTTCTGACGCCCGGCGCACCGAACGCGCTGTCCGTAAAGATCCCCGAGGCGATTCGAAACGGAGTGCCTGCACCGGTCAAATTGTCGAGATTGTTCTCCTCGTAGGAGTAGATCAACGTCAGGTTCGTCTTTTCGGTGACGAAATATTTACCCGTGACAAAGAATCCCTTTCCCTCGACCGCGTCGACCTGACCGGTAGCTGTTTCATAAATGCCTTGTCCGTTGCCACCGAAATAACTGTCGCCGTTACTGACAAACCAGGCCTGTGCCATCAGCGAAAGCGATCCGGCTCGCTGACCGTTGCGGATGCCGATAACCGGGAGTGCACCGCTCACGGCAACGCCGTACGCATCTACTTCCTCGTCGCCCCCCGGTCCAGCCAGGCGCGCTACCCGCTCCCGTCCATAAAAACCGGTCAGCGCGATCTCGGCAGGCACTTCGCCGCCGTCCTCGAATTCGAAATAGGCGGCCTTGCCGAGCGCATCGGTCTGAAAAGCGATCTTCCCGTGCAGGAAAGGTGTCGCAGTCCGTTCGGCCGTATCGGTCCCCTGGTTGAACAAGCCCGAATTCGGCGCGTTGACGCTCACCGCGTAAACCATGTTCGACCCCGGGGAGACGTGACTGACATACGTGTAACGAACCTGTCCCTCGCGACCGAATAGCGATCCAAGCCCCAGATTCAAGTTGTCGAACATCATGTCCGGAAGCCGGTCGCCAAACAGCACGTTGGTCTGTCCGATCAGCAGCGAGTGCCCTTCACCCCATTTGGTTGCCCAATAGGCATGGCGCAGCCGCGGGCTGGCGGTGTTCGGGCGATTAGGCGTGGATGCGGATTCGTCCAGGAAGTCGAATTCGATGTACGCACTGTGTTCGATTTCTCCCGGCGGCGCCTTCAGGCCAAAACCGATCTGCGTCATGTTGGGGCTGAATCGAAATGTGCTTCGGTCGCCCAGCGCGCTTCCTTCCCTCGATGGGAACAACGGTTCGCTGTTACCCAGGTCCCGTTCGTCGTAATCCGCTCTCGCGTTCAAAAAGCCGCGAAGGGTCAGCCCCCATCCTTCACTGGTAGTAAGGCCGATTGCTGCCGCCTGCGTGGTGCAGACGCCGAGCATTGCACCGGCGAGCAGTCCTGCTCCGGATTTTCTTTTCATGTCAGTTCTCCATTTCGTTAGTGA
>JBJXGQ010000165.1:0-2632 GCA_046160525.1 Burkholderiales bacterium
GAGCGCCGCCTGCACCGTTGTCCGCGCGCTTCTCCAAGCTCCACGGATGGAGTTCGTGATCAAGAGTGGACATCGTTGCTGCTGTCTCCACGGATGTGTAGACTCGCTCCTAAGGAGGTACACAGCATGGCCACGAATCTTGCCCTTGATCAGGAATTGTTGGAACGCGCGTTCCGCGTGAGCGGTGAGCCCACCAAAAAGGCCGCCGTTACCCGAGCCCTGCAGGAGTTCATCGCGCGCCGGGAGCAGCGGCGCGTAGCCGAACTCTTCGGAAAGCTAGAGTGGGACGTGTCGTTCGACTACAAGGCAGAGCGGACGCGCAAGCGGTGAGCATGCTTGCCGACACGAGCGTATGGTCGCTGGCTCTGCGCCGAGATGCTGAGCAAGCCGAGCCGGAGGTCGCTGCACTCCGGGACGCGCTTCTCGGCGCCGATCAGGTCTTTACAACTGGACTCGTCCTCCAAGAGCTGCTGCAAGGCTTCGCGGGGCCGAAGGCTCGCGCACAGCTTGTCGAACGTTTCTTTGCCCTTGCTTTCCTTCAGCCAGACCGAGAGGATCACATCGAAGCGGCAGAGGTCCGCAATTCGTGCCGCCGCCGTGGGGTACAAATCGGAACCATCGACGCTCTGCTCATCCAGATCTGCCGAAGGCACGATTTGATTCTCCTCTCCACGGACCAAGACTTCCAAGCAGCCGCAAAGCATGTCGATTACAAGCTATGGGCCGCGCGGTGATGGCTAATCGGGAAAGGCCGCCTCTCATTTTTCCCGCCATCCCCATCTCGGAAAGCCCGCGCGCAGCAATCCAATCCCGAGGCATTGCATACGCGCCATCATCCCGCGCCCCTGTGAGAAATGCGGGCTAGCCCCGCGAGTACCATTGCGGCGAGAAAATAAAGTCCAACCGCACCCGCAATCAAGGCGGTGAATCCGAAGTGGATGGCGAGCACGGTGGCCAGGACGGCACCGCTCACCGAGGCACAGCCGTTCACCGCCCACGCCCATGGAATCAATTCCGGTAGCCGCCGCTCGGTGAGTACCAGCCCGCTCGGAAATGGCACGCCCATCGCGAAAGCCAAGGGCGCGATGAGCGCGACCGCGATGGCGATCTTCGCGGCGTCAGGCAGAAACATCAGCGGCTTGAAAATACTTGGTAGTAGAAACACGTAACCCAGAGCGAGGATGGCAATCACCGTCACTACCCCGCGCAAGCGGCGCGGCACATTCCCCGTGGCGCTTTCCGAAAGGCGGGCGCCCGCACCGGCGAAAAACAAGAACGCCGCCAGCACCACCGCGACTGCGTAGAGCGGGTGAGTCAGGAACAGACGAAATTTCTGGATGAAGGCGATCTCGACGAACATAAACGCGAATCCGATGGCGGCGAAGTAGGCGGCGGTACGCCACGCCAAGGGAGATCGCATGGCTTGCCGGATCTTTCGCGAAGCGAACAACGGCGCCGCGATCAATAGCATACTGATGGGCACCGCTTGAAGCAGCGTCACCACCAACACCGGATAGCCCCACTCCATGAGGGAGAGCCCGCCCTGTTCGCGCATGGCCCACAACTCCGGCAGCGAGCGCCACTTGAAGGACTGGAAGAAGTATGGGCGGTCATCGGTGGCGGGCGAGATATCGAACTTGTAGCGCTCGATGAATTGCCAGCGCTCGTCCGAGAGAATGGCTTGGGCCGCGCCGAAGAAATCCGAACGTCTCAGCACGTTGTAGCGATTGGCCTCTTCGCGCCTGATGCCTGGATAGTATTCGAGATCGAAGGAGCGCTCCGCGCAGAACCGGCGCAGGGCTTCGATCTGCTCCGGCGTGAAAACGCCTTTCTTGGCCAGCAGGGTGATCGTTTTCCAGCCCCTGACCAGCGCCAGGCTGGCGCTGGGCTGCATCCCCTCCCGCTCCATGGCGAGGGTGGCGGTCGCGAACAATTTGAGGATATCGCGCGGCGGAAGGCTCACCCAGCGCGTGATACTGAGGATGCCCTCCGGGTTGAGGAGTTTCAGGTATTCGTGAAAGGCTTCGGCGGTATACAGATAGGTTTCCGCCAGCGCATACAAGCCGGCGGAGGAGGCACCAAAGGCATCCAATAGCGCGAGCTGGATCACGTCGAAGCGTTGCTCGGTGGAAGCGGCGAATCCGCGCGCTTCGGCGACGTGAAGCTTTACGCCGTCCATGCCGTAAGGGTCGCCGGAGAACCGCGCGAATTCCTCACGTACCAAACGTACCAGCGCAGGATTGAGTTCGACGGCGTCGATCGAAGCGGCGCGATGATGGAGCGCCTGCAGCACGTCGCTTCCGGCGCCCGCACCCAGCACCAGAACCCGAGGCGCGGGCAATAGATAATAGGGGGCGGCCGACGTGAGATAGCCGAGATACCCCAGCGCTTCGCTGCCGCCTTCCATATGGGTCAAGGCGCTAAGGCCCTCGCCATCGGTGAATATGCCTAGTTGAGCGGGGGGCTCTTGTGTCGCGTTAAGGCTCAATCCCGGCGCGTGCCGGAAGGGGACTTGCGGGCTCTCCACCACGGTTAGCAAACCGAGCGCATTGGATCGTTCGGCCACCACGCGCGTGCCTAGTACACGTAACGTTTGGGAGAGTTCCTTGTAGGGTGAGGGCTTGAGTTCCAA
>JBJXGQ010000166.1:0-5246 GCA_046160525.1 Burkholderiales bacterium
CGCGGCTGCGCGCGACCCAAGCGCGCGGCGAAGTGGAGACTCAAAAGCTGGCCGCCGAACGTTCGCTGGGGGTGCTGTCCGGTGCCCTGGGTGTGCCGCTGGAAATTACGCGGGCCTTGGTGTTGTCGTTTACCGCTTTCGATTCCTTCCCGGCTTCGCCTGGAGGATCTTCGGTGCGCGCGCAAGCGCTGCTCAATCGCACGGATCTTCGCCAGCAGCTTCTCTCCTACGCAGCAGCCGAAAACGCTACCAAGTTGGAGGTGGCGAAGCAATACCCGGAAGTGCGGCTTTCACCGGGATATTTCTGGGATCAAGGCGACTCGGTGTGGTCCTTAGCCTTGGGGTTCGTGCTCCCCGGCGCGCTGGGCAATGCGCCGGCCATCAAGCACGCCATCGCCAAACGCGAAGTGGCGGCGAAGGAATTCGAGCGCGCACAAGCACGCGTGTTGGCCGAGTGCGAATCCGGCGCGGCTGTTTACCGGCAATCCCTGGAGAGTTTGTCGGCGGTGGAAAGCCAAACCGCATTGGTGCAAAAGCGCTTGGCGGAAACCCAGGCGCTGTTCGCGGGTGGTGTGGCCGATCGCGTCGCATTGGTGCAAGGCAAGCTCGAATCCCTGACCGCCGCTCGCGGTGCTTGGGCCGCGCGGCTGGCAGCCTTAAGCGCACTGGGAGAACTGGAGAACGCCATGCAAGTGCCTCTGCGCGGCGGGCCGCTACCGGCATTCGGCAAAGGCTACAGGCAATGAACGTACAAATCGAGCTTTACCACTATGGACACGAAGTAACACGAAGGAAGTACCAAGAAATCCCTGCACTAATGAGACGAACCCACCTGGTGAAGGCGATGCCGCCTGGACGTTTTTCGATTTCCTTCGTGTACCGTCGTGTCCTTCGTGTGCAATAGATTTTTCTAGGATGAACTTTACTCGCAGCCACATCGTCATCGCTTGCATGGCACTCGTCATCGCCGCGCTTTCCTTCGCTCTGGTGTTCTACGCCCGCGACGAGATCAAGCCCTCGGCCCACGGCGAAGAAACAGTGGCCACCCGCTCAGCGGTGGGAAGCGAGGAGGGATTTGCCACGCTATCGATTTCGGCGGAAAGCCAGCAAGCCAGTGGTATTGCAACCGCGGATTTGCGCGACGTGGACAGCAAGGCCTCCGCCGAGATTTTCGGTGTGGTGTTGAACCCGCAGCCGCTCTTCGAGCTGCGCGCGCAATACCTCGCGGCCTTGGCCCAAGCGCGCGCACAGCGCGTCGCACTGGCCAGCGCGCAAGGCGAATACGAGCGATTGGAGCGTCTCTACGCCGATGACCGCAACGTATCCGAACGAGCCGTGATCGTGGCGCGCACGCAATGGCAAAGCGAGGAAGCCAAGCTTGCCACCGCCGAACAAACGGCCAACACGATTCGCGAAACCCTGCGCTCTGCTTGGGGAGACAAAGTGATGTCCTGGGCAGCGGATGCGCGCGCCAAGGTGTTCGAGAGCTTGAGTACGCAGAGCGAAGTGCTAGTGCAAATCTCGCTGCCTTACGAACTGCGCGAGAGTGCCGCCAAGCAACAAATGAAAATCGGCCCCATCGGTATCAGCGAGGGCCTACGGCCCGCGCGCTACGTGTCGCCCAGCCAGCAGCCCGATACGGGATTGGCGGGCTCGACGTTCTTGTACCTGGCCCAGGGCAAGGATCTGCGCGTGGGCATGCGCGTCGCCGGGCGCCTGGAAACTGGCGGCGAAGAACGCAGCGGTGTGCTCATTCCGCAAGCCGCTATCGTGTGGCACGGCGGCAAGGCATGGTGTTACGTGCAAGAGGAGGCCGATAAATTCGTGCGCAAGGAAGTGAGCACCACCGAGGAACTTGCTGGGGGTTGGTTCAACGCCGAGGGCTTCGAAGCGGGCAAGAAGGTCGTGGTGCGCGGAGCGCAGTTGTTACTGTCGGAGGAGCAGAAGTTTCAAATCAGGGAGGAGAATGATGATTAGAAAATACAGGCATTTGGCCACGGAGGACACAGAGGGCACAGAGAAATGCCAAAAACTTTACGCCCTCTTTTCATGAATAAATTTCGGCGGGCGATCCACTGGTTTCCTCTGTGATCTCTGTGCTCTCTGTGGCTAAATCCCGGTTCTCGCTTCAATGATCTCCTTCATCGTTCGCCAATCCATCCGCTATCCCGGCGTCGTGGTGGCCTTGGCGCTCACCATCGTGGTTTACGGGCTCTATGTTCTTGGGCGAGCGAATCTGGATGTGTTTCCCGAGTTCTCGCCTAGCCAGGTGGTGATACAGACCGAGGCGCTGGGTTTGTCCTCGGAGCTGGTGGAGAGGCAGGTTTCCCAGCCCATCGAGAATGCGCTCTCCGGCACGGCCGGCGTGGAAGTGATCCGCTCGCAATCCATTCCGGGTTTGTCGGTGGTGACGGTAGTGTTCGAAGACAAGACCGATGTCTTTCGCAACCGCCAAATGGTGGGCGAGCGCTTGAGCGGGTTGCAACTGCCCCTGGGCGTTTCGCATCCCACGATTACACCGCTTACTTCTTCCGCCAGCACTGTGCTGGGCGTGGGCTTGACCTCGTCAAAACGTTCGCTGATGGACATTCGCACGTTGGTGGACTGGACCATCCGGCCGCACTTGATGGCAGTGCCCGGTGTGGCGGAGGTAAACGTTTTTGGCGGCGAAGTTCTGCAGTGGCAGATTCAGGCTGACCCGGCGCGATTGGTTCAGCACGGGGTGACCTTGAACGAAGTGATGGAAGCGGCGAAGCGGGTAACCGGCTTGGTGCCCGCCGGTTTCATCCAAAGCCCCAACCAGCACATCACGCTCGATGCGCAAGGCCAGCCCGCCACCATCGAGGAACTCGCGCGCTCGCTGCTGGCGTTACGTAACGGACAAATGCTGCGCTTTTCCGATGTAGCCACTGTCGTGGCCGCGCCAGCGCCTTCCATCAGCGCCGCCGCCATCAACGGCACGCCGGGGGTTTTCCTCTTTATCCAAGGGCAATTGGGCGCCAACACGCGCGCGGTGACGCTGGCCTTGGAGAAAGCGCTGGGGGAGATCGAGCCGCTCATCCAGTCGGAAAACGTCACGCTGCATCCCGGTTTGTTTCGCCCCGCGAACTTCATCGAAACGGCCGTGGGTAACGTGCAGCGCGATCTACTCATCGGGTCGGCACTGGTGATGAGCGTTCTATTCCTGTTCTTGTACAACTTGCGCACGGCCCTGATCTGCGCCACGGCGATTCCGGTCTCGCTCCTGGGCGCGGTGTTGGTGCTGGATTACTTCGGCGTGGGATTGAACATCATGGTGCTGGGCGGCCTCGCCATTGCGTTAGGCGAAGTGGTGGACGATGCCATCATCGATACGGAGAACATCTTCCGGCGATTGCGGCAAAACACCGCCTTGGCCAATCCCCTACCTAACGCCCAGGTCGTACTAAACGCGTCCATCGAGGTGCGTAGTTCCGTGGTGTACGCAACCTTCATCGTGGCGCTTGTGTTCGTGCCTTTGCTCACGCTCTCGGGCATCGCAGGAAAGCTATTCGCGCCCCTGGGGCTCGCGTATATCTTCGCCATTCTTGCTTCCCTAGTTGTGGCCGTCAGCCTGACACCGGCGCTGTGTCACTTGCTGCTCGGAGGCATCGCGCTCAAACCGGAGGATCCGCCCTTCGTGCGCTGGCTCAAACCGCGTTACACCAGAGTCTTGAAGAGAATTGAAGCGGTTCCGGGGCGCGTGATAAGCGCGGTATTCGTGGTGATCGCGGCGGGCATGGCGGTGCTCCCGCTCTTGTCCGGAGAGTTCATTCCGGCCTTGCGCGAAGGCCATTACATCATCCATGTCACCGCCGTGCCGGGCACGGCGGAGGCCGAGTCCTTGCGCATAGGCCAGCGCATCGCCAAGGCCATCGGCGCCATCAAGGGTGTGAAGTCCGTGGCGCAATGGGTGGGCCGCGCACCCAACGGCGCGGATACTTTCGGCACCCACTACAGCGAATACGAAGTGGAAATCGGCCCCCTCGGGGGCGACGAGCAAGAGCGCGTGCTGAAGGAAATCCGCGCCACGCTCGCGGGCGAGCGCGTGGGCAGTTTCCCTGGCGTGACGTTTGGCGTTAACACTTTTCTCACGGAGCGCATCGGCGAAACCATCACCGGCTTCCCAGCGGACTTCGTGGTCAGCCTGCACGGGGATTCCCTGGACTTGCTGGACCACGATGCTCAGTCCGTAGCCTCGGTGCTGTCCCAAATTCCGGGCGCGCGTGACGTGCAACTGCAAGCCCCGCCCGGCACGCCGCAACTCACAATACGTTTGCGCCAAGAGAGGCTCGCGGTGCTGGGTTTGCAAAGCCTCGATGTGCTGGAGACCATCCACACAGCCTACGCCGGCGCGCGCGTGGGCCAGGTGTACCAGGGCGCAAGAGTCATCGACGTGGTCGCCGTGCTCGCCCCGGAGGTGCGCAACCAAGTGGGGCACGTGGGGCAGCTACAGATCAAAGCCGCTGACGGGCGTCTGGTGCGCTTGAACGAAATCGCCGACATCGGCGTGACGGGCGGGCGCTACAAGATTCTGCACTCGGGCGGGCGCCGCATCCAGACGGTGACAGCGAACATCGAAGACCGCGATGCCGCCCAGTTCGAGAAGGACGCGAAGGCGCGTATCGCCAAGGATGCCAAGCTCTCCAAGGGAAACTACGCCGTTTATGCCAGCGCGGCCCAGGCGCAAGCGCAGGCACGGGAGGACTTAATCGTGCACTCGGCCATCGCGGGGATGGGAATTTTCTTGCTGCTCTACATCGCCTTCAACAACCTGCGCAACCTGGCGCTTACCTTCCTTAACTTGCCCTTCGCCTTGATCGGCGGCGTGGTAGCGGTGCTGGCGAGCGGAGGCTGGATGTCCTTGGGATCGCTCGTGGGATTCGTCACCCTGTTCGGCATCACGCTGCGCAACTCCATCATGCTGGTGTCGCACTACCAGCATCTTGTGGAGGTGGAAGGGTTACCCTGGGGACCGGAGACGGCCTTACGCGGCGCCGCTGAGCGTTTGCCCTCGATCCTGATGACGGCCTTGGTGACGGCGCTCGGTTTGCTGCCCCTGGCCTTGGGCAGCGGCGAGCCCGGCCGCGAGATCGAAGGCCCCATGGCCAGCATCATTGTGGGTGGCTTGCTCACCTCCACCTTGCTCAACTTGTTGGTCCTGCCGGCGATTTTGTTGCACTTCGGGCGGTTTTCTCCGAGCGCCGCTGTGACGAAGGCGTCATCCG
>JBJXGQ010000167.1:0-12581 GCA_046160525.1 Burkholderiales bacterium
TGATTCCGCTCACCAAGAATGGAGACACCTATTCGGTACCTTCGGGCGCAAAGTTTACGGACGCGCAGTTTGCTAGCTACCAAGCGGGCAATCTATACATCAACGTGCACACCGTGGCAAATGCTGGCGGCGAGTTGCGTGCACAGATGAAACCCTGAACCGGTTTGCGGACCCAGATCCCCGGATCGTAATCAGGACCGGGGGTCTGATTTCTCCGACGGCGGCAAAGCCCTCGCATCGCGCACCAGTTGCGCGCAATCGCTGCCTTTTCCGGGACCGGCGTCGATCAAGGGAATCAGCGCAAGTAGTGGATTGACCGCGCCCAACGCAATCGCGCCGAGCGCGCGCGTGGCTACACGCCCCGTGTCGGCACTCACCTCGGGCTTGGTAAAACTACCGCGAACATGAACCGGACTGCGAAGTGCAAAGGGACTGAAGCGCTTCGTCTTCTGCTTGAGCGTCAGATCCAGCGTCTCGCGCCCCAGATCGATGGTACCCGAACCGGAGAGAGTGGTGATCTCGGTGTCGAAGATGAGCGCGCTGGCGTGCATGGTGCCTTCTCTAACATCGAAGCTCGCCACCCCGCAATGCAGCTTCACGAGCTTGTCGCCGGCCACTCTCAACTTTAGTACTTCCCACAGGTGCACGCCCGCTTTTTCCATCATCAGTTTGCTGATCTCACCGCTGGCGATGACCAGCGCCACCTTGCCCTTGGAACTCGCAAGCATGCGCCCGACCGAGTTACCTTTTCCCGAGAGATCGAACTCGCCGTTGACCTGGCCTACACCGGACTTGCTCAGATCCGCGGCGGGGAACAGCTTGGCGATGAGCAGCTTTCTCGCCCGCATCTGGGCGTGCGCCCGGATCGGATCCTCGCGCCCATCGAGCGATATCACGCCATTGAGATGGCCGCCAGCCACGCCGAAATCGAGAGGATCGAGCTTGAGCACGGAATCGCGCAGGCTCAAGTGGGTGACGAAATCATCGAGCGGCAGCGCCTTGGCGCGGCGGATGGTGCTGGCCTTCAGTGTCACCTCCGCGTCGGCGGTCTTCCAGCGACTGGTGTTGAAGGGTATGTCTGGCAGCACGCGTGCCCGAGAAGACGCGAGGGCTTCTTGAGTAAGCGGCGCTTCCCCCTTCCTGGAGAGTTGCCTGCTGCCGGGCCGCACTCCAATCAACGGCCCAAGATCCGCGAAGTCGAGCACCTTGGAAACCAGATCCGCTTTCATCGCCGGGCGCTTACCGCCGGTTTCGATCCGTAACGTGCCGGCGATGTCGCTGTCCCCAATCACGCCCGAGAACTTCTCGTAACGCCAGGTATTCGCGCTATGCAACAGGTGTCCCTCGGCGGAATAGGCGCGCGTCTCGGGAAACGCGATACCGAGCAATGGAACCAGCTGCTCAAGGCTGTCTCCGCTCAAGGCAAGACGCAAGTCCATGGCGGTGGGTTTGACCAGACCGGTGATGGTCCCGTCTGCTCGCGCACGGGTATGACCGATGGTTGCGTCAACTTTCAGCGGATATGGGCTGCTCTCGTCGCGCAACGCCAGCACGGGCCCGCCGCTGCCGCGGGCCGTGAAGGGCAGGCCCTTGTATTTTCCTTGGGCGCTGAAAACCACTCCCGCCCCTGCTGTGCCGCCCGCTTGTGTATTCGTGGTCGACAGATCCGACCGGAGGCTGGTCTTTGCCTCCTCATCGTCATAGCCGAGCGTTCCATGATCGAGGGTGAGGCGCTCGATACGCATGCGCGCGCCTTCATCCTCTTGCTGGCGGTCCAGCAACCAGTTCTTTCGGCCGCCGGTGCCTCGCTCCAAGTAGACAACAGGACGCGCGAGTTTCACCTCGGTAAGAACGATGTTCTGGCGCAGTAGCTGCGGTAAATCGATCGAGAATTGCGCCGCGCCAGCGCTGACCATATGCTTTTCCTTGGCCCAAGGCGGGTTCGCGAATGTCACCACGCCCGTGTGAATCCGCGGAGAAGGCCACCCATATATCACTTCGATATCGCCGCCGATGACCAGTGCACGCCCGGTTTTCTCCATGACCATGCGCTCCATGGGGCCGCGCAGCCAGTTCCAGCCGAAAATCGCGACAAATACAACGCCCAGCACCACGGGAGCGAGAAGCGCGCCGGCGATCCATTTGAGCGGACGTGGCAGCGTCATGACTGCATGGAAAGCGAACCGGGAGGTGTTCCCAAAATGCCCTGGCGGTACTGCACATCGGACAAGAGCCGGTTCACTTCCTTCTTGACCACGGCGTAGCACTCGCACGAGGAGGCTTCCAGTCCGGCCCGGTCTAACACCGATATGTGGCCACGGCGGTAGCGAATAACACCATCGCGCTGCAATTTGCCAGCGGCCTCCGTAATCCCTTCCCGGCGCACGCCGAGCATGCTGGCGATCAATTCCTGAGTCATGACCAACTCATGGGAAGCAAGTCTGTCGAGAGTCAGTAACAACCAGCGGCACAGCCGCTGCTCCACCGAATGGTGCCGGTTGCAGGCCGCGGTCTGGCTAATCTGTGTAATCAGCGCCTGGGTGTAGCGCAGCAACAAGCCCTGCATCAAGCCGCCACGATTGAATTCTTGCTTGAGTAAACGGCCCTCCAGCTGGTAAGCATGGCCTGCGGTCTGCACCACGGCCGAGCTAGGCATGGTGTCCCCGCCCATGAAAAGCGCAATACCGACTACACCTTCGTTGCCCACCCCCGCGGTTTCGGCCGAGGCACCAGACTCTGTCACGTAAGTGAGCGAGACGATGGCGGTGGTGGGGAAATATGCGTGCTGCAACTTTATGCCGGGTTCGTAGAGGACTTCACCGAGGCGCAGCGGCACCCATTGCAGATGAGGAGCCAATCGCTCGAAATCCGCCGTGGGCAAAGCGGCGATCAGGTGGTTTTGATTAGGGCTAGGGGGCGGGAGCATCGCTCGAATCTAGTCTTTGGTGGTAACTTCTATGCCGATTCCGCGGTAACCGATGAAGCGGGCGGACTGGTTGAACATCGGCTCTCCGCTCACCCGAAATTTCTGTTGCGCACCACCGGCATTGACGCGGCTGAACAGGAAATCCAGGAATGGCTCCCGCGCTGCAATCCTTGCTTGAAGAGTTTCTCGCTCCACCTCATTCCATCCCGTCATCTTGTCATCGCTTCTCCCGCCCGCCAAGCCGTCGACCCGGATTCCGAGCATCTCCAGGACTGGGCCGGAAACCTTGGTGAAACTCCCGTTCTCGTCCTGCTCCCAGTACCAATCGGAGGCCAGCTCGGTCAGGGCGCGATAGCGGGCTTCGCTTTCGCGTAGCTCGGCGGTTCGTTCCTGTACCGTTTGTTCCAGTGACTTGTTGAGATTCTCCAGATTCCTATACAGCAGCCGCACCTCCAGCATGTTGTGGATGCGCGCCTTGACTTCAACCAGATCGAAGGGTTTGCTGATGAAATCCTTGGCGCCGGCACGCAACGCGCGCAGCTTGTGACCGGGTTGGGCAGTGATCACGAGGACGGGAAGATAGTCGTCCGCCTGGTTGGTCTTGAGCCCTTCCATCACCTGAAAGCCATCCATGCGGGGCATCTGCAGGTCGAGCAGGATCAGATCGTAGCGGTTCGCGCGATGCAGCGCACACACCTCCTCCGGATTCATGGTCGAGGTAACGTTGGTGTAGCCCGCATCACGCAGCATTTGTTCGAGCAGACTGACATTGGCCTCCTGATCGTCGGCGATCAGAATCCTGGCTTGGAGAATGCCGGACTCGTCAATCAGCATGCTGGCTCCCCTTCTACCGCGCCGCCCACGGCCGTCAACGCCGCCCCTTGCGATAATTTCAGTGCCACACCGAGTGCATCCATAAATTCCTTGACCTTGATAGGCTTGGTGAGATAGTTGAAGAATCCGGCCTCGAGGGCAAGCTCGATGTCACGGGGCATCGCATTGGCGCTGATCGCGATGACGGGAATACGCGCCGTCGTGGGATCCGCGAGCAGCATTTTCATCGCTTCCGTCCCGCTGATGCCAGGCAAGTGGATGTCCATCAAGATCACCTCTGGCAGATTGGCGCGGGCGGACTCGATGCCGGCCTTGGCGTCCGCGGCACTTAGCAGACGCAAATCGGGGCGGCGCGCAATAATTTGCTCGACCAACTCCAGGTTAGCCGGATTGTCCTCCACGTAGAGGATTGTTCTGAGTGGCGTGCCATCCGGCGCCAGCGACCGTGCCAGCTCCACATGCCCGGCTTCAAGCACGGCGAGTAGCGGTGCGCGGGTCACGCTCATTTCAATCCAGAACACGCTTCCGGCTCCGGCAGTGCTCTCCACGCCGATGACGCCCCCCATGAGTTCGACCAAGCGCTTGGCCACCACCAGACCGATGCCGGTTCCTTCCTCCGCGCTGTACTCTTTGCCCAGCCGGTTGAAGGGCTGAAAAAGTTGCGCTAGCTGTTCAGGAGCCAGCCCCTTGCCGGTGTCCCTTACGCTGATGCGAATCGAATCCGAGCGAATCAAGGCGCACTCCACGGTTACCCTGCCTCCAGGCACGTTGTACTTGATGGCGTTGGAAATAAGATTGATCAGAACCTGTTTGATTCGCGTGCGGTCGGCATTGATGAAGCGGGGGAGTTCGAATCTCGGAAAAGTCATGCCGATGCCGCGTTTGCGCGCCTGCGGCTCCATCATCGCCTGGCACTCCCGCATGACCTCGGATAGGCAGACCGCCTCGCGCGACAGCGCCAACTTACCCGCCTCGATCAGCGAGAGATCGAGAATTTCGTTGATCAACTCCAGCAGGAACCATCCTGCCTTGAGAATTTGGTCGATGCTTCGCTTCTGGGACGGCGCCGGCGGCGGAGAGCTGGATTCCATGATCTGGGCGAAACCGAGGATCGCATTGAGCGGCGTGCGCAACTCGTGGCTCATGCTGGAAAGGAACTCCGATTTCGCGAGGTTGGCTTTTTCCGCCGCGAGCTTGGCTTCTTCCAACTCAACGCTCTTGTCGTGCAACACCCGGTCCACCCGCTTACGTTCGGTGATGTCGGTGAAAATGACCGCGACTTTGTGGCTGCCCGGCCCGCCGAGCCGGAAGGCATACAGATCGAACCAGCGGCCATCGATGGATTTCGCTTCATTCATGAAGCGAATGGGTATGCCCGTCAGGGCGACGTCGCCGTAAGTTTGAAACCAATACTCCTCATGATCCGGGGCCAGTTCGCGTATTCGTTTCCCCGTGATGTCTTGGATTCCAGTGTGCCTCTCGAAAGAAGGGTTCACTTCCAGATAGCGCCAGTCGGCGGGCTTTCCGTGTTCGTCATAAATCAGTTCGATGATGCAAAAGCCCTCATCGATGGAATTGAACAAACTGCGGTAGCGTTCCTCGCTTTCGGTCAACGCCCGCCGCGCTGCGTACTCCGAGGTGACATCGCGGAACACCAGCACGGCCCCCGTCACCTGGCCCCCGCGGTCGTGAATCGGTGCGCAACTGTCGGCGATAGCGCACTCGCTACCATCGCGTGCGATCAGTATGGTGTGATTGGCCATTCCCTGTATGGTGCCATCGGCCAAGGTTTCCATGACCGGGATAGTGGAGGGTTGGCGGGTTTCCTGATTGACGATGCGAAAAATCTCCTCCACCGGGCGGCCGTTGGCTTGCGCTTGCGTCCAGCCGGTGAGCCCTTCGGCAAGCGGGTTCAGGAGCGTGACTCGCCCTTGGGCGTCGACGGCTATTACGGCATCGCCGATGGAGCTAAGCGTGACCGCGAGCCTCTCCTCGCTGATCTGCAAGCGGGCGTTGGTCTTTTCCTGTTGTTTATTCGTCTCCTTCTGAACCTCGAGCAAACGCCGTGTTTCGAAATGAACCAGATTCTCCATCCGGCGCCCTGATTCTCGAAGGACCAGGTAGGTGAACGACAAGGCGAACAACAGCGTAAGCAGGCCGGCGGCGGCGATGACGGCGAACAGCCAGCCCATTTTCCCTTGGAACTGCGTTTCTGCGCGCGCCAGCGCGCCTTCCTCCATGGCGGTGAAGCTCCCCATCTCGGCGCTAATGGAATCCATCAACTGCCTGCCCTTGCCGCTGCGCACGGCCGCCAGCGTGGCGGCCCCATCGCCTTGCCGGCGCAACTCGATGATGTGCGACATGTGCTCCAATTTCGCGTCCACCAAGGGAGCCAGCAAGTCCAGGTGCTGATGGGCGGCCATGTCCAACGTAAGCGGGCGCAATTCCCGCAGATGGTCGCGGATACCATCGCGCACGGCCAAGTACCTTTTCAGAAAGGCGTCGTCGGCGGTGAGCGCATAGCCCCGCTGGCCGGTCTCGGCCTCCGTCAACTCGGACAGCACCTTGTTTGCCCGGATGATCAACGCGTGGGAATTTTTTCGCGCCTGGAATCCCCCTTCAATTTGCATGAAGGCCCACAACGATGACACTGCCAGCAGCGCGGCGAGTAGCGCGGCTCCGGCAAAGGAAGCAATAACTTTAGGAGTGGCTTTCAAGGAAAGATCCGGTGGTGGAACCGCGCCTGCGGGGCCAGGAAGAGGCAACATCAACGTCGCACAGCCGGGTGCAAGCGCCCCCCAAGGCGGCTATGGATGGTCACGGTCTTTGCGATGCGTGTCTGTGCGCTGGCGCACATAAAGCGGTCCAGTGTTCGCCTCATTCGGCCTGGTGCCGCCGGTATTCCTTGCGTTTCATACCGAGGTATTCGCTTTGCTCCAATTCATGCAACTGGCGGGGATAGCGCTCTATCGCCGCGAACCAATCATGCAGACGTTTTTCGAGCCGGGCCGGCGCCGGCTCGGACAAGGCGCCGAGAAAGGCTTCGATGGCCAGGTAATAGCGCATGGTGTTGCGTTCCACCACGCCACGCATTCCGCGCACGTAGTGCGGCCCCCCGCCGGGTTGTGTGCCTGCAACGGTGAATCCCACTTTGTTTCTCCCAGTGGTTGCGAGGTAGGTTTTCATCGCCGTCCGGCCGGCCCATCCGAAGCCATAGGAATAGGAAAGATGGATGAAAGTCCGCTGGTTCTCCATGGGAATGGCCTCGAGCACGATGCGGTAATTGCGCGTGGAGAGCGGTCCCTTGTCCGCGTTGAGCCTAACTTGCAGGTAGTTCGAAGCTTGCGTGACAACGCGATAATCGAAGACTATGCGGTACGCCTCATCCAACGGCTGGTCGTATTTCTTCCCGATGCTTACGTTGAGGACATTGCCTTCGCCCGCCTTGGATGCGCGGCAATACTTGGTGTTAAGGTGCAAAAGCAGTATGTCGCACCAATTGTCCGCGCTACTCAGCGCGGCCCCCACCATCGCAAAGGGGTGGCTGACCAGCGCGTACATGTCGCCCTGGACACCACCCTGGGTTTCGCTGGAGTCCAGGAAAAATGGCTTGTTGAACGCGTTATGGTTGAGCCGGCCCTGCAACTCCTTGTACTTGGCGTACAAAGACTGCGGCGCATTTGCTTGCGCGGCCCCGGCGTGCGCGATGTGAACGCCCGCGCAAAGCAAGGTGAGCGCAAGAATTCCCGCGTTTGATCTAATTCTCATTCCGGCAAAGTGACTCCGTAGGAGACTAGCTAATCCCCCTTTGCATTTCGCGCCGGGGGGCTTGCCGCCTTGAATGGCGGACGTTACGTGCGCTCTAGAACTTGTAGGCAAATCCGACCGAATACAAATCCGCATCGACTCGCTGGCCGACGTACTTGACGCGATACCTGTCCCATTCGAGGCGCATGGCCATGCTTGGGGTGAAGTCGACCTGCATCCCCGCGCCAAGGCTCAGGCCCAGGTCATTTTGTTTCCCGGTACGTGCCCCAGGAACGCCACTCGTGGTATCTGTCCAGGCGTACTGCGCGCCAACCTTGCCCAAGATACTGAAAGTGTCCCCCACCGGAAAGGCCCCAACGAGACTAAGGTTTGCCCCCTGCGCCTTCATTCTTCCACCGTTGCGATCCACGTCGCCCAGATGGAAATAGCCACCCTCCATCCCGAAGCCCCGCGTGAACCAGCCGCCCGTGAATACCTTGAATCCCATGGCACCATCGTCACAGGAGAACCCTGGCGTGCAGCCTCCGAAATCATAATCCGTTTGGCCAATACTGCCACCCACGTAGCCATTGGTGGTAAAGGGTACCCAGGACCTGCGAGCAGACTCCGAAGGATAATCCGGCGAGGAAGCATTGGACTGGGCGTAGGCGCTAAAGGAACCGAATACAGCAAGTGCGCCGATCGCGCCAGCTTGGGCCAGCTTTTTAGAATATTTCATCGCTACTAACTCCTTTGAGTCGTGGTGTTGGAAAAGCCCCCTTACGAGGTACCAGTTCGTAAATTACAGAGTGAATGCGAGGCGGTCTGTGCGCTAGGCAACACCGCGCAGTGCAGTTGCGAGAGCATCCTGACCCATTCGTCTCGTTTGAACGGCACCAGGTCATGCAGAGTCCGGCCGGTTCCTAGAGAACTCTTCTGGTTCGCCAAGTGCTACCTCCCCGGCCGTGTTTGGGCTCCGCCAGATTTCCAGCAGCGCGATGGTGAGCGTGAGAACCACGGGACCCAGGATGAGACCAGCCGAACCAAACAAGATCAGGCCACCGACCACGGACATGAAGGCGAGTACCGTATGGAGTTTGAGCCGGTTCCCCACCAGGATGGGACGCAGCAGGTTGTCGATGGTGCCGACCACAATCACGCCCCACAGGACGAGTGCCAGGGCTTTTCCCCAATTGCCCTCCAAAGCCAGAAACAGCGCAGCAGGAACCCAAACGACGAAGGCGCCCAGCACTGGCACCACCGCCAGCAACGCCATCACCACTCCCCACAGCAACGCCGCCGGCAATCCCAACCACCAGAACATCAATCCACCCAAGAGGCCCTGCACGCTGGAGACCGCCAGCGTGCCGTAAACCGTGGCGTGGACGCTATCGCCCACCCGGCCAAGCAGCCGGTCCATCTCGGCGCTCGATAGGGGCGACACGGAACGCACACACCGCAGCGCCGCGCCACGATCACGCAGGAAGAAGAAAAGCACATAGAAGGTCAGGCACACTCCGATCATCTGAAGCACCGACCCCTTGACGATGGATCCCGCGGTGGTGCTCAACCAGGTAGCGAGTGTGTTTACGGTTCCCGGCAAGTCAATCTGCTGCTCTATCTTGGCGGCGAGCGCCGCCATACGTGGCCTGGCTTCGAGGGCGCGCCGCCACTCCCCGGACTTGACCTTCGTCTCGATGAGTTCGGCGCCTTTGGCTGCCTGCACGACAAGCCGTTGCCCGACGAATGCCGCCGGGAGAACCACTATCAGCCCGATCGCCAACACGCAGATTAGCGCTGCCAGGCTATGCCACTTTATCTTCGACTCAAGCCAGCGTTGCAAGGGAGCGAACAAAATGGCAAGCGCCAAGGCCCATACAAGCGCGGGCAAGAATGGAGCGGCTAAGCGATAACACAGATAAATTCCAAAAGACGCCGCGAGCACCAAGACAGCGGTCCGAATGTGGCTTGGTGAGGCCCAGTCTTTCCCCGCTCGAGCACGCATTTGCTCGCTTTGTGGTTCGCTCAGACCGGGTCTCCTCGTGATGTGCCTACGCGAGCCAGACACCTGGCAAGAATCGTTGGGAACACTCATCGATGCAGAGTGCGCGCGCTGTGCATCGCAGGTCTGTGCGCTGCCGAACACATACAACCCGCCATGGGCTATGTGCGTAAGCGCACATACAACACTACTCTCTAGGGGCACACTTATTCCATCTTGAGGGGATTCAGATGACGGGCCTGAAGGCGGGCAAGCACCGTGTTGTTAGCGCATCACTCAGTGGAGTTGCAAATGAAAGAGACTACGCAAGTACTCATAGCCACGCTCATCGCGATGGGCGGGATGTACTCGGCCGATGTGAACGCTGGCCCGTTCAAGTATCGCTTCAGCTCCGGATACGGCCACGCCATGGCAATTGAGAATTCCCCTGCCTCTTCCGCGAAATTGCAGTCCAACGCCGAGCACGACGAACATGGCGGCCACGGCGGCAGCCAATATGACCCGTTGGATTCGGTCAGCACTCTTGAGAACGAATCCAATGACGACGGTAACGCACCGATCGAACTCCTTGCATTCGAGAGCCCGGGGGGTGGCGTAATTAACGCCCTGGATATTCCGGCCGGTACCGAAGTCACTGCCCAAGCCGTGCGGGAACCTTCGACCGTGGCCTTGTTGCTCGCCTCCGCCGGATTGTTGTTCGCGCGCCGCCCGAAGCGTAAGGAGTCTGTGTAGTTACTCAACCAACCTCGAGGAAATTCAAATGAACTGGGATCGCATCGAAGGCAATTGGAAGCAATTCATGGGCAACGTGAAGGAACAATGGGGAAAGCTGACCCACGATCAGTTGGAAGCGATCGCGGGTAACCGCGAACGCCTCGCGGGCAGGATCCAGGAGACCTACCGTGTCCCCAGGGAGGAAGCGGAGGATCAGCTCGCGCATTGGCAAGGAATGCAGAAGGACAGGAGCCAATCTTACTGAAGCGGCCTCCAAAGGTGCGTTGATCCGCGGTTAGATCCTCGATCGAAACCAGCGAGTTCTGGGAGGCAGGTTACCTTCCCAAGCACATCCATAGGATTCGCAGCGGTAGCGGTGTCGCGGAAAAATAATACTGACTACTCTATCTATGAGACGGCGCTGTACACGAAGAGCAACGCCATCGCAATGAGGGCACTCACGTATGCCATGTGGGTATGTGATGATTGCTCTCCTTTCAGACTATTGCATTGGCCTGGGCTGCTCCGGTCGTGTCAAGCACCCGCCATGCGCAGAATGCGCGGTTGGCGGCCCGCGGTCAGTTCGAAAGCGCACATAAGCTTAACAATCTCTCGAAAATGTCTTATGTGTTCTTATGTGTTTTGGCGCACCGACAAGATTCCGGTTGCCAACTACTCTTGGTTGCGTTGGGGTTGAGAAACCGCTTTTGAAGTGCGGCGGGCGCGTTAACGTAATGAGCACCGAATCTTCTGGGTGCCTTTCCGTATGCGCGCAGCGAACAGTAGGTTGTGCATGCCAAAGCGATTTGCCCGCCCCGGTCTAAAACCAGTCGCTTTACCAGGAGAATCGAATCGTGCAACCCTTCCGCGTTCTCGTCGTACTCGCTATCGCCGTGCTCACGGCAGCCTGCCAAAGCACTCCCGTGACGGGCCGCAAGCAGTTGATGCTTGTGTCCGAGTCGCAGGCCATCGAGGCTTCAACGCAGGCCTACGCCGAGGTTCTCTCTCCGCTTCGGCAACAAGGCAAGCTAAACGCAGACTCCGCCATGAAAGCGCGGGTGGACAGGATCACCGCGCGGCTGGTTGCCCAGGCCATCAAATACCGCCCCGAAACCCAGAGCTGGAACTGGCAGGTGGCGGTCATCGACGATCCCAAGACAATAAACGCCTGGGCCATGGCGGGCGGACAGATGGCCATTTATTCGGGCATCATCACACAGCTAAGCCTTACTGACGACGAAATTGCCCAGGTCATGGGCCATGAAATCGCTCACGCATTAGCCAAACACACCGCGGAGCGCATGTCCACGGCCATGGCATCGCAGGCAGCCCTGCAAATCGGCGCCATGCTTCTAGGCCAGAGCAGCCCGAAGAGCGAGATGGCGCTCCAAGCCGCCGCGGCCGCCACAACCGTAGGCGTACAACTGCCCAATAGCCGGCGGCAAGAATCCGAAGCCGATCGCATCGGCATCGAGCTGGCCGCCAAGGCGGGTTACGATCCGCACGCCGCCCCAAGGCTATGGGAGAAAATGACGAAAGCCAGTGGCGGCAAGGGCCCGCCCGAGTTCCTGAGCACCCACCCTCAAGGCGAAAAGCGGCAGGAGGCACTCGCGGCGCTTATCCCGCTCATGCTGCCCTACTACGAGGACAAGTCTCCACGCCCGGAATACCGGTTCAAGACGGCGTGACGCGCGCACAACCCGCTAGCCAGAGTCGCTCAGGAGGTTTTATGTCCAGTACAGATAGCATTGTTACGGCGGTATCCGCAAGTATTGCTCTCGTAGTGGTCCTCGCGATGGCGGCTTTCTCGCCGCTTCGAATGCAGGAGCCCAACCAAAGCGCGAGCGATGCCGGCAGGCCCGCGGCAAAGCTATCCGTTCAGTTGAGCATGGGCCCGGATCCGGGGGGAAAGACGGGCGCCACCGTCACTCCAGACAGCACTAAAACAGGCCAGCCGAGCGCCGGTGGAGCGGTTAGCTCCACGGAGACTGGCGCAAGTAGCGCGGCCGCCCCGGGGGCTGCGAGCAACAGTACCAGCACAAGACCTGTCCCCGCCGGCGAACCCCATAAGTAACGTGACGCTTGGCAGCGTTTGCCGCTCTTTATGTTCGACAGCGCACAGAAAGCGTTTCGCTCGAAGCGTACATTTCAACAGCGGTGCAATTGGGTTAATGGAAACACGCGCGAAATCTTTTGAGTAATCCAATGAAACATTACCAACCAGTAGGAGACAACGATGAGAACTACAACTAGCGGAAGTTTGATGGTCATAAGCGTCCTAATTGCCGGCCTGATGGGTTGCGCCAATTCAGGCACAGGCGAAAAAACCGGAGCGTATGTGGACGACTCATGGATCAC
>JBJXGQ010000168.1:0-3121 GCA_046160525.1 Burkholderiales bacterium
GTGGTGGTGCGCGCAGCGAACCGGAGGGGGCAAGGCTCGCTGTCGGATAGGCGCGTCGCTGGATGCTCCAGCGCAAAGACGATTCCGTGCGATCGACCCCATGCCAAGCGAGGACGGCATCCGCGTCCCGCTGGACGAGGCCGGCGCCGCTGGACGCGGACGGGCCCCGGCGCGGCGCCGCCTCCGGGGAGACCGGTGCGGGAACTCGGCACGCGGGAAGTTGGCATTCGCCAGCCGCACGAGACCGGCCAGGCTGCGGGCGGTCAGCATGGTCTCGCGCCGGAGCGCCCGGATCTCCGCACTGTCGAAGCCATGCTTCCAGCGGGCGCGGCGCGACCGGGCGAGCCCTTCCGCCGTGCACGGCCCGGTGCTGAGCCCGCCATGCATGCGGCAGCGTCCGTTCTTCATGGCCGGCTGCCGGCAGCAACCGCCGGTGCGGGTGCGGGCCCCGCAGCGTGGGGCTTTTGCGTAATCGCCGGAAGGGTTGCCGTGGCGGAGGCGGCCGCGGCGGGGTGGTGGCGGTAGAATGGTGTAAGCTCTTTTAGTTTGGACGGACGCGTTCATGGGCAGTTCCTTACGCTAGTTGGTTTGCGTACAGAATACCACAAAATACGTTAAATAACAAGAGAGAATGTGAAGGAAGCCAGGACGACCCACCAGAACACTGCCCTGATTCCTCTTACGACTTCAGCTGCGGTGGATTGGCTGGCTGATCATTCAAGACAGCTCCGTCCCAAATCTCAAATCTTGGGTTCTTGAACCTAACTCCCTTGCCGAATTTCGCAGTAAAGGTTTCCTTAGGTGCAAATCCATACTGGCCCTTCTCATCCACGGTTACCTTGTCGAGTTTCGACTGCCATACAAATGACGGATAAAGCTGGCCCGGCGCCGCGAAACCATCTGGATCGCCCTGTAACCGCCCGTACAGATATTTTACGAGTTTTAGCGGCCCTCTAGGCCGGGAAAATGCGCTGCCGCTCATTATTGCAGCGGCATCCGAGCTAACGTTGCTCACATCAATTATTGCGCGCCTAACATGGTGCGCAGTTCGAACCAGGGCCGGACGAGCCTTTGGTCGCAGTACTCCGAAATTCTTCAGCCCGTGCTCGAAATGGTCACTGACCCACTTCGCATCCCGGTGACAATCGACATCACCATGAAAGATAAGTCTCAGGCGGGCATTTTCCTTGAGGTAGGGCGCTTGTTTCGAAGTGCCTTCTGCCTTGAATCCCCATTCTTTAGCTAACGTAGCTTCATCTATGCGTCGCTCCATAAGGTGCTTACGCAGTGCCGCAATCGTTATGTTCTCAACTGCCATAAACAAGTGCGCGATACTCGCGATCTCATCACCCAAGGTCCAATGCTCCAGTGCGATCTGGTACTGCGTAATCCCGCGCAAGAGCCGGTCTCGATCGGAATGAGTTGCTAGGGCACCAATCATTGACCGTACAACGCTTACATTGAAAACCCGACCGGGTACGACCGAAACAGGCCGTTCAGCCAAGAATGCCTGGAAGAACTCCCTTTCACTTACGCAAGGAGTAACCTCAAACCCGATCTCGGGATACAGGTCTCCGACATGCGCATTGGCAGTAAATCCAATGATGTTGGCAATCTCTCTCGCACCATTGAATGCATTTTCTAGAGCCTGTTGGATAGACGGCGCGGCGGCATGGATCTCCACCCAGAGATCTTCCGGAACCAGATGATCCATCTTCGCATCCCTGTAGCGAGTCTGAAATATCATGAGTTGCGGTGGATGATCGTCGAGCTTGTAACGGAGACGAAAAAATTCCGAGTATCGAAAGACGGCGCTAGCGCGCGTACGCCCGACAACAACATAACGCTTTGTTGTCTCGCCAGATGTCGCTCGATACTTGCAACTACGAACCCTCGTTGGCCTTGATGTAAGTCGCGCACCTCTGCTTTGATACACAATTACATGGCACGCAGATACATAACTCACCACGTTCGGCGTTTCGGTTGGATGATACCATTGAAGATCCACCCGCCAGGGGATGCGGGGTTGCAATTCCCTACGCCAGTGCCTATTGACTGCCATCCACAACTGAAACCCAACTTCGCCCTCGGGTTTCTTGAATTCAACAGCGATGTCCAAATCGCTATCGCCGCGCACTCTTGCACCTCGATTACTTCTCCCCCGAATGCGCGAACCATACAAGTAGACACGGCGGATTTCTGGATGGCGCATCGCCCATCGAAGGATGACAACGCGAACCCGCGCCATGTGTTTGGTCATTAGTCAGCTTTCACTGTAGGAATTGGGCTCAGCAGAGAAATCTCCAGTTCGATTTTTCGCCCGCGCACTTGACGGTCTTCAAATTGGCTGACTGTGATACAGCAGGCCTTGGAATCACATTCTCACTCCGACTCCGATTTTCCAAATGCTGCTGGAGGGCATCGAACACTAGCAAAGCTGTAAGGATCACAAGAACGACTGTGAGCCCTGCTATCCACCCGGTTAGTTTTCGAATTGTGTGCTGAGCTTGATCAAGATGCTTGGCTAGCACGACGAGCAGCCCGCCAAATTCAGCAACTTGGTCTATGATTACCTCGTCACCGGATCGACTGTTCGCACGATTAGCGGCGGCAAGGTCCTGCAGCTTCTTGGCAATGCTCTCGGCGTTTGTCAGATGTTCACTCATCGCTTTCACCCGCAGCGCACGTCATGGGCCAGATTCTCCATCATCATAGGATACGTGATGCCGAGGCTCCTCATAGGCCAGCAACTTTCTTCGCGAGCGCTACCAAACCTTGGAGCAGACCAACGACAGCGTATGGCAGATATCCTGTGATCCCCACGAAGGCGATGAGCAGCAAAACAGCGTCAGTGATTGATAGTGTGGGATGAACCGTGAGCAGCGTCCCGCCGGTTGCGGCCCATAACGCAGCCCATCCAACTATGCTTCCAGCAAGGTTCAGCCAGAATTGATGTATCTTCCAAGCTAGCTTCTTGTCTTGCGTCCACACGTCGAAGATGTCGCAAGCCTTCCAGCCATAGAAGATGCTAAAGACCAGGGCAATAGACGCGAAGATATACCACGGGATCGTCAAAGTCATACATACAGTTTAGCCAGATTCTTGTTGTCCTGTACACTAT
>JBJXGQ010000169.1:0-7657 GCA_046160525.1 Burkholderiales bacterium
TCGAAGATGTGCTCGCACCCTATCCCGTCGCGCTGCAAGGGGCCTTGGGCGTGATGAGCCGCGCGGACCACGCCGCACATTACGCGCGAGCCATCGCCGGGTTGCGCTTCGACGTGGAGGTGGACGAGATCGTCATCAGCGCTCTATTGCACGATCTGGCGGAGCTCCTTCTGTGGGCCACGGCGCCCAGGCTCGCGCTGCAGTTGGAGCACATGGTCCGTCACATGCCCGGCTTGCGTAGTGCCACCGCTCAAAAGCTCACATTGGGATTTACCCTGGTGGAATTGGAACTGGCGCTGGCGCGCGCTTGGAATTTGCCCAACTTGTTTCTGCAATTGCTGGACGATCATCACGCGGACAAACCCCGTGTACTGAGCGTCACGCTGTCCGTGGCCCTTGCCCGCCACTCCGCCCACGGCTGGTACGACGAGGGAATTCCCCACGACACCGGCCATATCGAGAAGCTTGTCACGGGCCAAGCGGACCAGGTGAACGCGCGCATTCGCTGGGCTGCCGTGCAAGCGGCGCGAAACTGGCAAACCTTTGGCGTGCGGCCGGCCCTCGCATGGCTACCCATGCTGCCCGGCGCTTGGCCCGCGGAGGAGGAAGCTGTTCCGGCATTGGGAGGTATCCAAACGCAGATCGCGGAACAAGTGATCGAGCAACTGGCCGCGTCCGATCCGCGGCATTGCGACGCGCGCGGTGTGGCCGCCTGTCTATTTTTTGCCCTGGCGAAGGGGCTGGGGCTGCGCCGTCTATGGTGGGGCGAGGTCAACCCGGTGAGCAACCGCGTGGAGACCAAGTATGTCCTGTTTACCGATGCGGGGTTGTTCCCAAACGAATTGTCCTTCGGCCTCAACTCGCGCCATCTGTTCGCGCAAGTGATGCAACGCCAGCAAGGCCTATGGGCCACCAAGACAGCGCGCCCCAAGCTCATGGCCCTTATACCTCCTCCGCTTTCCGAGCGGCTTGCCATCAGGGATTTTTTCGCGTTTTCCATGCACGTCAAGAACGCCCCCGCCTATTTTCTCTTCGCCGATGCCGGGCGCGCCGGCCGGGAGCTGGACGAGGCGCGCTACACAGTCTTCAAACGCTTAGGCATCGCAGCGGGACAAGCCCTTGCGCACACCATGAGTGCCACCACGGAGGCTGCGCTACCGGTGCGTTGAAGGTTAGACTTGGCCCATGAAGCAAATCGCCTCGCGGGACAATCCGTTTCTCAAGCAACTGCGCAGACTTCTTAGCTCCGCCGCGGCGCGCCGTGAGGCGGGGCAAACCGTACTGGACGGCCCGCACTTAGTCGAGGCTTATCTCGGCTCCATGAATTACGGTCCGGCGGATATCGCCGTATCGCGCTCCGGTATGGAGAGGCCAGAGATTCTCGCCCTGGTGGATCGTGCCGAATCGCAACGCGTTTGCGTCGTGGAAGATGCTGTATTCAAGTCCTTGAGTCCCTCCGATACACCTTCGGGAATCGTGGCGCTTATTCCAATCCCGCGCGCAAGCGTGGTGCCCAATGGGAATTGCCTGCTGCTGGAAGGTATTCAAGATCCGGGAAACTTGGGCTCCATGCTTCGCACGGCCCGTGCGGCGGGGTTCTCCCAAATCCATCTTTCGCCGGGTTGCACCGATGCCTGGTCACCGAAGTGCCTGCGCGGTGGCATGGGTGCGCACTTCGGTCTATGCATTGGCGAAGGTGCCGATTTGGGCGATGTCCTGCGTGAATTCCCAGGTACTTCTATCGCGTGCGACCCGCGCGCGGACCATAGCGTCTTCGATCTGCCGCTACCTCCGCCGCTGGCTGTGGTGGTTGGCGCGGAAGGCGCGGGGCTGTCCGCGGAGCTGTTGAGCGCTACAACTCAGCGTTGCCGCATTCCCATGAGAGGTGAAACGGAATCCTTGAACGCGGGTGTGGCCGCGGCTATCGTGATGTACGAGCATGTGCGCCAGCGCACGCATTGCTTGTCTAAATAAACCCGTGAGCCACAGAGGTCACAGAGAAAAACAACCGCGTAGGTTGGGCTGAATAAAATGAAGCCCAACATTCCGGTTGTGGGCGCCCCAGCCGTCAACGTAGAACTTCCCTACCGCCCGCCTTACGACTGGCCCGCGATGCTGCGCTTCCTGGCGGACCGTGCCATTGATGGCGTGGAGTCGGTCGAGGGCCTCTCATACCAGCGCACAGTGCGTGTCGTGGATTCCGGTGATGAGTATCTGGGCTGGATCCACATAGAGCCTTTGCCAGACCAGCACGCACTCAAACTCTTACTCTCGCCCTCGCTCGCGGGGGTTGCGCCGCAAGTTATCGAAAGAGTGCGGCATTTCATGGATACGCAGCGCGATCCCCATGCAGTCAGTGCGGTGTTGGGGGACTTGGCCGCGGCCAGCCCAGGGCTGCGTTTACCAGGCGCCATGGATGGTTTCGAGCTTGCGGTACGCGCGGTTCTCGGCCAGCAGATTACGGTGCGTGCCGCGCGCACCTTGGCTGGGCGTTTCGCAACGGCTTTTGGCCAGCAACTGGAGGCGCCCAGGGTGAATGTGGTTTTCCCCAAGGCTGGCGATGTCGCACGACGCCGCATGGCGGCCATCGCGAAGCTGGGTGTGGTGGCGGCACGCTCGCAAGCCATCATCGATATCGCGAAGGCCATCGGGGATGGCTTATTGGATCTGCGCCCAGGCGCGCCGGTGGAGCCCACGTTGACCGCATTGCGCGCCATCCGTGGCGTGGGCGAATGGACCGCCCAGTACATCGCGATGCGCGCTCTGGGTTGGCAAGATGCCTTTCCTCATTCCGATCTCGCCTTGTGCAGGGCGCTGGGCGGGTGTTCTCCCAAGGAGGCCCTAGGAATGAGCGAGCGATGGCGGCCCTTGCGTGCCTATGCTGTAATGCATCTGTGGCATTCTCAGAGAAAATGAGATGACGGCAAAAGCCATTAACGCAAAGACGCAAAGGACGCAAAGAACGCAAAAAAAATCTCCAAGGGGTTCTTTGCGTCTTTGCGTTGAAGAGGATTGGATTTTCCGTGGAAGTTTGCAACTTTTCCGAGAGCATCCTCATACCTGCCGTCTCTTCGGTCGTACTTGATACAGGAGGCTGTAATGAACACCGCTCGTAACGTTGGAGTAGCAGCGAAGATCGGCACCTATAGCGACGCCGTGGAGGTGCCCGCCGGCGCACGCTGGTTAATCACTTCCGGCACGCCAGGCTTGAATCCGGAGGGCAAGCTGCCGGAGGAGTTTTCCGCGCAAGCGGCTTTAGCCTGGGAGCATTGCCTGCGCATGCTTCAAGCGGCCGGGATGGGTGTGGACGATATCGTCAAGATCACCCAGTATCTGACCCGCCGCTCCGATTTGGAAGCCTACCGGCCTATCCGGGCCAAGTATTTGGGTACCGCGCGGCCGGCGTCCATGCTGAGCTTCGTGGAGGAGTTGGTCTGGCCCGATATGCTCTTCGAACTGGAGATTATTGCCGCGAAGTAACGTGGCCGTGCGTTCGCCCTCGCCGTCCTGCATAATCGCGGGCTTTCTAAGTTCCGGGTAACTCCATGGCTCAATACGTTTACACCATGATGCGGGTGGGCAAGATCGTTCCGCCCAAGCGCCAGATTCTCAAGGATATCTCGCTCAGCTTTTTTCCCGGTGCCAAGATCGGTGTGCTGGGCGTGAATGGCTCGGGCAAGTCCACGCTTCTCAGAATCATGGCTGGCGTGGATACGGAGATCGAAGGCGAGGCTATCCCCATGCCCGGCATCAAGATCGGCTACCTGTCCCAGGAACCCCAGCTCGACCCCCAGAGCAGCGTGCGCCAGGCGGTAGAGGAGGGCATGGGCGAGGTGATGCAAGCCAAGCAGAAACTCGACGAAATCTACGCGGCCTATGCGGAGCCCGACGCGGATTTCGACAAACTCGCCGCCGGCCAGGCCAAGTACGAAGCCATCCTCGCGACATCCGGGACGGACAGCGAACACCAACTGGAAATCGCCGCTGACTCGCTGCGTCTACCAGCCTGGGACGCCACGATCGGCAACCTTTCCGGGGGCGAAAAACGCCGGGTTGCACTGTGCCGCTTGCTCCTGTCCAAACCGGACATGCTGCTGCTGGACGAGCCCACCAACCACCTCGACGCTGAGTCGGTGGAATGGCTCGAACAATTTCTCACGCGCTTCCCTGGTACCGTGGTGGCCGTCACCCACGATCGCTACTTTCTCGACAACGCCGCGGAATGGATTCTCGAGCTGGACCGCGGCTCCGGCATTCCGTGGAAGGGAAATTACAGCTCGTGGCTGGAACAAAAGGATGAACGCCTGAAGGTGGAGGAATCCTCCGAGTCCGCGCGCCAGAAGACCATCAAGAAAGAATTGGAGTGGGTGCGGCAAAACCCCAAGGGCCGGCAAGCCAAGGCCAAGGCGCGTATCGCCCGCTTCGAGGAGTTGAGTTCCGTCGAATACCAGAAGCGCAACGAAACCCAGGAGATCTTCATTCCCGTGGCGGAGCGCTTGGGTGGCAGTGTCATCGAATTCAATAACGTGAGCAAGGGCTACGGCGAGCGGCTGCTCATCGACAAGCTGAGCTTCAAAATTCCGCCCGGTGCCATTGTCGGCGTCATCGGCCCCAATGGTGCCGGCAAGTCCACGCTGTTTCGCATGATCAACGGTAAAGAGAAAGCCGATAGCGGCGAGATCCTCATCGGTGCGACGGTCAAGCTCGCTTCCGTGGACCAGTCTCGCGAGGGCTTGCCCAACGACAAGACGGTATGGGAAGCCATTTCCGATGGCGCCGATATTCTTACCGTCGGAAAATTCGAAATGCCCTCGCGTGCCTACATCGGTCGCTTCAACTTCAAGGGCACCGACCAGCAGAAACTGGTGGGCAACCTCTCCGGTGGCGAGCGCGGACGCTTGCATCTGGCGAAGACCTTGATCGCGGGCGGGAACGTGTTGCTACTCGATGAACCCTCCAACGATCTCGATGTAGAGACGTTGCGCGCGCTGGAAGACGCGCTGCTCGAATTCGCCGGTTGCGTGTTGGTGATCTCCCACGACCGCTGGTTCCTGGACCGCATTGCCACCCACATACTTGCCTTCGAAGGCGATTCCCAGGTGGTGTTCTTCAACGGTAACTACCAGGAGTACGAGGCGGACAAGAAGAAGCGCTTAGGGGAAGAGGGTGCGCGGCCCCATAGGATTCGGTACAAGCCGCTGAAGGTGTGATGCCGCCATTCTGTGGTGCTTCCCTCGCCCTCCGGGAGAGGGACCGAGGGTGAGGGAAGGGCGCCGGTAGCCGCCTATCGCTCGCCCGGCCCGCGCTCCAAAGACTCGATGGGCACCCCGTCGTAAATGTCGCGCATCGAGATCATCAGATCAACGCTGGCTAGATGGACTAATTCCGCGCCGGTGAATTCGATTTTTTCCCACCCGATGTCGCCACTTCTCCGGTGAATTTCCACCCGGGCTTCGTCCTGGCTGATCAAGACATACTCGGCGAGAGAAGGCAGCGTTCGGTAAGCCAGTAATTTCTCTCTCGTATCCGTGGACGCCGTCGAATCGGACAAGACTTCCACGATGAGCTTCGGGTCCTCGGCCGTGGTCGAACGCATATCGTCGCTGCTTCCGTCCTTTGAACAACTGACCAGAATGTCGGGATAGTAATACGCGCTGGTCTTCGCTACGCGAACCCGTACATCGTTCATATAGGGGTGGCATCCGGAGTTGCGCAGATGCGATTTCAATGCTGCCGTAAGATTAATTGCAATCGCATTGTGACGAAGTGTCCCCCCGGTCATGGCGAACATCTCCCCGCTCACGTACTCATGCCGGACCGGGCTTTGTGCTTCCAGGCGCAGGTACTCTGTCTCGGAGATGGGGGTGTAGTGCTTGGTCAACACGGTTCGCCTCGACTGCTGAACTAGACTGAGAATTGTAACTTTTCTCCGCCAGAAACATGCACGGAACTTTGCGCTATAGTGGGACATCATCTCTCGATTCGTGCCCCGGCTGGAGATATTGCCGCCCGCTCAACGACGCCTGTGCTGCTTTCCTATTTCGGAGGTCTGGCACTTGGACAGGTTAGTGATGTGGAGCTCGCCGAGGGCCCCGAAATCGCCGTTGCGTCGCTCCTCGATCTGGCTGGGATGAAGGTGGCCGTAGTAACTCAGCGGGCCGAGGCCAGGGACTATCTTGATATTCATGCACTACTCACCCTGGCGGGGATCGGTCTGCCCATGATGCTTGCCGCCGCGAGCGTGATCTATGGCCACCAGTTCAACCCACTCATCTCGCTTAAGGCTCTGTCCTATCACGATGACATCTCGCTGTCGGAATTGCCTTTGCAAGCAAGGGGCAATTTGATTTCAGCGGTCAAGAGTGCCGACCCAAATAATCTTCCGCAACTGGCGGGTGTGCGGGCATGGCGGGGCCTCCCGTGAAGCCCCTTCCGCATACCAAGGAGTTGCTTTCCATCGCCGAGAGGGTCAACTGGTTTGCAACGCCCGAGGACGGCCTAGGAGATCCAATCCGGTTCATGGCATATCTGATGACCTATGGAACAGCTGCTGAAATAGAAGTCGTGCGAAGGCACGTGGGAGCGGAGGATTTTTGCGATGTGTTGGAGAGCGCCCCGCCCGGAATTTTCGACGAACGCTCGTGGGCCTACTGGAATGTAATGGCGGGACGCTACCCAGTGCCTCCTATGCCTCGGAGAGCGCTCCTTGGCGTCGGTGAGGAAATGTTGGTGCTGTCGCTGCGTACAAATAAGTCCCGGGGGTATTGAGACCGGAAAGGGAGGGGAACCAGTGTTATTGCAAATATTTCCTGCCTTGCGTACGGTGCGAGGCAAAGCTAGAGGAGGGCATTGGGCCCTACGGTCCCAATGCATTGAAGAACGGTGGAACACGCTAGACGAATTGCATAACGCCAAGCTCCAATGCGATTAGCGTTTCACGCTCTCTTTTGGTTGTGCGCTTGCGCTCCTTCGTGGGGTGAGGAGTCGCCGGCAATTCCCAGGCTGGGTGTTTTGTTCCCCGTGGGGATTCTAGAGTCGTGCAAGAGCGGGCTTACGGAGGGATTGAGCGCGCTAGGTTACGTGGAGGGCAAGAATATCCGCATCCTTTGGTCTGGCTCGGCGGCCAGCGTAGCGCAGGCGCGAGCCCAAGCCGAAGTCTTTCTCAGGGACGGTGTAGACATCATCGTTACCGGTGGTACACCTGCCGCCAAGGGTGCTTTGGCGGCGACTAAAACCGTACCGATTATATTTTTGGCTGGCGATCCGATCGGATCGGGCTTGGCGCAAAGCCTGGCAAGACCTGGAGGAAACGCCACGGGTCTTGCGGCCCTCGCGCCGGAACTCACCGCGAAACGCCTGGAAGTGCTGCGAGACATAGTTCCGAAGGGTAATCGCTTTGCGATGCTGGCCGATCCGTCGAACCCCATCTATGGGACGTACAAGGAAGCTGCGCAGTCGGCGGCACGCACTCTTGGTGTCCGCCTTGAAATGCATGCCGCGCCAACTCCGTCAGGTCTCACGCAGGCGCTCGCCGCACTCGTACGAAGTAAGCCTGACGGAGTTCTCGTCAGTGCCCGGATTGAATTTTTGCCCAATAGGGCGGAGATTGCGCAAGCAATGCGTAAGGCTCGCATTCCAGCCATTTACCCAGCGAGGG
>JBJXGQ010000170.1:0-2696 GCA_046160525.1 Burkholderiales bacterium
GATTCGGCGATCGCACGCTTGGCCGCATCCACCGCGCCACCCATCAAATAAAACCCGTGCACCATGCCTTCGTAGTTGCTCAGTGTCACGGGGTTGCCTGCCTCGACCAGGCGCTTGGCGTAGTCCACACCTTCGTCACGCAGGGGATCGAAGCCCGCCACCAGCACCAAGGCCGGAGGCAGATTGCTCAGATCATCCGCGACCAAGGGCGCGAAGCGGAAATCGTAATACTCCTTGGGGCTTCTCACGTATTGCTTGTAGAACCACGTGATGGAATTTCTTGTCAGCACGTAGCCCTCCGCGAATTTCTTGTGAGAAGGGGTTTCCGGTTCCGGCGCGACACAGGGGTAGATCAACAACTGCCCCGCCAATTTCGGATAACCGTCGTTGCGCGCGAGGATAGCCACCACTGCCGCCAAGTTACCCCCGGCACTGTCGCCGCCCACGGCCATTCGCATGGGATCGCCGCCCAGCTCGACCACGTGCAAGGCAAGCCAGCGCAGCGTGGCGAAGCAATCGTCCACCGCCGCCGGAAATTTGCTCTCGGGCGCCAGGCGGTAATCCACCGCCACCACCAAACAGTCCGCCTGGTTGGCCAATGCCCGGCAGGCGCTATCGTGGGAATCCAAATCACCGATTACGAAACCACCCCCATGAAACCATAGCAGCACGGGAAATTTCTCGCCAGCCTTGGGCTCGCGCGGTTGGTAGACACGGATGTCCAGGTCTTGGCCCGGCCCCGGGATCTTGCGGTCGTACACGCGAAAAATTTGCTCCTTGAGCGCGAGTTTGCTCACGCGCATCAAATACTGTTCTCGCCCTTGGTCCGGGGTGAGTTGCCACATTTCGGGCAACCCCGCTTGTTTTATGAGATCGAGAATTTTCTGCACCTGCGGATCGAGAGCCATCTTAACCTTCCTTCGGATAGATCAGTTTGAATGTACCGGTGGCCTTGGCGAGTAGGGTACCCGCCATGTCCGTCATCTCGGCCTCGGTGAAAATCAGCGAACGTCCCGCCCACTGGGCCCGCCCATCGGTGAATACCGGGCCTTGGGCACCGCTGATGAAGTTGGTTTTCATCTCCACCGTGGCGGCGCCGATGCACTTCGCGTCCAATGCCCGGGACGCCGTGCCCATGGCCACATCGAGCAGGCCCATGACCACACCGCCGTGGATCGTTTTCCAGCTATTGAAATGCTCGGCCTTCGGCTCGAAGGCGATGCGCGCCTTGCCGTCCGCCTTCTCCAGCAGGCGCATGCCCATGTGTTCCACGTAGGGAATTTGAATGTCGAAGTTATTTTTCATGTTTATTCGGGGTTATGGCCTTTTAAGAGGCCAGCGCGGATCAAATTCAAAAGGAGTCTGCTGCATTATGGATATTTTCCGGGCTTGGGGATGAGCGGGATTGATCACGGCGTTTCTCGCCTGCGGCAGCACCGCGCTCGGTACGATCAACAGAAGTCCCAGTCCACTTTTAAGGAAGGCATCGCCATACTCTCGCGCGGCGCCGGGCGAATCCCAATCCTCCCACCGTTCCGGTAACTCGGCCCACGGCGGTTCGGTGATCTGGGCATCCGCCGGGATGGAAAGTTTCAATAGTTGGAATCCTCCATTCGGTGCAAACGCGGGATCGAAGGTCGTCAACGCCTCGAGAATCGTTGTCGCGGGGTCGAGCGATGCATACACCGCCTTGACCCCGCGGCTATTCCATCTCCCCCCTCGCAGACTCGCACCTTCCCCCGTCAAGGCCAGCGTCGCATAGCGAGCCGGGCTTAGCCTCCATAGAATCACACATACACCCCGTGTTCGATCGAGACCAAGATGTCCTCGACGCGGGCGGCGCCCGTTTCGGTAAGCATTCTCTCAAAGGGCGTCTTTCCCCCAAGCGCGATCAAGGGTTCGTGCAACCAATGAACCGCCTTCTGCCGGCTGCCGAACACTTCTTCGCACTTCGCGGCGATCCTGGCGATTCGCGCTAAACGATCGCTCACCACGAGGTCTAGATTGCGGTTCTTTCCCAAATTGCTGAAGCTGCGCGCCGAGATGCCCACGATCTCCACAAAACGCGCAACGGGAATTTCCAGAGCAGTTTGAAGAGTTATCAAAGCGCGCCCCGGCAACCCCTCTTGAACCAAGGACTCCAAGTCCATTATCGAGTGGATCTTGCGCCGCCGGGGTGCCGGTATCGCGAGCAGATTCAAAACCGTTTCCACGCTCTCGGACATGTCTTTTCTCTTATGCGCAATATTGCGCCAATTCTACAGCATTATTGCCGAGATAGGCCGGCGCCTCACTCATTCGGACGCGCGGTAACGCAGCGCGTCCGAACAATCCACGCGGAAGTTAGAGCGCGGTCATGCCACCATCCACCGCGATGATCTGCCCGGTGATGTAGCTCGAGGCATCGGAGGCTAACAGAGCGGCGATGCCCTTGAGATCCTGATCATTGCCCAGCCGCCGCAAGGGTGTGCGGTCGATGACGAATTCCTTGGCCTTCTCGATCATGCCCGCGGCCATCTTAGTGGGAAATACGCCGGGTGCGATCGCGTTGACGGTAATGCCGTACAACCCCCACTCCGCCGCGAGAGAGCGCGTGAAGTTGACCAACCCGCCCTTGCTGGTGTTGTAGGCCAACGTGCTCATGAAGCGCGGATCGGTACCGCGAATACCCGCCACGGAGGCAATGTTGATGATGC
>JBJXGQ010000171.1:0-2530 GCA_046160525.1 Burkholderiales bacterium
ATTCGCGTCATCCACAAGCACAACGGCGGGCTGCCGAGCGCGCGCAACACAGGTATCTCGGCCTCGAGAGGGTCATTCGTAGCCTTCTTGGACGCCGACGATTGGTGGCTACCAGAAAAGATCGAACGACAAGTGGCGCTTATGCGAGCGCATCCCCACGTGGGATTTTGCTCAACTACCGCGCAGACCGTGAGCGCGGATGGCAACCCCCTTGGTATATGGGCATGTCCCTCTGCGCGCGACAATCAGTTGGAGGCAATTTTCGAGAATTTGTCTTTGATTCCGGGAAGCGGATCGGGGGTGCTGGTACGCCACTCTTTGTTCCGCCAGGCGGGCCTATTCGAGAGTAAATTGCGCTCCTTGGAAGACGTGGACATGTGGATGAGACTGGCCGCGATAAGCGGCTACGCGTGTATTCCCGAGGCACTCACTGTGATTCGGCGTTCGTCCAACAGCATGAGCCGGAATCTTGACGTCATGCGTGTCTCGGCACTTGGGGTCTTGCGCAAGAACAGAAGACTTCTCGCCCCCGGGCGGCGAGGCCGGTTTTGGCATGCATGCTATGCATCCGCCCTTTCGGACTATGCGAAGTGGGAATATCGCGCGGGCCGGCGCATGGATGCGCTACTACATCTAATCGAGGCATTCGCGCGCGCACCCATTACCCGTGGGCGGCTTACGTTGGGATTGCTTGCGGCGGTTGTGCGCGGCGAAACTATTTAGATGAGCATGCACTCATGGTGTTAGTGCCCGCGACATTTGCTACTGGATTGGCCGCTGGCGCCTTGGTTGCCTGCGCATTTTCCATGATTCTGCTGGCGAAGTCAGTGAAGGACTTTACTCGTACCGGGCCGCAGCTGCGCGAAGCGGTGCACACACATTACCTTTGGTATTCAACGTACGCGCTAGCTCGCCTGTGGCTTTGGTCCTTCGCCGTTTCATGGGTCTTCTCAGGCATTGGAGTATTGGTTTGGGGGTTAATCTGTACGCTGAACCAGCGGAAGCCAGAATTCGCGATCCAAGTCCTTGCCGCGTTTCTTGGGCTTTCGGTGGCAACCGGACGCCAGTTTCTCAGGGTATTGCATGACTCGCCCGCCACCATTGCCGCTTCCTCCACTTATGATTTGCGCCGCTTCAGGCGAGCATGGCGCTTTCTTAGCTCGAACCGTCTACTGTGCTT
The DNA here is from genome assembly GCA_046160525.1 of Burkholderiales bacterium. GTDB lineage: Bacteria > Pseudomonadota > Gammaproteobacteria > Burkholderiales > SHXO01 > SHXO01. The sequence continues at coordinate 1,181 of JBJXGQ010000171.1, forward strand.
GGACGTGACCCTTCTATTGTGCCTGTCGGCAATAGTGCTGGCCGCGGGCATTGAATTGGTTCAAAACCATCGATGGAACGAAATGGCGTTTCTAGCGGCATTCGTCACCACGGCCGCCCTCGGTTGGCATCTCGGTCTCCGCGAACGCGAACCAAGTCCGGGACATCCGGGGGCGCAGCCGAATTCCTCACCCAACATCTTGATGCTCGGCTCGGATACGCTTCGCGCCGACAGACTTGGCGCATCGGGATATTACCGAAGCCTGACCCCGCGCATAGACGCACTGGCGCGATCCGGAACGCTATTCACGCACTGTTTCGTGCCCTGTGCCCGTACCGCTCCAAGTTTGATATCAATGTTGACTGGCTGTTGGCCCAATCGGTACGGTGTACGAGATAACTACGTGGCCAGCGCTGAAACCAACCTCTCCGTGCCATGCTTACCCGCCTTGCTAAGAGACGCTGGCTACAAAACGATTGCCCTCGGTGATTGGGCGGCCGGCGATCTCAAGAAATTCAACCTTGGATTCGATGCCGCCCACACACCAGACGACCAATGGAATATCAAGTACCTCCTCAGGCAAGGGCCTAAGGACCTTCGCTTATTCCTGTCTTTGTTTCTGTCCAATCCCCTTGGACGCAAGCTGCTGCCAGAGATCTATTATCTTGCCGGCGTGCCCCGAACCCGGCAACTTGGGATTCAAGTGCGCCGGGCATTGAGCGGCCTTGCGCAGGCGAAGCAGCCTTTTCTACTCACAATGTTTGCGGCATCGACGCATCCGCCCTTCGGATCGGAATACCCCTACTATCGTATGTTCTCCGATCCTGGTTACCGCGGCGATTCGTTGTTCGCCATGGCCCGGCTTACCGATCCGTTCGACATCATCCGGCGGCAAGGCGAAGCCAGATCGGAATTCGACCTGGATCAAATAGAGGATCTTTACGACGGTTGTGTGCGAGCCTTCGATGACGAAGTCAGACGAGTGCTGGCGCATCTGGAGCTTTGCGGCCTAGGCAAGAACACCATCGTTGTTGTTTTTAGCGATCATGGAATGGAGTTCTTCGAACACGGAACGTGGGGTCAAGGGAACAGCATTTTCGGCGATCACAGCGCAAGAACGCCTCTTATCATCGCCGACCCGAGATCCCCGCCCAACGCAACCGTATCAAAGGTGATCCGCAATATCGACATTGCGCCCACACTGTTGGAACTCGCTCTTGGAACGCGGACAGACGCCATGGACGGCATATCCTTGGCGGAGACAATTCGTGCTGGAAACGTGCCGCCCCATCTTCTCGCTAGAACGGAGACCGGCATTTGGCTCACGCATCTTCCAGGCACGCCCGCGGG
>JBJXGQ010000172.1:0-5937 GCA_046160525.1 Burkholderiales bacterium
CCCACCTGCCGATCACTTCTCGGGCACGCGCGTAGTCCTCATCCGCAACCACTACGCGGACAAGCCCGGCGGCCGGCAGCTCGCCAACGGCTCCTGGAAGAAATTCGCCATGAATCTCTGCTTCGACTTCTTCGCGCCGCAGGACATCTTGAATCATATGCGCTTCAACGGCGTTGGCGGCTTCGTAGGCGGTTTTCAAGAACCCACCTCGGACCATTTGCCCGCCCGCGACGATTGCAACATGGCATCGATCAGCGCATGCACCGGCAGCGCCGAATGCCCGCTCGCGTAGGGATCGCGGTCATGCTCGGCGGCATCGAGAAAATCTTCTATCAGCTTCTTGTGCGGCTCGTGGGAGAAGGCCATGGGATCCGCGCCACCCCCTCCGGCCATGCTGCCTTCGATGACTTGAGGGGCCTTGTTATGAAGATTGACGGTCAATCTCTCCGCTTCCAATACCGCCGAACCCTTGGTGCCTGCCAATTCGATGCGCTCGGGGTAGCCTGGGTATGCCGTTGTGGTGGCGTCGATCACGCCCACCGCGCCGTTGCGGAAGGCGAGCGCGGCGCAGGCGATATCCTCGGTGTCCATGGTCTGGGGGCGTAGCGTACTGGTGCGGCATTGCGCCGCGACTTTCGCCACCGGCCCAGCCAAACTCAACATCAAGTCCAAAGTGTGAATGGCTTGAGTCAACAGCACGCCGCCGCCATCGCGCGCCAGGGTGCCGCGGCCAGGCTCGGCATAGTATTGCGATCCGCGCCACCAGTGGATGGAGGCCGATACATTCAGCAAGTCGCCCAGCGCTCCCTCGTTCATGAGCTGGCGCAGTACCAATGCACCTGGCCGGAAACGAAACTGAAACACGATGCCCAGCCGCTTGCCCGCCGCCGCAACGCCATCCACGATTGCCTTGGCTTCGGTGTACGTCACGCCGATGGGCTTTTCCAGCAAGACGTGCTTTCCGGCATGGGCCGCGCGCAGCGCAAGTTCGGCGTGAGTGCGCGGCGGTGTCAGGATAATGAGCACTTGCATCCTGGCGTCTTCCAGCAAGGCTCCCAAGGAATCTACCACTGGCAAGCCGTAGGTTTGTTCGAAGCCGCGGCGGCGTTCCGCGGACGGACTAAACCCGCCTACTACATGGGCTCGGTGCCCTAGCTCTTTTAAGGCCAAGGCATGCGGCTTGACCGCCATGCCGAGCCCCACAATGCCAATTCCGATGGATTTCATGTTCCCCCCTTGTGCAAGCGAGGGGATACTAAACCAGTACCGGATAGTTATTACCGGTAGCCTCCATCCACCATGAAGTTCTGGCCATAGGCGTACGACCCACCCGTCCCCGCGAGGAACGCAGCGAAGGATGCGATTTCGTGAGGTTCAGCGAAGCGCTTCGCCCAGATCTTACTCATTTCGTGCTCACGCTCATCGGGCGGAAGCGTGTCGTTCATGCTGGTCTCGATCCATCCTGGCGCCAATCCGTTGATGCGGATGCCGGCCGGTGCATAGTGTTCCGCGAAAATCTTCATCATGTGACCCTGCGCCGCCTTGGACGAATCGTAGTGGGTGGAAATCTGCGATTGCGAGTTGATGCCATTGGTCGATGTAATGAGCACGATGGAACCTCGCACACCCTTCGCCTTCATGCGTTCGGCGATGGCGCGGGTGGAGATGAAGCAGCCGTAGACGTTGACCTCGAACACCTGGCGCCAGCCCTCCGGCCCGTCCAGGGTTTGCTCCTCGAGTGGAACGTTGGGCGATATGCCGATGGAGTTCACCGCCGAGGTGATTTCCTGGCCCGTGGCGGCAGCAGCGTCTTCGAGAAACTTCTTGAAGGCCGCCTCGTCGGTTTGATTCACCGAGCCCGCATACGCGGTGACGCCCAGATTCTCCAGTTCCTTGATCAGGTTGTCGGCCGCCTTCTTATTGCGCCCGTAGGTCAAGGACACGGCCGATGCGCCATGAGCCGCCAGCGCGCGCACGATTTCAGCGCCTAGGCCGCCTGACCCTCCCAGCACGAGTGCATGGCCCTTCACGCTGGTTAGATATTTCGCTGTATCCATTACGGCTTCTCCCTTTGGTTTCGCCCTCTTGGGCGCGGACGGTGCCTAAATCGGCAAAACCTTGGAGAACCATAGGGCCGGGCAAAATGCCCGGCCAGCGCTTTCTCGGGCGTAATCTAGTTGGCGTTGAGCACCGCGAAGGCAGTGCGCCCCCGCGCAGTGCCGGGCCAGTCTGGCAGGCGCTTACCATGCACGGCATCGCGCGATGGCCTTGAATTCGGCCGGGCAAAGCTGTTAGATTGCCGCCCCTCACCGGCCAGGCTGTGGCGCCTTGCCGAACCTTCTCATTCAGCCCCGACAGACAACACCGATGAAGAACGCGCGCATCAAGCTTGCAACCCTTATCCTGGGAAGCCTTCTGGCGGTAACTGCCTTCGCCCAGCAGGCCAAACCCATCAAGATCGGCTTCGTGACTTTTCTTTCCGGCCCGGCTGCCGGCCCCTTCGGTGTGCCCGCGAAGATCGCCGCCGAAGCCATCGTCGAGGCCCTCAACGCCGGGAGTGCGCCGCCGCCCTATAACAGCAAAGGTTTCGGTGGTTCTGCGTTGGAATTGGTGGTGATCGACGAAGCCGGTGGCGCCAGCAAGCAGGTGAGCGAATACCGTAACCTGATAGAACGGCAAGGCGTGGATTTCGTGATCGGCTACATCTCCAGCGGCGATTGCCTGGCCGTGGCCCCCGTGGCCGAAGAGATGAAGAAGCTCACCGTGCTCTTCGACTGCGGCACTCCGCGCGTGTTCGAGGAGGCGAGCTACAAGTACGTGTTTCGCACCCGCCCGCACGCCACCATGGATGCGGTGGCCGCCGCGCTTTACCTGTTGGAGAAAAATCCCAACGTCAAGACCTACGGCGGCATCAACCAAAACTACGCTTGGGGACAGGATTCCTGGAACGACTTCAGTTCCGCGATGGCGGTGATGCGGCCACAGGTACAAATCACGTCATCGCAGATGCCCAAGCTTGGCGCGGGGCAATACGGCGCGGAGATTTCAGCCTTGCTCGGAACAAACTCCGATGTCATTCACTCCAGCTTGTGGGGCGGCGATCTGGAAGCCTTCATGGTGCAGGCCACTCCGCGCGGGTTGTTCAAGAAGAGCCAGCTCATACTCGTGGCGGGTGAACCTTATCTGCACCGCCTGGGCACCAACATTCCCGACGGCACCATCGTCGGCGCGCGCGGTACCCATGGCGTGTTCGCTCCGGATAGCGTACTCAACACTTGGCTGAAGAATATTTACAAGGCGAAGACCAAGCTCGATCCCAACTACCCCGCCTACAGCGCGGCGCTCGGCATCCTGGGGTTGAAGTCCGCTTACGAAGCGGCCAAGTTGAAGAAACTGTCTTCCTCCATTCCCATGGGCGAGAACAAAGGCGTGAAGGAAGAAATGGAAAAAGCCTATGCCATCGGTCCCAGCCAGGAAGAAATCATCGCGGCCTTTGAAGGAATGTCCTTTCAATCGCCCAGCGGGCGCGTGCGCATGGCGTTGGGCAAAGGCCACCAAGCCGTCTCGGGTACCGCTTATGGCACTACTAAGCTGGTGAACGGCCAGATCACGGTGGTCAACATCCGCCAGTATCCCGTGGAGAGCGTGCAGCCCCCCGATGGCGTGGCGAGCCTGGACTGGATCAAGTCCGGGATGAAAACCAAGAAATAGCGTGCTGCAGCAACTGCCGGCCATCCTCATCGATGGGGTGATGGCCGCCTCCATGATGTTCATCGTGGCCGTGGGGCTCACCCTGATCTACGGCGTGATGAAGATCCTCAACGTCGCCCACGGCAGCTTGTTCGAGCTGGGTGCCTATACAGCTGCCACCTTCGCTGGCCTGTGGCTTAGCGGCGGGCATGCGCCCATGGGCAGCTATGCCGCACTGATCGCCGCCGCTATCGTGGTGGGACTCATCGCCGGGCCGGTCATCGAGCGCGGATTGCTTCGCTACATGTACGGGCGTGACGAGATGGTGCTCGTGCTCGTCACCTACGCTGTGTTCCTCATTTTGGAAGATCTCACCAAGCTTATGTTCGGCGTGGATCCCATCCTGGTCGCGGAGCCCTATGCATTGCTAGGTAATCTCGACATTGGCCCCCTGACTTATCCCACCTATAGCGTCGCTCTGATCGGTGTTGCACTGATCGTGGGCGCGGTGCTGGCCTTCGTGGTTAACAAAACCAGATCCGGGAAAATGCTGCGCGCGGTGATTCACGACCGCGAAATGAGCGCGGCCATGGGCATCAACGTGGCGCGGGTCTATCTCATCACCTTTACCGTGGGCGCCATGCTGGCGGCCTTGGGCGGTGCGCTGACCGCACCCACGACCTCGGTGCAGCCAGGCATGGGCGCGGAGAAAATCGTGCTGGCCTTCGCCATCGTCGTCATTGGCGGCCTGGGCAGCCTGGGCGGCGCGGCGCTGGGCGCGCTCATCGTGGGCATCGTGCAAGCAGCCGCCGTGCATTGGAAACCGGAACTGGAATTGTTCAGCATCTACATCGTGATGGCTGTCGTGCTCATCGTGCGGCCCAAGGGATTGTTCGCCATTCCCGAGGCGCGGAAAATCTGAGAACGAAAATGCTCAAAGGCTTCAACGCAAAGACGCAAAGGACGCAAAGGAACCCAACCCCAAAGAGAAATCAAGGCAGTTCTTTGCGTCCTTTGCGTCCTTTGCGTCTTTGCGTTAAAGGGTTTTGGTTTTCAATCGGGCCCTACTGACCGGTAATGCGCGACCGCACCCTACTCTTCTTGACACTCGCGTTTGTCGCGCTCCTCATCGCCGGGCGCTTCATTCCGCAGTGGGCGGTGTCCTACGCCACCGTTGCGTTGTACACGGGCATCGTCGTGCTGGGCATGATCCTGATGATTCGCACGGGCCTCGTCTCCTTTGGCCAAGGTCTTTTCTACGCGCTAGGTGCGTACGCGGCAGGCACCTTGGATCATCTCTGGAAAGTCTCCGATCTGCTCGCCATGATCGTGGTGGGCGCGCTGGTGGCCAGTCTGGCGGCCTTCTTGTTGGGATTTCTCCTCAGCAAGTACCGGGACATCTTCTTCGCGATGCTGAGCCTCGCTTTCTCCATGATCCTCTACGGTCTCCTCGTGAAATCCTCGGAACTGGGCAGCACCGATGGGTTCGGGTTGTCCGTCAAGACTTTCGCCGGTATCGCACTGGAGCGCCCGCGCATGGCACTCTTCGACGTGGCGGCGGCCACCGCATTCTTGGCGGCGCTGGGCATGCACGCGTACTTTCGCTCCCATCTGGGCCGGCTCGCGGGCGCCATCAAGGACAACGAATTGCGCGTGGAGTACATGGGCGCCTCCGTGCGCCGCGTGATTCACTTGAACTACGTCATCAGCGCCGCCTTGGCGGGCATTGGTGGCGCACTCATGGCGGGCACCATCGGCCACGTGGATCCCGAAACCACGGCCTACTGGACTACTTCGGGCGAGTTCGTTTTCATCTCCATCTTCAGCGGCACCACCAGTGTATTCGCGCCGTTCCTGGGCGCCGCCATTTTCGAGGCGGTTCGCACCTTCGCCTTGCAGTATTTTCCCAACACTTGGCAAGCCACGCTCGGAGTCACCATGTTATTGGTGATCATGTTTCTGCCCGGGGGCATCTGGTCGTTGTTCCAGCGCATGCGCAAGGCGGCATGATGGCCACGGTATTGGAAGCGCGCGGGCTCAACAAGAATTTCGGTGCCGTCACGGCCGCCTCGGACATCAACGTAAGCATCGAGCAAGACCAAGTAGTGGGTTTGATCGGCAGCAACGGCGCTGGCAAGACCACCTTCATCAACATGGTGACGGGCTATCTGAAACCCACTTCGGGCTCCATTCACTACGAAGGCCGCGACATCACCGCGATTTCGCCAAGGACTGTCACGCAACTTG
>JBJXGQ010000173.1:0-3976 GCA_046160525.1 Burkholderiales bacterium
GTTGGAATTCATCAAGAAGCTCCCTTAGCCCCAAGTTCCCAGCCCCCCAGTTCCTAGGTCAAATGCCCAAAGCCACTCCCGTTGTTTTAATCCAGCCCAAGACCAAGCTGTTCGTGCTCGACACCAACGTGCTCATGCACGACCCCACGAGCTTGTTTCGCTTCAAGGAGCACGATCTTTACGTGCCCATGGCCACCCTGGAAGAACTCGATGCCCACAAGAAAGGCATGTCGGAAGTGGCGCGCAATGCCCGCCAGGCAAGCCGTTTTCTAGACGACGTCGTCAAGGCAACCGAGCATTCCATCGACCAGGGCATCGCGCTTACGCGCCCAGGCTCGGGCGAAATCAATGGGCGCCTGTATCTGCAAACCAACGCCATCGAAGGTGTCCTACCTAAGTTTCTCGCCTCCGGCAAAGGCGACAACGAGATTCTGGGCGTACTGAAATACCTGCAAGAGAGCCAGCCGGGCCGGCAAGTCATCTTGGTGTCCAAGGACATCAACATGCGCATCAAGGCGCGCGCCATGGGTTTGTCCGCCGAGGACTATTTCAACGACAAGGTGCTGGAGGATACGGACCTCCTCTATACCGGCGTATGCGCGCTGCCCGCGGATTTCTGGGATACCCATGGTAAGGATGTCGAGTCCTGGCAAGAAGGCGGTCGCACTTACTACCGCGTCACCGGCCCGCTGTGCCAGAGTTTCCTGCTGAACGAATTCGTCTACCAGGAAGGCCAGCGCCCCCTGTACGCGCAAGTGCGCGAGGTCAACGGCCAGACCGCCGTACTGCGCACGGTGATCGACCGCACCCACGCCAAGCACGCCGCGTGGGGCATAGTGGGGCGCAACCGCGAACAAAACTTCGCGCTTAATCTTTTGATGGATCCCGAGATCGACTTCGTCACCATCCTTGGCCAAGCCGGCACGGGGAAAACCTTACTCACCCTGGCTGCTGGGTTAGCGCAAACGCTGGACGACAAGATTTACTCCGAGATCATCGTCACCCGGGTGACCGTTCCCCTAGGCGAAGACATCGGCTTTCTCCCCGGCACGGAAGAAGAAAAGATGACTCCATGGATGGGCGCCTTCGAGGACAACCTGGAGGTACTCAACCGCACCGATGAAGACGCCGGCGAGTGGGGGCGTGCGGCCACGCGCGATCTCATACAAGCGCGCGTGAAAATAAAATCCCTCAACTTCATGCGCGGGCGCACCTTCATCGAGAAATTTCTCATCATCGACGAAGCCCAGAACCTCACCTCGAAACAAATGAAGACCTTGATCACGCGCGCCGGCCCAGGGACCAAGGTCGTGTGCCTAGGCAACATCGCGCAAATCGACACGCCTTACCTCACCGAGGGGAGTTCCGGCCTCACCTACGTCGTGGACCGCTTCAAGGGCTGGCGCCACGGAGGGCACGTGACCTTGCAGCGCGGCGAGCGCTCTAGGCTGGCGGATTTCGCGAGCGAAGCGCTGTAACCGTTCAAGCAGCGGCGTACCATGCCGCCCACCGCTTAACATACCGGTTCTTTCTTTTCGCAGAACTGTGTGCGATAACGAACAGACTGCGCCCACCTACCCGTTTCAAGATTGCTCCATTCGGGAGGCTTCTTATGCGCCAGTTTCTAATCGCTATATTCGTTTCCACCCCATTCTTGTTAGCGGGATGCTCCACCGTCGAAAATCCCGTGACGGGCAAGACAGAGCGCACGGTGATGGACGAACGCACCGAGATGGCCGAGGGTGCCAAAGCGCATCCACAGATCCTCGCCGAGTTCGGCGAATACAAGGATCCCAAACTGCAAGCTTACGTCAACGAAGTCGGGCAACGCTTGGCCAAGGCCTCGCACCGTCCCGAGCTTGACTGGCACTTCACCGTGCTCGACAGCCCCGATGTCAATGCCTTCGCCCTGCCGGGCGGCTACGTGTATGTCACGCGCGGCATCATGGCCTACATGCACAGCGAAGCGGATCTCGCGGGCGTCATCGGCCACGAAATTGGCCATGTGACCGCGCGCCATGGAGCGCAACGTGCCACGCGCCAGCAGACGGCTGGCCTGGGCGTGCTCGCCGCGACCGTGCTGGGCGCCGTGCTCGAAAGCCAGGGCATGCGAGGCGCGGCCAACGCGGCATCGCAGGTTTCGCAGGGAGTGGCGGCCGGCTACATCGCCAAATATAGCCGGGAGCAGGAGTCTCAGTCCGACCGGCTGGGAGCCGAATACCTCACCCGGCTTAATTACGACCCGCAAAACATGGTCGATGTGATCAAACTGCTCGAAAGCCAGGAGCGCTTCGCGGCCGACCAGGCGCGCGCGGCCGGCCAAACGCCGCGCGAGGGAGGCACGAGTTGGCTCGCATCGCACCCGAGCAATGAGCAGCGCTTGCGCGACATCACGCAAATCGCGAATCAGTACAAGAGCAGCACCGGCTATACGGACGAAGGCCAGGAGCGCTTCCTCGATGCCGTCAATGGCATGGCTTTCGGAGAGAGCCGTGAGCAGGGTGTCACTCGTGGCCGGAACTTCTACCACGAGCCCTTGGGCATCGCACTGACCGCTCCGCTCGGTTGGAAAATCCAAAACTCATCCGACGCGCTCATGCTCGTGAACAGCGAAGGTAACGCGGCGTTGATCGTCAAGGCGGTGCCACCCCAGGCTGGCAATAGCCACGAGGAAATCATTCGCAACGCAGTCAAGCCGGATGCGGGCAGGACAGAACGCCGCAATTTGAACGGGCTTGCGGCCACGCATTTCGCGGGAACGGTGAAGGATGCGCGCGGCCAGTCACAGGCGGTCGAACTCACCATCGCCACCGGCCCATCGAACCAGAACTTCGCTTTCATTTACGCCGCCAAGGACCAGCCCTCGCTCCAGCGTGCCTACCGCCAGATTTTAGATGCGGAGTCTTCATTCCGCCCCTTGAGCGCGGCGGACCGCGAGGCGGCGCGTCCCTGGACGATCAAGGCCGTGCCTTATCCCAGTGGAGGTTTCGCGGAACTGGCCAGGCAATCGCCTTTAACGGGCAATGCGGAGCAACAGTTGCGGTTGCTGAACGGAGTGTATGGTGGCGGCGGCGTGCGGCCCGGGCAACTGGTAAAAGTGGTGGTGTGAAGGGCGGTCTATTAAATCTTTTCGTCATTCACGACAAGTTCTTTTCCTCACCCTCAGTCCCTCTCCCTCATCCCCAGCCCTTCTGCCGAAGGGAGAACGGAGCGTCGTGCTTCCCGCTCGAGCGGGAACAACCCTGGGTGGGAAGTAAAAAGCCCTTCTCCCTCAGGGACGAGACGCGGAATTGAAGGGCCAGCGTAGGAGTACCATATTCCTCATGCGGCATGCGCGCCCGCCGCGGACTATTTGGGAGGCTTATCATGACTCTTTGCCCGGTTGCGTTGGCGGTGGGCTGTATCAAGTGCCCCGTGTTCAAAATTTGCCCAGCCAAGGGCATTATCGGCGACTACAAGGCACCACCGCCAGGGGACCCAAAGAAGTAAGCGGAAGTACGCGTGGGTGGGGTAGTTTGTTTCAATCTTAGAGGCTGCTTAAGCAAAGCAACCCCACACGAATGTGCTCGCCGAGTTGGGTGGCATTCGCAATGCCGTACACGCCAAAACCTCCGATTGCCACACCGGAGACTAGCCGCCAAGTGTTATCCAGGCCTTTCTTACGGATATGGCGCAGTAGCGTGCCTGCAGCCAGGAGATTGGGGAGCGTGCCTAGGCCAAACATCACCATCATCGCGCCACCTTCCATCGCGTTTCTCGATAGCAAGGCCATGGCCAAAGCGCCATATACCAGGCCGCAGGGCATGAAGCCCCATAACAGCCCGACGGTCATCGCCCGCGGCCAGGTGCGCAATGGAATCAGGGCACGAGTGAGGGGCGAGACCAACCGCCACAACTTACCGCCCCACGCTTCGATTCTGGCCATAGGTTTACGCCACCCGAGAAGGTAGCATCCCACCATGAGCAACAAAAAATT
>JBJXGQ010000174.1:0-3772 GCA_046160525.1 Burkholderiales bacterium
CCCCGGAACTCGAAGTTGGCCAACCAATACGCAACTGCGACGCCCATTGCCGCGGCAATCAGCGTGGACAGGAAAGCAACGCGAAGACTGAGCCACAACGGGAACCAGTCGAAGTCCATGTGAAGAACATTAATTATAGCCGGGCTCCCGGCTGCGCACCTTGCTACACTCGCTGTTCGTGCCCAGCTTCGACGATCTTGCTTCCCTCCAACTGGACGCCGCCGCATTAGGCGACCTTGAGTTGTTTCTCAACGGCGCCTACTGGCCCCAACCGCGCTTCCTGCTTCGCCCGCCGCAGCCGATGGGTCCGGGCGAAAAGCTCTTGCTCCGCGATGCGAACAACGTGCGCGTGGCCGTGTTCACCGCGGTGAAAGAGACATCGATGGGCATCGCCGGTGACCTTGAAATAATCGAGGCGCCGCGTCATGCCGACTTCCAGCAATACCGCCAGCGTGCCGAGCCTTTCCGGACCGCTCTTGGCCCTGGAGCCCTCGGCGTGGCCTTGCGCGACTTTCCCACCATCGAACTGGAGGAGGAACTTCGAGCGGCGGGCCGGCCCCTGGCGATTCATGTCGTCGAACCCGGCCCCGTCGATCACTTCGCGCGAGTTCGCGCCGCGGAAGTTCTCCTGGCCAGCCTCGGTGGAACCGCGGCGATTCAGATGCAACCATTCGCGCATGACGATCCGTCGCTGCTTGAGCGCATCCTGCGCAACTACGGCGCCACGCGGGTGGTTGAAGCACGAGGCGAGCGCTACCGCCCCGAGATTGCCGCGCTGATGGAGGCCGCCACTCCGCCGCCCGAGCGCCAAGGTTTCTGCGTCTGGTTCACTGGCTTGCCCTCTTCGGGGAAATCCACCATCGCCGATCAACTCGCTATTCTTCTTCGCCAGCGCGGCCGCCGGCTCACGCTGCTGGATGGCGACGTCGTCCGCACCCATTTGTCCAAGGGTCTGGGCTTCACACGCCAGGATCGCGACGTCAACATTCGCCGCATCGGCTGGGTGGCGGCCGAGATCGCCCGGCACGGCGGAGCTTCGATTGTCGCCGCCGTCAGCCCCTATGCGGCCAGCCGCGATGATGCCCGCCGCATGGTGGGCCCGAACTTCGTGCTCGTTCACGTAGCCACGCCCGCCGAACTGTGCGAGGATCGCGACGTCAAGGGCTTCTACAAACAAGCTAGGGCCGGCAAGATCACGGGCTTCACCGGCGTTGACGATCCGTATGAAATCCCGGCCAACGCCGAGCTCACGCTCCCTACTGCCGATCGCACTCCAGAGCAGAACGCTGTCGCCGTACTCGAGCACCTGGTCTCACGCGGGTGGATTGCCTGAGACACCAGTGATAGAATCGACCTTCCCATGAGCCTTCCATTCGAAATCACCGCCACCGCTGTTCATGAGCAACTCAAAGCGGGTGAGAAGCTAATCCTCATTGACGTGCGCGAGCCGTTTGAACACGCCATCACGAGCATCGCCGGCGCCGAGTTGATTCCGATGAACACCGTGCCGGTGCGCCTCTCAGAGTTGGACGCGATGGCCGAAACCGGCACTCTCATCGTGTTTTGCCATCACGGCATGCGCAGCTTGAACGTGGTCAACTGGCTGCGCGGGCAGGGTGTGGAAGCCTGCCAAAGCATGTCGGGCGGGATCGACAGTTGGAGCTTGTCGATCGATCCCAAAGTCCCCCGTTACTAATCAGGAGTCCAGGAGGTTTCCAAGCATGAAACGTCGAGAGTTCCTTTCCGCTTCGCCTGGCGCCGGGTTGGCGCCCTTTCTGCAAGCGGCGCAAACCGGAACGCGCCCAGCCATCAAGATCACCGATATCAAGACGTTCCTGGTGGGCGTTGGCAGCCGGAATCTCTGCTTCGTGAAAATACTCACGGACCAGGGTATCCACGGCATTGGTGAAGCCTACTCCTGCGGGCCGGACGAGGCCACGATCAAAGTCATTGAGGACTACAAGAGTTGGCTGGTCGGGCAGGATCCGCGTAACATCGAACACCTCTGCTCGCTCATGTTCAACTTCACGCGCTTCCCCGGCGGCAGCGTGGTTAATTCAGCCATCAGCGGCATCGAGCATGCGCTCTGGGATATCTCGGGTAAGGCTGCGGGGCTGCCCGTCTACATGCTGCTGGGCGGCAAAGTGCGCGACAAGGTTCGCACCTATCAAAGCGCGGGCGGCAATGAGCCTTCGCAACTGGCCGAGAGCGCCAAGCGCCTGGTGGAAAAATATGGCTACACCGCCGTGAAGATGTCGCCCCACATGAACTCCACCAACGCGCGCCCGGTCAACTACGTCACGCGCATGGCCGGCCAGCGTGTCGGCGCAGTGCGAGCGGCCCTCGGCCCTGATGTCGATATCGGGGTCGACATCCATGCCAAATTCTTTGAGATCAATCGCGCCATCCGCATGGCCAAGGAGATCGAGGCCTACAACCCGATGTGGCTGGAGGAGCCTGTGCGTCCTGAGAATGTCGACGCGATGCGCAAACTGAGTGAGCATTGCGATATCCCGCTGGCGAGTGGCGAATGCAACTACACGCGGCACGAGTTTCGCGCCCTGCTCGCTGCGCAGTGCCTGGATTTTGTTCAGCCCGACATCTGCGTTTGTGGAGGGTTGCTGGAACTCAAGAAGATTGCGGCGATGGCCGACGCCCACTATGTTCGTGTCGCCCCGCACAATCCGATGGGCCCGGTAGCCACCGTGGTCAACACCCACTTCGCCGTCTCCACGCCGAATTTCTTTATCCTCGAGTATCATCCGGATGACGTGTCACCGCGCAAGGATCTACTCAAGGAAACCGCCGTCGTCAAGGATGGTTACTTGCCCGTGCCCACAAAACCGGGTCTGGGCATCGAACTCAATGAGGAAGCATTCCGCCACTATCCGCCCAAACCATGGCGGCGCGGCTTTGAGTATCGCGCCGATGGCTCAGTGGGGTATATCTAGATGGTCATTCGTTGAACCCCGTTACAACCGCTCCGTGACCGTCGCGGCTCAGCCACATGCGCGGTCCGTAACAGAGCCGCCTCGCGTCAGCGAGCGGGTTGAGCGGCGGCACTAGCCGACAGCTACCGAATCAACTTGATGTGCGCCACGTGATGCCGCCCGTGCCACGCATAAAGTCCGGCCATTAGCTCCAAGTCCCAATCGCCGGTGGCCGGATGCACCAGTTCACGCTTCCACTGTTCCTCGGTGAGTGACTGTAGCAACGCCGTCCAGCGGGCGTGCATCCCTTCGAGGATCGCCAGCGAAGTCTCAATGGGACCTCTGTCGGCGTCCACCAGTTTGGCCCACGCGCCCTCGTCATAGGGCTTGATCGTTGGCTTGTCTTCGGTGAGGGCAAACCGGAATCGCAGTTGGCTGTTCATGTGGCTGTCGGCCAGATGGTGAACAACCTGCCGCCCCGTCCAACCGCCTTCCCGATAGGGCTTGTCGAGCCCGCCTGCCGGTAGCGCCGCCAGCGCCGCCTTCAAATCCGCCGGCAGCCGCCCGATGTCGGCCAACCAACCTTGGCGATTGCGCGCCGCAGTCCGGTCAAACTTACCAATTGGGTATTGAGCGTCCATGGTCCATTTTATCCATGGAACATTTTGCCGCGCAGAGTCGTATGCCTCGGGGAGGAGGCTCGCCAACTTGTCGTCTGGAGTCACCAAACCCCTTGCCCAAGCGCTCTTCTGGATCAGCTGTCTGCTGTCGGTGGTCTCTTTCTACACCACCCGCGAAGGTATGGCGCTCTATCTTTCTCCCTGGTTTTCGTTCCTGGCCGC
>JBJXGQ010000175.1:0-13622 GCA_046160525.1 Burkholderiales bacterium
TGGACGACAACGGGCAACTCGCGCTCGCAACGCTCGAACAAGGACAAACCCGCATTCGCAGGTTGCGTGACGCCAAGCCTCTGGAAACCGTACCAGCCAGCATTGCAGCCTCTTCCACTCCCGTTGCGCCGCCTACGCTCGCCATGGAAGGCGAAACCAGCTATAGCGCCCTTTCCACCTTGGCACCCAGGTCATGGTTTCCCACGCTATTCGCGGACAGGAATACCTTTGGATTGGGAGCCACCACCTTTGGCGGCGACGCGCTGGACTGGCACCGTTACACGCTGGCACCGCTCTATGAATTTACGCAGCGCGAACCGCTCGGCTTATTCGAGTACGTCTATGACGACCGGCATTACTTAACCTTGGACCGCAGCTTGGCCGTCACCCGCTGGCGCACCGAGGACAAACGCGATAAGGCCACGCAGTACGAACGCTCCCTGCAAGCGCAGTGGATTTCCCTTGCCCGCTTCATTCGCTGGGACTACCGCGTGAACCTCGGTGTCGGTGCGGCCATCGAGCAAAAGGACCGAGTCACCGTGGATGGCCCCACGCAGGAACTGGACGACGAGCGTCTCGCCGCCGGAATGTTGGAATACGAAAGCCTGTATCGCAACATTTACTCCGAAGGCCCCTCGCGCGGATTGCGTGCGCGCTTCCTGTTTGAGACCTACCGGCCCTTCAAGAGCGACACCAGCTTCGATGGCAACGTGTCGCGCCTTGACCTGCAAGCTTACTTTCCCATCGGCAAAAGCGTCCTCGCCTTGCGCGCAGTCGAGGCGCGCGCCACCGGTGCTACGGAGGACTTCGAATTAGGTGGCAGCTTCAGCGAATTCGCCGCCGAAGCTCCAAGGCTGAACGAACGCCGTTTGGCGCTGCGCGGTTACGACCGTGGCATCGCCGCGCTTCGGGGGCCCGATGCGCGCCTTGGCAGCGTGGAACTGCGCTTTCCCATCGCGGACATTGACCGCCACTTCATGGTTCCACCCATCGGTATCAACCGTCTTTCGGCGGCAGTGTTCTACGACACCGGCCGGGTATCGGGCAACGGGGCGGTGAGCGAATACCGGCAAGGCGTGGGCATCGAAGTGTTGGGCGAGATCAAGCTGGGTTATCTTTTCTACTTGCCGGTGCGCCTAGGCGTTGCGCACGGCTTGGATGATTTGGGCGAAACACAGGCCTACCTTCAGATCGGGCGCAGCTTCTAGATGCCGCTGTATGAATTACCTGCCGCTCGTTTGAACGCCAGCGGTACCTGGGTCGTGGATTACGCCGCCGTGGTGCGCCTCGCGTTGCCGCTGTTCATCAACAGCGCCATTCAGGCGATCTTGAACGTGACGGACATCTGGTTCATCGGCCGCATTTCCGTGGAGGCGACGGCGGCCATCGGCGCCATCAACTGGTTGGTCATCATCGCCATCCTCGCCTTGGGCGGACTCGGGTTGGGTGTGCAAGCGTTGGTGTCGCAGGCCTATGGCGCCAAGCGTTACCGGCGCGCGGCGAGTCTCACCTGGAACGCGTTGTGGGGAACACTGCTGACGCTCCCCTTGTTCTTGCTCGTGTCGCAAGCTTGCGCACCAATACTGGCTCCCTTCGGGTTGCAGCAGAGCACCGTGGACATTGCGAACCAGTTCTGGGAGCCGCGGCTGCAATGGGCCGCGGTGAGCGCGGCGCTGTGGGCCGTGTCGGGATTCTTCAACGGCATTGGGCGGCCAGTGTTCACCTTGTGCGTCATGGGCGTGGTGGCAATCTCCAACATCGTGCTCAACGCCTGGTTCATGTTTGGGCTGGGGCTTGGTATCGCAGGCGTTGCGTGGGCAACAAATCTTGCGACCGCAACCGGACTCGCCTTGGGCCTCGCACTATTTCTCTCGGCGCGCTTTCAACGCAAGTTCTCGACACGGCTTCTGTGGCGCATGCGCTGGCCAAGTGTGCGGGCGGTGTGCGGTCTCGGATTTCCCATCGGTTTGTTCTTCTCCGTGGATTTGTTCGGGCTGGCGTTGTTTCAGCTCATGACCACCAAGGTAGGTGTGACGGACGGTGCTGCCACCCAGATCGTTATGACGCTCACCTCCATCGCTTACTGGCCGGGGATTGGTATCGCCATGGCGGGAACGACCTTGGTGGGAACGGCCATTGGAGCGAAACGCCCGGACTGGGCCTTCACCTTGGGCAACAGCATCGGCAAGTTGACCGCGTGCTACATGGGCGCCGTAGGCTTGGTGCTCGCCCTTCTGGGTTCGTTGTTGATACCGGCTTTTGCCGGCGCGAACGATCCCCATGCACCGGACGTCGCGCGCTTGGGCGTCACCTTGCTCTGGATCGCGGCGGCTTACCAGTTCTTCGACGGCCTTAACCTGGGATTTGGCGCGTGCCTGCGCGGCGCTGGCGACGTGGTAACGCCTACGTTATGGCTAGCGCTGCTCTCGCTCGGGGTGTTCATACCGCTTACTCACATGCTCACCTTCGCACCGGGCCAGGGCTGGGTTGCGTTTCTTCCGCAACTGGCCTACGGTGCGCCCGGAGCATGGGGGGCGGCCTTTGTGTACGTCGCGCTACTGGGCTCTGCACTCGCGCTGCGTTGGCGGGGCAAGGGCTGGATGAAAACCAACTAATTCGAGGGCTCGCATGTTCAAGGAAGACGACGAGGGATTTTCCGGCAAGGTCGCCATGGTGGCCGGAGGCGGAGCAAAGGATGACGGAATCGGCAATGGCCGCGCGGCCGCCATGCTATTGGCGCGGGCAGGCGCGAAGGTCGCGGTGGTGGACCGCGAACTCGCGCTGGCTCAGCGCACGGTGGAAATGATCGCGGCGGAAGGCGGCGTGGCTACGGCCATCGCGGCGGATCTCACCGACGAGCGCCAGTGCCGCATCACGGTGGAAGAGACCGTCAACCGCTTCGGCCGGCTGGATTTTCTCGACAACAACGTGGGCATCGCCAGCACCAAGAGCGTGGTGGACGAGAGCGCGGAGCATTGGCGGCGCGTCATGCAAGTCAACGTCGAATGCATGTTCCTCACCGCCAAGTATGCGATTCCCGCCATGATCAACACCGCGGGTAGCGGAGCCATCGTGAATGTGTCCTCCATCTCCGCGCTGCGGCCGCGCGGCCTGACGGCTTACTCGGCCTCCAAGGGCGCGGTGATCACGCTCACCCGCGCGATGGCGGTGGATCATGGGAAAGACGGCATCCGCGTGAATTGCGTTGCGCCCGGGGCGGTATTCACACCGATGGTGTACACCACCGGAATGAGCCCGGAGGCGCGTGAGCGGCGCCGCAAAGCGTCTTTATTGGCTTTCGAGGGAACGGGTTGGGATATCGGTAATGCGGTGCGCTTCCTACTATCCAGCCGGGCTCGGTTCATTACGGGACACACACTGGTGGTGGACGGCGGCACCACCTTGATGGGACCGCCACGCCACACCGATACTCAATGAAGGGAACTACGCCTTAGCGCGCCTTCGCGAGGCGCTGCGCATTGAGCCACAGCATTGCCTGCTGAAGCTGGCAGTCTTCCCGGTCTCGCTTGGTCCATTGGCTCAGGTCCAGTGCGACCGGCGTTGTGCCTTCCAGCTTCAGGACGCAGGCGGAATCCGGCATGGTGATGGTCGAGTAGATCACGGCCGATAGCCCCTCGCTCTTGTCCGTCGAGGGCCGCGCATAGCGTGCGATCAAGACGTCGGGGCTCACACCTTGGCCATCGACCCGGCGGCCCTTTGGGGTATGGAAATAGGCCGTGGTGAACTTGACCGCCGTATCGTCAGGCAGCGGAATAATGGTCTGTACCGTGCCCTTGCCGTAGGTTTTCGTACCCACCACCACGGCGCGGCCGTGATCCTGGAGGGCTCCGGCCAGAATCTCGGAGGCCGATGCCGAACCCCTGTTGACCAGCACTGTAATAGGCAGCGTCTTGAATTGGGCAGGCAACCCCACGAGAAAATCTTCCTCGTCCCCGCTCAGGTAATCATCGGGATGGGCACGCATTTCCCGCTTGGAGGCCGGGTCTTCCCCATCCATGGATGCCACCAAGGCACCCGTGGGTAGAAACGCCGCGGCCACCCCCACGGCGGAGCGTACCAATCCTCCAGGGTTGTCGCGCAGATCCAAGACCAGCCCAGTGAGCGGCTTGTCTCGCGAGAGATGTTGGAGCGCACCGATGACCAGTTGAGGAATTCTTTCGTTGAAGGCGTGAATGCGTACGTAGGCGCGCGCGTTGGGCAGCATGCGATAGGTCACGCTCTCCTGGTCATTCGCGCGAAAATCACGCTGCAAGTTGCGGAAAGCCGCGGCGTCGAAGTACTCGGCGTAGGCGTCCGTCGCCTTGGGCAGGTTGTCCTTGACCTTGGCCACCATTTCCTCGTTCATGGCGCACAGCTTTGGGTCCACCGTACGCAAGACGGTGAGGAGCTGGTGGGCCGGAGCATTTTTCAGGTTATCGCACTCGCTCTCCAGGGCGTGGGCGGGTAGCGCGAAGGCCGCGAACAGGATTACCCACGCAGGCAGGTACCGGGGAACGGAAATAGCGCATGAATGACTCTTGTGCATGAGGCCGCCTCTTATCCCGGCGCCATGCGCCAGGTTGTTGTCAGGGATAGATAGGCCTATTTCCGCAATTAGCGTGCGTCTGGCGCGGCCTCCGCTCCACCCTTGGGCGATCTTACTACAGGACTGAATTGGCAAGAGAATTGGGGTAAACACCGGCGCGCGTAGAAGACTTGTTCACGATCGCCTAGTTGTAACTGGCGACCCCTCATCAAGCCCCTGCTCGGATGTTGACTGCTCCAACCCGGCTTTGGGCGCAGGCAAATCCACCGGCTTATTTCTTGCCCCCCTCTGCCCTCGATGCATTCATGCGAGCAACCTCGAATGACAAAGGTGAGTTGGACTCTGCCAGGCACCCTGTGCGCCATGGCCATTTCAGTGGCACTCATCGCCCCGGCCGCGGCGCAAGAGGTGCACATTCACGGGCTATCGGAGGGGATGGCGGTGGCATCCCTGGCGAAGGGCAAGCCCAAGGTATTGCGGCCGGGCGATTCCCTCGCCGAAGGGATCAAACTCGTTAAAGCCGACTCCTCCTCCGCCACCTTCCTTGTCCATGGCGAGAAGAAGATATTGGGCATGGGACAAAATATCGCCATGATGGCGGAGAGTTCGGGTGCGGCCCAGGTCACCTTGACCGCCGACATGAGCGGGCATTTCATTGCCGAAGGCAGCATCAATGGAGGCTCCATCCGTTTTCTCGTGGATACGGGAGCAACCACCATCTTTCTCAGCGCGGGGGATGCGCGCCGCCTGGGGATCAACTACTTGAAAGGCCGGCCCGGCTTCTCCGATACGGCGAACGGGACCGTGCGAATTTATTGGGTCAAACTCGACACGGTAAAAATCGGCGAGGTAACGCTCTCGAACGTGGACGCGGTGGTGAGCGAGCATGAGCAAATGCCCTTCGCTTTGCTAGGCATGAGCTTTCTGAACCGCATGCGGATGGACCGCGACGGCGACCGTCTTACCCTTACGAAAAGATTCTAGGGTCTAGCGCTTGCCGCTGCGCTTATCCCCGCGGATCAGGGCGTAGGCGGAGTGGTTATGAATGGATTCGAAGTTCTCCGACTCCACCACGTAGGCCTCGATGCGCGCATCGCCGTTCATCACCGTGGCCACGTCGCGCACCATGTCTTCCACGAACTTGGGATTGTCGTAGGCGCGCTCCGTCACGTACTTCTCATCAGGGCGCTTGAGTAAGCCGTAGAGTTCGCAGGAGGCTTGCTCTTCGCACATGCGCACCAAGTCTTCGATCCACACAAACCCCTTGGTCTTGGCCGTCACCGTCACGTGGGAGCGTTGGTTATGGGCGCCGTAGTCCGATATTTTCTTCGAGCAAGGGCATAGGCTGGTCACCGGCACCACCACCTTCATGGTGAAGCTGTATTCGCCGTTTTCGATTTCGCCCACGAAGGTCACGTCGTAATCCATCAAGCTATTCACGCCCGATATGGGTGCCGCTTTGTTGATGAAGTACGGAAAATTCATTTCGATGTGGCCGGAATCTGCTTCTAGCCGCTGCACCATCTCGCGCAAGATGGACTCGAAGGATTCCACGGAAAGCTCGCGCTCATGCCCGTTGAGGATCTCCACGAAACGCGACATGTGCGTGCCCTTGAAGTTGTGGGGCAGGTGCACGTACATGTTGAACATGGCGATGGTGTGCTGCACGCCTCCGGTGCGGTCACGCACGCGAACAGGGTGCCGGATACCTTTGATGCCCACGCGATCGATGGCCAAATGGCGGGCGTCGGCATAATTTTGTACGTCTGGAATGGCGATCTCGCCCGGATGATTCATGGTGTGCCCCAAAGAAGGTTCGTTGCGATTATATCGCCCAGGCCCGGATAGAGGCTGCAATGCCCGCCGCGTCCAAACCGCATTCCTTGACGAGGGAGGCGGGGTCCCCATGGTCGATAAAGCGGTCTGGAATTCCCAATTGCAACACGGGAATCTTGCAACGCAGGCGTTGCAACGCCTCCAGCACCGCGCTACCGGCCCCGCCCATGATGACGTTCTCTTCCACCGTCACGAAAAATTCATGGGACGCGGCAAGTTCGGCGAGGAGGCTTTCGTCCAAAGGCTTCACAAACCGCATATTGACCACCGTTGCATTGAGCGCTGTACCTACCTCCAGGGCAGCACTTAATACGCCACCAAAGGCCAGTATGGCTAATCTTTCTCCTTGCCTGCGAAGCAAGGCTTTGCCGATGGGCAAGGCCGTCATTTCCGCTTGAACCGGCACCCCGGGGCCCGTTCCGCGCGGATAGCGCACGGCCGCCGGTTTACCCAACTGGTAGCCGGTGTAGAGCATTTGCCGGCACTCGTTTTCGTCGCTGGGGGTCATCACCGTGATGTTGGGAATGCAGCGCAGATAACTCAGATCGAAAGCCCCGTGATGGGTAGGGCCATCGGCGCCCACCAAACCGCCCCTGTCCAGGGCGAACAATACGGGCAATTCCTGAATGGCGACATCGTGAATGAGCTGGTCGTAGGCGCGTTGCAAGAAGGTGGAGTAGATCGCGACCACGGGCTTCGCGTTTTCGCAGGCCAATCCCGCGGCGAAGGTCACCGCATGCTGTTCGGCGATCCCCACGTCGAAATAACGCTCGGGATACTCCTTGGAAAAACGTACCAACCCAGACCCTTCACGCATGGCCGGAGTGATGCCGATGAGCTTGTCATCGCGCGCCGCCATGTCGCACAGCCAGTCTCCAAACACTTGGGTGTAGGCCGGTTTGAAGGCAGGCTTGGACTGAATTCCAACCTTAGGGTCGAATTTGCTGACACCATGGTAGAGGATGGGATCGTCTTCGGCCGCCTTGTATCCCTTCCCTTTCTTGGTGACCACGTGCAGAAACTGCGGCCCGTCCAACTCGCGCAAGTTGGAAAGGGTTGCCACCAACCCGTCCACATCGTGGCCGTCAATGGGGCCGATGTAACGGAAGCCAAATTCCTCGAACAAGGTGCCCGGTGTGACCATGCCCTTGACGTGCTCCTCCGCCCGGCGCGCGAAGTCCTTGATGGGCGGCAGCACACTCAACACGCGGCCGCCTGCCTTGCGCGCAGCGGTATATACCCGCCCCGTCAGCAAGCGCGCGAGATAGCTATTGAGCGCCCCCACGTTCTCGGAGATGGACATGTCGTTGTCGTTGAGGATTACCAGGAGATTGGTATCCATGGCACCGGCGTTGTTCAAGGCCTCGAAGGCCATACCGGCGGTCATGGCACCGTCGCCGATGATGGCCACGACGCCGCGCTTCTCGCCCGCGTGCCGCGCGGCGACTGCCATGCCGAGCGCCGCGCTGATGGAAGTGCTCGAATGCGCGGTTCCAAAGGTGTCGTACTCGCTTTCTACCCGCCGGGGGAAGCCCGCAATGCCGCCGTGCATGCGAAGCTTCGCCATGCCCTCCCGGCGCCCCGTGAGAACCTTATGCGCGTAGGTTTGATGCCCCACATCCCAAACCAAGCGGTCGTAGGGAGTATTGAAGGCGTAATGCAGTGCGACGGTGAGTTCCACCGTCCCCAGATTGGAAGACAGATGTCCCCCGGTTTGCGACACCGAAGCCAGGATAAATTGCCTCAGTTCATCGGCCACGCGCGGCAGTACCCGCCTTTCGAGTTGCCGAAGGTCCGCGGGCGAGTGGATGCTGTCGAGGGTGGGATACATGGGGGTCAAGTAATTTGTATTCTCAGTGCGTGCGAGAGGCGATATAGCGGCAAAGCTGGCGTAAGCGGTCCGCCTTGGTACCTAAGACGCTCAGGCTCGCAAGCGCTTCGGCCTCCACTTCGCGGGCGCGCCGGCGAGCATCCTCCAATCCCAGGAGAGTAACGAAAGTGGCCTTACCTTGTTGTGCGTCCTTGCCGGCGGTCTTTCCCAGTGTCGCCGAATCCTGCTCGGCATCCAGCAGATCGTCCACGATTTGAAATAGCAGGCCTGATAGTGAAGCAAATTTGCCGAGACTTGATCGCGCCGGACTCGAATCACTCAGGCCATCCAAACTCGCCCCGCACAACGCGCTCATTCTAACCGCAGCTCCGATGAGTGCCCCGGTCTTCATGCGGTGCATGGTCTCCAGTTGGCTCAAGCTCAATGCCGTGCCGGTGCTCTCCAAATCGATGGCTTGCCCGCCCGCCATGCCGGTGGAACCAGAGGCCTGCGCGAGTATGCCAACCATCTGTAGTTTTTGGTTCGCATCCAAGCCTTGAGTGGCGGCAAGGGTTGCGAAAGCGAGGCTTTGCAGGCTATCGCCCACGAGAAGCGCCGTGGCTTCGCCGAACCGTACGTGACAGGTAGGTTTACCGCGCCGCAGGTCATCGTCATCCATGCAGGGAAGATCGTCGTGCACCAGGGAATAGGCGTGGATCAACTCCACGGCAGCTCCCACGTGATCCAAGGCTTGCGGCGCGGCTTGCACGGCCTCGCCCGCGGCATAGGCCAGTAGGGGCCGCACGCGTTTGCCTCCGCCCAGGACGGCATAGCGCATGGCCTGGTGCAAGGTGCTCGGAAGATTACCGGGCGCCTCCAACACTCGGTCCAGCACCGCCTCGATGCGCGCCTGCTGTTCACGCATCCACGGCGCGAACTCAGGCGGCGTTGTCTGCACCGCCAAAGTCCTGAAGCACCTCGCCCTCGAGGATTTTGACTTGCTGCTCGGCGTCCTGGAGCGCGGCCTGGCAATAGCGCAACAATTCCGCGCCACGCTTGTAGGCCGCCAAGGAGTCCTTCAGGCTCAACTGCCCGCCTTCCATGCGGGCGACCGTGGCTTCGAGTTCCGCCAGGGCGCTTTCAAAACTCTCCGGCTGGGGTTGATTCTCATCAGGCATGATTGGAGGGAACTATGGCATTGGGGGATAGCCCAAGAAGGCACGCAAGATAGCTGATTCGAGGCATCACGGCTAGACCTTGTTGGCATGTAGAATTTCGCACCTGCGCCGAAAGGTAAGTTGCATTCCATTACCTCCCCCATTTCCCCTCGTCATGACCGATCTGTCCTCCACGCTGGCGCTCACCCGTACCCCGGAGCCGTTGCCCATTAGCTGGTACTTCGATCCGCAGATCGCGCGTCTGGAGCAAAAGCTCATCTTCGAAGCCGGGCCCGGTTACATCGGACATGAGCATCTGGTGCCGAACCCGGGCGACTACTACGTCCTGGATTGGTTGCCAGACGCCCCGGTGCTGATCCACGGGAAGGAGGGCATCAAGCTCATCAGTAACGTGTGCCGGCACCGGCAATCCATATTGCTGAAGGGCCACGGCAACAGGGAAAACATCGTATGCCCCGTCCATCACTGGACTTATGATCTGCAAGGCAAGCTATTGGGTGCCCCGCAGTTTCCCAACAATCCTTGCTTAGACTTGAAAGCCACAAGCCTCAGAAATTGGCGCGGGCTACTTTTTACGGGCAAGCGCGATCCAGAGAAGGATCTGGCCGGAATGAATCTCATGGCGGACTACGATTTCACGGGCCACGTGCGCGATCGCGTGGAGATTACAGAGTATCCGTTCAACTGGAAGATTTTTCTGGAGATCTATCTGGAGCTCTACCACGTCGAAGCAGTGCATCCAGGCCTGCGCCAGTTCGTGGATCCTGGGCGCTGGCGCTGGGAATTTGGCGAGTGGTGGAGTTCCCAGGAATTGGGGGTCTACAAGAATCTCACTCACAAGGAAACTCCCGTCTACGCGCATTACATCGACGAGTTGCTCAAATACCGCAACGGCGAACCGCCCAAGTACGGCACGCTATGGTCTATCTACTACCCCAATATCTGCCTGGAGTGGTATCCCCACTGCTTGGTGGTCAGTACGATATTGCCGCGAGGACCAGAGAAATGCCTCAACGTGGTGGAGTTCTACTATCCGGAGGAGGTAGCGTTGTTCGAGCGCCCGCTGGTGGAAGCGCACCAAGCCGCGTACTTTGAAAGCGCGGCCCAGGACCAACAGATCTGCGAATATCTGCACGAGGGGCGGCGTAAGCTCTACGCAAGCGGACAAGAGCAACAAGGCCCCTATTTGATGCCGGCCGAAGACGGCATGATCCATTTTCACGAGTTCGTGCGCGGTTATCTGGAACCCGCGCTTGCGCCAGCGAGGTAACCATGGAATTCGCCACGCTAATAGACGCCGCGGTGCTCGCCAAGCATTTGGACGATCCGCGCTTCGTGATCTTCGACTGCCGCCACGATCTCGCCAAACCAGGTTGGGGTAGCGAAGAGTATGCGGCTTCCCATATTCCAGGTGCCCGCTTCGCGCATCTGGACAAGAATCTCTCGGGGCCAAAGACGGGCAAGAACGGGCGCCATCCCTTGCCCGAGCCGCAGTCCTTCGCGCGCTGGCTGGGCGATATGGGTGCCAGCAACGATTCTCAGATCATTGGCTACGACAGTACCGGCGGTACTTACGCTGCGCGTCTATGGTGGATGGTGCGTTGGCTCGGGCACCAACGCGTGGCGGTACTAGATGGCGGATGGGATGCGTGGGTAAGGTCCGGCTTTTCAGTTACGCACGAGAAACCATCCCCGCGCAGTGCGGCCTTTCACATGCAATTGCGCAAGGACGCCAGCGTGGATGCGAATTTCATTGTGCGCGATCTCGAAAGCCAGACGTACCACGTGCTCGACGCTCGCGCCAATGACCGCTTCCATGGGAAAAACGAAACCATCGATCCCATCGGCGGCCATATCCCGGGTGCTGCGAACCGCTTTTTCAAGGAAAACCTGGATGCGCAGTCGCGCTTCAAACCCGCGGCCGCGCTCAAGGCGGAGTTTGAAGCCTTGCTCAAAGGACGTGCGCCCTCGCACGTTGTCCACCAATGTGGTTCGGGCGTAACGGCCTGCCACAATGCACTCGCCATGGAGATCGCCGGATTGACAGGCTCCAAGGTCTATCCAGGATCTTGGAGCGAGTGGATCGCCGATCCCTCGCGTCCTATCGCCACGGATTAAACGCCACGCTCATGCCGGACCGGACCTTCCTGGCCGATCTGGTTCTCGCCGTGCATTTCGTCTTCGTGCTGTTTGTGGTGGGGGGACTCTGCGCGACGTGGTTGGGCGCGCGATGGCGCTGGAGGTTCGCGCGCAATTTTGCGTTCCGGGTAACTCACCTGTGCGCGACATGGTTCGTCGCCATTGAAACGCTGTTGGGCTATGCCTGCCCGCTGACGGTGCTGGAAGATTTGCTGCGTTCGGAATCCAGCGCTGGAGACGGATTTCTTCAGCGCTGGATCAGCCGGTTGCTGTACTGGGATTTCCCCGTTTGGGTATTCGCCGTAGCCTACCTACTATTCGCCCTTGCGGTCACCGCGACCTATTGGCGCATTCCACCAATGCCTAAGTCGGGATCACCTCGGGCTCAGGTTCCGCCGCGGTAGCCTCGAAGGTGAGTTGCACCTTGCCATCGCCGTCCACATCGACGATGACCTTGCCGCCGTTGACCAAGCGGCCAAACAACAACTCGTCGGCAAGCGCGCGGCGAATGGTGTCTTGGATCAACCGCGCCATGGGTCTTGCACCCATCAGCGGATCGAATCCATGTTCGGCGAGGTGGGCACGCAGCGCATCGGTAAAGTTGGCCTCCACCTTTTTCTCGTGCAACTGCTCTTCCAGCTGCATAAGGAATTTGTCCACCACACGCAAGATGATCTCTGTCGTGAGACTCGCGAAGGAGATGATGGCATCCAGGCGGTTACGAAACTCGGGCGTAAACATCCGCTTGATCTCGCCCATTTCATCGCCCTGGCTCTTGCTATGGGTAAAGCCCATGGTCGTTTTGGTCAGGGCTTCGGCACCGGCATTGGTGGTCATGATGAGCACCACGTTGCGGAAATCGGATTTGCGCCCGTTGTTATCCGTCAGGGTACCGTGATCCATCACCTGCAAGAGAATATTGAAGATATCTGGGTGCGCCTTCTCGATTTCGTCGAGGAGTAACACGCAGTAGGGATTCTTGGTGATCGCCTCGGTCATCAAACCGCCTTGCTCGAAGCCCACATATCCAGGAGGCGCACCGATCATGCGCGACACTGCGTGGCGCTCCATGTATTCGGACATGTCGAAACGGATGAGTTCGACACCCAAAATGTAGGCAAGCTGGCGCCCAACCTCGGTCTTGCCCACGCCCGTGGGCCCGGAGAAGAGAAAACATCCCGTGGGCTTGAGCGGATTACCCAGGCCGCTGCGCGCCATCTTGATGGCGGAGGCCAGCGCGTCGATGGCCTTTTCCTGGCCGAACACCACGGCCTTCAAATCGCGGTCGAGGTTCTTGAGCTTGCTGCGGTCGTCCGAGGAAACATTGTGCGGCGGAATGCGCGCGATCTTGGCGACGACGTCCTCGATCTCGTGCTTGGTGATAATGCGCTTTTGTTTGGACTTCGGAAGAATGCGCTGCGCGGCACCCGCTTCGTCGATGACATCGATGGCCTTGTCGGGCAGATGCCGGTCGTTGATGTAGCGCGCGGAGAGTTCCGCCGCGGTTGTAAGCGCCGTAGCGGTATACCGAATGCCATGATGTGCCTCGAAGCGGCTCTTCAAACCCTTCAGAATCTCGACGGTCTCCTGGATGGACGGTTCGATCACGTCGATCTTCTGGAACCGCCTCGATAACGCGTGGTCCTTCTCGAAAATACCGCGATACTCGGTGTAGGTAGTGGCGCCGATACACTTCAACTGGCCCGTGGAAAGCGCGGGCTTCAGCAAGTTCGAAGCATCCAGGGTACCGCCCGAGGCAGCACCGGCACCAATCAGTGTGTGGATCTCGTCGATGAACAATATGGCGTTCGGGTTATCGACCAATTGCTTGAGCACTGCCTTCAAGCGCTGCTCGAAGTCACCCCGGTACTTGGTGCCTGCCAGCAAGGCTCCCATGTCCAGCGAGTACACATTGCACTTGCCCAATATGTCGGGAACGCTCCCTTCTATGATTCTGCGTGCCAGCCCCTCGGCGATGGCAGTCTTACCTACACCGGCCTCACCCACCAACAACGGATTATTCTTGCGGCGGCGGCACAGCGTTTGGATTACCCGCTCGACTTCGCGCTCGCGCCCAATCAAGGGATCGATCTTTCCCGCCACTGCCTGCGCA
>JBJXGQ010000176.1:0-5979 GCA_046160525.1 Burkholderiales bacterium
CACAACCTCCTCGTCTCCACCAAATACAAAAGCCACCTAATAGGTGGCTTTTGTATTTGTAGAGATGGCGGAGGTGAGGACTCCCGAAGGAGTTCGACCAGCGAAGTCCGGGGGACTTCGCCCAGGACGCCAACGAGTACACGCTTGTTGGCGGTCCCGAAGCCAAATTCTCGTTGCGGGCCGTGAGTGATCCACGATAGAGTAATGGCGCGCGGACCGGCAGCACGGAATACCATTTGTTTTGCCGTTCTGGTAGGTGACCAAACAAGGAACAACGCCCCTTCCATCGCGCGTCAGCAAGTGTCTGAAGGGGAGACTGGGGGAGAAGGCGATGACACCGTGTAGTCGTTCCATTGCAGCGTGCCTAGCTTGGATTCTGGCGGGTCTGACTCCCGCTGGGGCACTGGCACAAAGCGCAGACGTGGAGGCGAAGGCCACCGAACAACTGAAGGCGATTCCGAACAAGGCCGACGTTCGTTATCTGGATGATTTTCTTCGCACCTACCCCAAGACGGACGCGGCCGACGTCGCCTTCACGCTGCGCTACAACATCACCCGCAGCAGCGCTTCCATCGATGAGTTCAACAAGTTCATCGAGAAATATGGCGAGACGCTGCCAGGATACCTGGCGGTCGATGACGTCTACCAGCTCTACCGCCAGTTGGACAACGTGGCGGGCTACGTGGATTTCATGAAGCGTTACCCCAACACGCCACAGGCCTACCTGGCCAAGCTGAGTGCGCAGGCTTTGACCTTTGAGGCGGCCCATAAGGTGGCAGCCTTCAAGAACTTCGCAGCCCCCGTGAAAGTGCAAGCCCTCGATGACTTCGTCTTGCTCAACCCAGATGCGCCCCAGGTCGAATTGGCCTCTAAGCTGGCGACGCTGATCGCCGTCGAAGAGGAGCTGAAGGCTCGGGCCAAGCTGGCGCGGGATGTGGAAGCCAGGCTCAAGGGCCGATCTGAATCCGAGATCACGACTGTGCGCGCCGATGCGCTCAGGGCGCGCGCCAACGAACTTGCCACCACCTTCGAGCGGACCGCGCGCAGTTTCGATCGGTTTGGCGAAGTGTCCACCAACACCATCAAGACCAACGGCAATGCGCGTTCGCTGGCGATCCAGCTCGAACGTGCGGGCGAGGTGGTGCAGGTCGTGTACGCTGACCAGGATGCAGCCGCGCGCGTGCGGGCAGAGCAGAGGGCCCAGCTCATTTTGAGCAAGCTGGAGCAGGTCCGCCGTACGCTGTTCGAGAGCAACGAGCGGCTGATCGCGCGGCTGTCGGAGGAATTTAAGGAAACTCGTAGGGTTCTGCAGGAAGGGTTCCAGGCGCTCGAAGGGCAGCTGGTGAATGTCAACCGCGGGCTTGCGCTTCTGGGCGACAATCTACAGCAGATCAACAGGAGCCTCTACGCCATCAACGAGAACGTCATTCAGGTCGTCAAGGGGGTCGAACGGGTCAATGTTAACCTGGGCGTCATCAATGAGAACGTCATTCAGGTGGCGCGCGGCATCGAGCGGGTGCACGCGAGCGTGGAGAGGAACAATGAGCTCACCGCGCGCATGATCGATGTGGTGCACGCGGACTTGGTAATGGTGCACGACGGCATTCGCAGCATGCACGTCGACATGAACAACGGGTTCGATCGTCAGGCAGATCTACTGGTGTCGCTGACGGATGAGGTGGGCGTGGGCTTTCAGACCCTGCACGCTGACAACGTCAAGCAGTTCAAGGAAACGCGGCGCACCCGCATCGAACTGGGCAACACCCTTCACGAGATCCAGGATATCGGTGTCGCGCAGTATCAGGCCACCAATGCCCGATTCCGCGAGCTTATGACGCAGGAGGCCGGGTTCCACTACGATGCGATCCGCCAGAACGCGGCCTTTCAGGACAGCATGGCCGTGCGCCTCGATGCCATCACCCAGAACCAGATGGTCGCCTACTACCAGACGGTGGGGCAGAACCCGCTTGGCAGTGGGGTGAGGGGTGCGGAGATCGCGGCCGGCATCTACGGCAATCCGTCCGTTCGCAGCGCTTCGCTCAACAATCCGACGGCGTCCTTCGGCGTGTTCAACCAGGGGTCCAAACCCATCGTCTACGATTACCGTCCCTTCCAGTACCCCTCGCTCAGGGAAGGTCCCATGGGGCGGGAGGTCAGAAACTACGTCGGAGGCCTGTCGCAATCGGCCGGCGGGTCAGGTGGCGTAATACGGAACTCCGTGGGCACGGTGGCTGGCTTCGCCAACGCCAAGTCGCCGAAGCAGTATCTGGGGACACTTGCCCGCGCCGCCAATTCGAATCCGGCGGATCCCATCAAAGTCGGCGGCCAACAATTCACTGCGGCTTGCGGCGCTCTGAACAGCGTGGCCAACTTCGGTGCCAACCACTGCAAGGATCTGGCCGATGTGGGCGAGTTCGTTTCCTATGCCTACTCCGGGAACTACGCCGGCATGGCGGACAAGCTCCTTAACTCGTCCGGCGACGTGGGCAAGGTCGTGAATACCGTGGCGCAGGGCGCGCAGGACGTGGTGAAGGGCGTCTTCGACGCCATTGGGTTGAGTTTCTGAGCCGCGCGCACCGGTCGAAAATGCGATAACAGAGGCGCGAGGCGAATGATCGTGGCTCATCCGGCAGTGAATGAGCGG
Organism: Burkholderiales bacterium; assembly: GCA_046160525.1. Taxonomy (GTDB): domain Bacteria; phylum Pseudomonadota; class Gammaproteobacteria; order Burkholderiales; family SHXO01; genus SHXO01. The sequence goes on from JBJXGQ010000176.1 coordinate 2,645, forward strand.
ATGCAAGTGGCACGCACGGAGGGGAGTCAAAGCATGGGTGCGAAGGCAATTCCAGGGAAGCTTACTGGGCGCGCGTTGACCGCAGCCGCGCTAATCGTGGGTGGGCTGAGCCTGGGCGTGGATGGGGCGTGCGCCGAGTCTATGAGCCGCTCCGTGTCGGTCAGGGACGGCAGCGTGCGCATTTACGCGCCGGACCAGAGCGTTGCTGTGAAGAAAAGCGTAGAGATCATCTCCACAGCCTTGTGGGGAACGGAGGACCAGGGCTCGGTGTATCGTCTGGACACCGGCAACCAGGTCGAAGTGGAGTTGACCTTACCCAAGGGATACCGAGATGTGCGATTCAAGGTGTCTCTCGTGGGGTTCCCCGATAGCGGCGGCGCAGCGGCGGTGATACTGGTCAATAAGAAGCGGCGCCAACTGGATACGCCGGCTTCGGGAGAGAGCGCGACGGTGATGGTGGAGGATGTGGACAAGGATCTGGTAGTGGGAGCGAACAGGCTGCTGTTCGGGTCGGCTTCGGGGCGTGTCGGGCTCCAGTCCGTCGAAATGTTCTATGACGCGCCCCCGGGATCGATCAAGATGGGGAAGGAAGATTCTCTCAAAGTAGAGCCAAAGCCAAATGAGGAGCCAAAGTCCCTGAAGGCGGGCGATGAATTCAACGATCCGCTGCGCAGCGGCGGCACGGGACCGCGAATGGTAGTGATTCCGGCGGGCCCGTTCGTGATGGGGTCATACGCCAGCGAGGCAAACCGCCAGGAGGACGAGGGTCCCCCTCACGCCGTGACGATCGCCAAGCCCTTCGCAGTGGGCAAGTTCGAGGTGACGTTCGAAGAGTGGGACGCCTGCGTGCTCGCACGGGCCTGCGCGCCGGCCGACGACAGTGGCTGGGGCCGGGGAAAGCGACCTGTGATCAATGTCAATTATGATCAGGCCTTAGGCTATACGGAGTGGCTCTCGGAACAAACCGGCCAGCCCTACCGGCTGCTGAGCGAAGCTGAGTGGGAATACGCTGCACGTGCGAAGACGGATATGGCCCGGCACTGGGGGAACTCGGCGTCGCAGGCATGTCGGTTTGCCAATGTCGATGACAAGACGCATGGGTGCAATGATGGCTATGTCAATACGGCACCCGTGGGTTCCTATACGCAGAATGCCTTCGGCCTTCACGATATGCTCGGAAATGTCTGGGAATGGGTGGAGGATTGCTGGAATGGCAATTATTCCGGGGCCCCCGCGGACGGCCGTGTGTGGGCTACGGGCGATTGTTCTCGGCGCGTGTTCCGCGGCGGTAGTTGGGACAACAGACCGGCCAACGTGCGCTCCGCCGTTCGCTACGGGTTCGAGCCCTCGGGTCGCTACTACTACTTGGGGTTCCGCGTAGCCAGGACGCTGCCGTGAAGTGGCAGCTTAAGCCTTGATCCTTTACTCCTTTACCCCATAGAGGAGCATGCCATGGCAGAAGCCTCCAAGAAGCGGGCGCCGCGCGCCGAAGGCGCGCGGCGTTATGGCCCGGCGCTGGAGAAGGCCTACCAGTTCATGCTGTGGCTGATTCCGGCGGTGGAGAAGTTTCCGCGCGGACAGCGATTCCTGCTGGGGGATCGAATACAAACCACGGCCCTCGATGCGCTGGAAGGTTTGATCGAAGCGACCTACAGCCGGGAAGTGGGCGCCATTCTCACGCGGGTGAATTTGATGCTGGAGAAGCTTCGGTTTCTGTTTCGCCTGGCCAAGGACCTGCGCTACCTCGACTTGAAACGATATGAGTTTGTTGCCAGAGCGGTCGATGAGATCGGGCGATTGGTGGGCGGCTGGATGAAAGCAGGCCATGCCGCGCAAACATAAAGAACTCTTTGCCGGGATCGCCAACTTCCAGGCGCTCCATGCCGCCGCGATGAAAGCGGCGAAGGGAAAACGCAAGAAGCCCGGGGTTGCCGCCTTTCTGGCCAATATGGAGAAGCATGTGCTTCGCCTTGAGCACGCACTATCGAACGCTATCTGGCGGCCTGGAACTTATACCGTGATCGATGTGCGTGACCCCAAGCCGCGCCGCGTATCGGCGGCGCCGTTTCGTGACCGGGTCGTGCACCATGCGTTATGCCATGTGGTGGAACCGATCTTTGAGGCTGGGTTCATCCACGACAGTTACGCCAATCGCGCCGGCAAAGGCACTCATCGCGCGGTGAACAGATACGACGCCTATCGCTCGCGCTTCAGGCACGTGCTGCGCGGGGACATCTATCGCTTCTTTCCGTCCATCGATCACGACATCCTCAAGCGCGACCTGCGGCGGCGCATCGCGTGTGCGCCAACACTCGGGCTATTGGACGCCATCATCGACGGCTCCAACGCACAAGAGCCGGTGAATCTGTATTTTGCCGGGGATGATCTATTCACGCCCTTCGACCGGCGGCGCGGTTTGCCCATCGGTAACCTGACCAGTCAGTTTTTCGCCAACGTCTACATGGACGGGTTCGATCATTTCGTCAAGGAAGTGCTGAGAGCCCCAGGTTATATTCGATATGTGGACGATTTCGCCTTGTTCCATGACGACCCGGGCGTACTGGAGAACTGGCGCGCACGCTTGGATACCTGGCTGGAGGGAAGAAGATTGCGGTTGCATCCGGCGAAGACCGGCGTTTTCTCGACGAACACTTCGTCACAGTTTCTCGGTTACGTCCTGGCTCCGCATGGGCAGCGGCGTCTACCTGAGGACAACGTGAGACGGTTTCGCAATCGCCTGCGAGGGCTGCGCGACCGGTGGCGCGTGGGGGTGTGCTCGCAGGCGGACGTTCAACAGTGCGTGCAGTCGTGGATCGCCCATGCCAAGCACGCAAATACGTGGCGTCTGCGCCACGCGATCTTTCGTGGCGGGTGGTTCGATCCGGCTTGGGCGGACGGCACACCTGTCGCGCAGGCTTGACCAGCGTCATTCTCGGCGCGTGAACCGCGGCGGTAGTTGGAACAACAAACCGGCCAACGTGCGCTCCGCCAAACGCAACAGGAACGAGCCCTCGAAACGCAACAACAACTTGGGGTTCCGCGTAGCCAGTACGCTGCGATGCCAGAGCTGTTCGGTTCAAGGACCGAGCGGGTGCGCAAGCAAGCGTCCAACGCCGGTCATGGTGAGTGCGGGGGCCGGCGGCTGTCTTGACCTAACATGGTGACAGCCGCCGAATTTGTCGCCAGTCGCCGGTGCTTCTAAGACTGGATGGCGCGATACCGCCCGACGGAAATTTCGCGCATCCAGCGCATTGCTAATTAAATGATATTGCCTTATTCTTTAATTATATTCCGCCTAATTAAAGCTACTCTTAATTTCAATGCCCGATCCCCGC
>JBJXGQ010000177.1:0-2575 GCA_046160525.1 Burkholderiales bacterium
GCAATTTCGAGGAAGCCCAGGCGCGCATGGAGCGCTACAAGCGACTGTCGCCGCTGGATCCGCATGCGTTCTTTTACGATACCTGCTTCATCACCACGGCGTTTCTGCGCCGGGATTACGAGAACGCGGCGACGGTGGCGCGCGCGACGACGGAGATGAACCCTTCTTTTACCAACGCGCTCAAGCCCTATCTCGCCGCACTCGGCTATCTGGATTTCGAGCAGGAAACGGCAAGCGTGCGCACACGGCTATTGGCGTTGGAGCCGCGTTACACGGTGGAACAGTTCCTGCTGACAACCCCGATCGAGCGTGACGAGGATCGCATGCATTATGCCATCGGGCTGCGCCGCGCGGGCGTGCCGGCCGGAGATATCGACATCGCCGCCGGTTGAGCCAGCGTGCCGCGTTGCTATGTCTGTTCCGGGGCGCGGGCGGCACGGTTGCGGCGGCGGGTGGCCACCGCATATTGCCCACGCGGGCGGACTTCCTGCGTGTTGGGACGCACCACGGTGTGGTGAAACGCGCGCCATTCTTCCGCACGCAGATCCTTCAGCCCGGCGACCAGCTGATAATCGTTGAATGCGGCGTCGTCATAGGCCTCTCGCGGAAGCGGGATAGCCTGCATGAACGGCTCCTCGATGTTGAATTCCACCGCGATGTCGGTTTTCGTGAGGCGAAAATTGTTGAAGAGCGGGCCGAACCAGCGGTCGGTTTCAATGATCCCCTCGAACACTTCCAGATGCTGCACGCGGGGAACATTGACCGGTGCGCGCAGCAACAGGCTGACATTTTCCCGTGTACGGGCGGCAAGCCCGCTCCAGATCTGAACAATGCCCGGCTCGCGCATGGCCGATACGAACGGCGGTGAAAACTCCTTGATGTCCTCCGGCGCCACACTATCGAAATATTGGCGGAAGTCGGGAAACTGCACGGCTTGCAAAGGTTCCCAGTCAGGTTGTTCGGCCCATCGCCAAAGGATTCGTGTGCCATCCCACAGGAGGCTGAAATTCATGGGCGGAAAGATGTAATAGCCCAGCCCGGACGCGGTCGCCACCGCTTCGCAGAAACGGTAGGCGCGTGTCGGCAAGGTCCCGACGGCGGAGCGGTCGGCGCGGATCGGCAAAGGCGCATCTGGTACGAAACGATAGAACGTGACAAGCGGCGTGGGCACAGCAGCTTGGGAGCGGGCCTGCCGCCGGCCTGGCGTTGACGAATCCATCACCGATCCCCTGAACGCTGTCCCACGAATCTAAAAGCCGGGCTTGTACCGCCCGGCTTCTCCATCAGGTCGTCTATCGCTTTTCTATACCGCGCCGAATTCTTCGGCAAGGCGTTGGGTCTTGGCCAGGTTCAGCCGCGAACCTTGGAAGCGTCAACAGTCTTCAACGCCGGAGCCTGGCCACCGAGGCGGACCTTGGACGCGTCGGCGGTCTTCAGCGCCGGGGCTTGACCACCGAGACGGACCTTGGACGCGTCGGCGGTCTTCAGCACCGGGGCTTGACCACCGAGACGGACCATTCCGCGGTCGGAGACGGAAACGGATTTGGAGACGGACCCGGCCATATTCGTGTATCCTTTTTGACGCGATGACGACTTTTCTAAGCCGCATTCGACTTTGTTAAAGCACGTAGCGGGAGCATTACCCACTTCGTGCCGCGCGCCAATAGTTCAATGTTGTGAATTTTTTAGCGTTGGTCCGACGTTATCTTCACGTCAAATCGTAAGATCGTGCTCTCAAAAATAACGACCACCATGGGTTGAGTTTATCAATTTTCGGGACAATCGCACGGGAATTAGGAATTGCTCCCATCCAATGCACGTGCGCCATAAAGAGGTCTCCGCACGTCGTGCTTGTGTTTACGTATTATCAATGCCCTGTGGTCGTATTTGCAAGAGGTTTCTCGGGCAATAGCGTGAAAAATCAAATATTTGTGAGCAGCGCTGCGATTCCGCCCTTAGCCGGGCCTCTTCTGGCTTCCCCGCGGTCTTCAACCCAACCGCTGCGCCCAGCAGCCAAGGAGCGAACCACACGTTGTTGGTGCGCTATTCGTTTTGGCGATTCGGTGAACCGGTTCCGCGAGGCCAGCCGTGCATCTCATTGTGCGCGCATGCGGTCAATTAGTAGTTTCTACTGAAATTTCTCCCGTCACGCGTCAAACCTGGATTCAGCCGCTGGCACGAGGCCCCGCGAAGTGAGGGGGGGGGAATTGAGGGTGGGGAATTGAGGGTTGAGCCACACGCCCGCGATGGGCCAGTGTGTGCTAAGCCGCGCTTGCCGGACCATCAACTCGGACAATCACAGCAGCAATGCCGATTCCCCTTCCCACGCATGCCGTGGTCGCGGCGGCCAGCCGGGCGGCGTTGCTGGGCGCCGATGGCGTGACCTTGCTGGCCTCGCGCGAGGCTGGGCGCGTGCTGCGCGGGGCGGAGGCGCCCTTGCTGGTGCATGCGCCATCCTGCCTGCGGCGGTTGGGCGTGAGCATGCCGGTGCTGGACTTGTTGGAACTGTTCGCCTTCGTGCTGCCGGCGCGCGCCGCGCCGCCCACGCCGCTCGGCCTGGCAGGCGCTTTGGACC
>JBJXGQ010000178.1:0-10271 GCA_046160525.1 Burkholderiales bacterium
CCGTCTTGCTGGCACTGGGTTACCGCAAGCTCACGTGGGAGCGCTTTCAGGAATCGGTGATCCTCACCGCGCGCACCACCGCCATGGTGGCGTGGCTGTTCGTGGGCTCGCAATTGTTTTCGTCGGCCTTTGCCTTGCTGGGCGGGCAGTCGCTTCTGGAAGGCTGGGTGCGTTCCCTCGACATGACGCCAATCCAGTTTCTGCTGCTATCGCAGGTGATCATTTTCTTGCTGGGCTGGCCCTTGGAGTGGACTGAGATCATCGTGATCTTCGTGCCTATCTTCTTACCGTTGCTGCATCACTTCGGCATCGACCCGCTGTTCTTCGGCATATTAGTCGCGGTCAATCTTCAGGCCGCTTTCTTGTCACCACCGGTGGCCATGGCGGGGTTTTATCTCAAGGGCGTGGCGCCCCCCCATGTCACTCTGGGGCAGATTTTCGCGGGCATGATGCCCTTCATGCTGATCCAGCTATTCGCGATGTTCTTGCTGTACGTTTTCCCCGGCATCGCGATGTGGTTACCCAAGGTGTTGTACTCCTGAGGCGGTACAAGTGCGAAGTTTGACTGCAAGTTTTCTGAGTTTGTGCTCTGTGGCAGCGGCTGCGGGTGAAGTGGTGCTCGACAACGCCTACGTGCGCGTGACTCGCGATGAAATCTCCTGCCCGGCGGCCAGCGCGCCGAACTGCGGCCACCGGGTGATTGTGGCTATCGCGGACACTAGCGCCGGCGAACGTTCTCTCAAACGCGGAGACATCAGCGTCGCGTTGGATAACGAATCCGTGCAGTTGCCTACTAGGCCGGGATATTTCGAAGTGGTGCTCAAGCGCCAGCATCCGCCGGCGGGCAAGCCCAAGGAAACCATCCCGGCCGAAAAGAACGCGATGCTCTACGACGGCGCGTGTTTTTTTATATTCGAGGAACGGCTGGCACCCGGAGATACCCGCGCCCGCCACAGCCACAGCCACCGCGTGGTGATCCAGCTCAATCGCGCAACTCTTAGGCAGTGGCCCGATGGCATGCCGGAGATCGTGGTGGAAACGGTACCGGACAAACCCCTATTCAACCCGCCGGTCATTCATACGGCGAAGAATGTCGGCGATGTTCCGCTACTGGGCGTCATTATCGAATTCAAGCCGGAGTGCGGGCAGGGCGGCTAGCAGGCAAAAATCATTAACGCAAAGACGCAAAGGGCGCGAAGAAAGTCTCAAACGGGTTCCTTTGCGCTCTTTGCGTCTTTGCGTTGAGGGGTTTGATGTAGAAGTTCGGTTCTTATACTCAGCGCACTCCTTACTTCCGCCGCACGAATTTCTGCACGCGCTTGCCGTTGTCCACTTCGCCGGTGTAGAGGTTGCCCTTGGAATCGATGGCGATGCCATGCACCCAATGAAAGTCCCCGGCGTTGCGGCCTGAGCGGCCGAAGGTTCCAAGCTCCTTCCCGTCTGCCCGGTTCAGGATGTGAATCTCGTTGTTGGTTCCGTCCGCCACGAATAGATATTTTTGGGCTGGATCTTCGGAAAGCGCGATGTCCCAAACGGATCCCGCGAACCTCGTCCTGGGATCCAGGATGTATTCCGTAACGAACTTCCCATCCTTGCGGAACACTTGGATGCGGTTGTTGACGCGATCACAAACGTAGACCAAACCGTCCTTGGCGACGCGCACGCAGTGCACGGGTGTGCGAAATTGCTCCGCCACGGGAGCATCAGGGTTGTAGGGACCGAGATCCTTGTCGTCCGGAGTCTTGCCATAGGCACCCCAATGGCGCTTGTACTCGCCACTCGTCGCATCGAACACCACGATGCGCCGGTTACCGCAGCCATCGGCGATATACACTTCGTTTGCCGCATCGTCGACAATAGCGAGCGCGGGCCTGCCCAGCGAAGTGCGGCTGTTGCTGCCTTCGTTGCGGCCGGATTTGCCGATTTGCATTACGAACTTTCCGTCGCGCGTGAATTTGAGGAGATGATGATCGGCGTCCTTATCGTTGCCCGCGATCCACACGTAATCCTTGGCGTCCACGGAGATGCCGTGTTCCCTCTTGGGCCATTCGTATCCCGCTCCAGGCCCGCCCCAGGCTTGTATTAGGTTGCCTTCCGCGTCGAACTCCAGGACGGCGGGCGCGGGAATGCAGCACTTGGATGTGGGGGGATCGACCGCGGCACCGCGCTCATCGTCGGTCAGACTGCGCGGGCGCTGGTACACCCATATGTGATCGTGCTTATCCACCGCGATGCCGCCGATTTCCCCCAGGAGCCAGCGGTTGGGCAACGGCTTGGGCCAAGACGCATCCACTGCGAACTGGGGTATGTCTTGGGCAATGCTTGCGTGGCTCGCGATGACGAGGCTCATGACCGCGATGCAGCGGCCGAAAATAGGCATCTTGATCATGGATTCTCCTAAGCTGCGCTGGGAAAGCACGCCGGGCCCAGCGGCTCGAAGTTTTTGTAGGTGAGAATAAATTCCTGGTGGCCCAACTCTTCGGATTTGGTTTGCTCGCCATTGGCCACGCGCAAGACCAGGTCGTAGATTTCGCGGCCCACTTCGTCCAGTGTAGCGCGCCCTTCCAGGATGCGGCCCGCATCCACGTCCATGTCTTCACTCATGCGCTTGTAGGTGTCCGGATTTGCGCACACCTTGATTACCGGGGCCGATGCTGGCGTGGCCGTAGGCGGCGTAGTACTTCGCGGCCTTGGCCACGGTCTTGACGATCTCCTCGCCTAGCGCGGGATTCTCGGCGCGCTTGGCCATCCAATGCTCCATGCCGGTCAATTCGCCCGTCTCTTCGAAGATGCAAGTGGCGTTTTGCTCCACCAGAAAATCGAAGGCTCGGCCCATGGCGGGATTCGCGGTCAAGCCGCTGGTGGCGTCCGACCCGCCGCAAATGGTACCCACGATCAGCTCATCATTGGGGTGGGAGCACAGCCGCTCCATCATCTTGTAGGAATAGGGGTTGGGAAAGCATCCGGGGAATCCGATCAGATGCACGCCTTGGTCGCGGTAGGGATAGACGATTTCGCGCGACACATGATGCGCGCACTCCACGAGGTAGCCCACGACGATGGTGTTGCGAATGCCCTTGCTGCCATCGGGGCGTAGGTACGCGTTGATGCTCATCAGTGCGCCTCCTTGAAGAACTCGTGGCCTTCGTCGAGCGTGTAGGTTGGAATGTAGCTGCTGGCCACGTTGTGGATGTGAATGTACTCGCCTGGAGCGATATCTTGCGTCGCCGCCCCGATGGGTGCGCCGTATTTCACCAGCGTTTCGCCGCTCTGCACGGGCTTGAAGGCAAATTTATGGCCAGTGAGAATCTTCTCCTTGAGCACGATGCTGTTGCCCAGCACTTCGACCGGCGTTCCGGCTTTTATATCGGACTTGGCCATGGCGACATTGTCGCCGGGAGAAAGTACGAGAACCCGCGGATCGGTATTCATGCCGGCCTCCCAGATGTAACTACTTCGCCACCTGCACCAGCACGCGGCGGTTGCGCTGTTTGTCCGCGGGTGTGTTCTCGGGCGACACGAGTGGTTTGGAAGAGCCCGCGCCTAAAGCCACGCACGGAAGCTTCATTCCCTTGGCCTTGAGCGCCGAACACACCTTGTTGGCGCGCGCCAGGGAGAGCTTCATGTTGGCTTCCGCTTTACCGTCGGCGTCGGTATGGCCCTCGGCGGTCACTTTCAGTTTTGGAAAGGCCGTCTTCAGCGTCTTGGAGTTGTCGGCCAGAATCTTGACCAGCCCCTTGACGCGGCTCTCGTTGCCAGGCGCGTCCTACTTCAGTTCGCATGGTGCAACGCTCATTCGTCTCTTCTACGCCAGCGGCTCGGCGCAAGGCGCTGCGCTTTTGCGCCCTGCGATTGCGGGCACGAGGTTGTGTCAGAGTTTGCTCACCCGAATGCGTGCGTCCTTCCTCTTCAACACATCCGGTTGCAACTTCGTTCCCAAGCCGGGACCCTTGGGGGCCGTGATGTAGCCATTCTCCAAGGGCGGAAGTTGCGTGACGAGCTTGCCGTACCAATCCGTATAGAAAGCCCGCACGACCTCTTGCACGAGTGTGTTCGGGCAGTTCATGGACAGATGAACGGACGCGGTGAGCAATATGGGTCCGGTGCAATCGTGCGGGGCGACGGGTAGTTGGTAGGCCTCGGCCATGGTCGCGATCTTTTTCGCTTCCGACAATCCGCCCGTCCAACCCACGTCGAACATGCACACGCTCACGGCGCGCTTCTCGAATAGATCGCGAAAGGCCCAGCGGGTGGCCAGAGTCTCGCTGGCCGTCACCCATACATCGGTGCGATGGGCGAATTCTGCGATGGCATCCAGGTTATCCATTTTGATGGGATCTTCGTACCAGAAGGGATTGAACTGCTCCAGCGCCTTGGCGATCTTGATGGCGGTGGGGAGATTCCACAACGAATGGAATTCGACGTGGATGTCCATCTTGTCTCCCACTGCCTTGCGGATTTTTTCGAAGGGCTGCATGGCCTTCTTCAGATCGCCGTTGGAGATGTAGGTACCGTTGCTGGCTTCGGCGTACTCGTCGAAGGGCCAGATCTTCATGCCGGTGTAGCCTTCCTCCAATAGCGAAACCGCCAGTTCGTCCGCGTATTTCATGAAGCCCACCAGATCCTCATAGGGCTGGTATTTGCCACCGTCGCCTGGCATGCCGAAGTTGGCGGTGCCTTGTTCGGACTTGGCGCGCACATACTGGTAACCAGCGCAGGTGTTGTAGGCGCGCACCTTGTCGCGCGAGGCGCCGCCAAGCAATTGGTAGATGGGCTGGTTGGTAATCTGCCCGAAAATGTCCCACAGTGCGATATCCACTGCGGAGGCCGCGCGCATCTCCGCGCCCACCGTCTTGAAGCCCAGGTAGTTGTAGAGCATGTGGCGGCTGTGCTTGTCGATCTGCCGCGGGTCTTTACCCAGGAGGTAAGGCGCGATGGTCTGGTGCACATGGGCGATGGCCGGCTCCACCGCGTAGAAGGTTTCGCCCAGTCCGACGATGCCTTCGTCGGTATGTACATGGACCCAGAGGACGTTGGGATACTCGTCCAGGTTGATGGTTTCGATGGCGGTGACTTTCATGAGCAGCTCGTCAGTGGGATCGAGAGGATGATGCTATTGGGTGGCCGTCGCGAAATTTGCCTTACTTCTTGCTCTGGGCCTCGTGCTCCGCCCACACCTTGCGTGCGATGCGCACTCCGTCGAGCAGGGCCGGGGCGCCGGCGTAGAGGGCGACGTGCAGAAAGATCTCCAGCATTTCTTTTTTCGTGATGCCGTTGTTGATGGCGCCGCGCACGTGGATCTCCAGCTCATGGGGCCGGTTGATGGCGGCCAGCACGGCGAGATTCATGACGGACCGGGTCTTCTTCGAGATCGTCATCTCGCCGCCGGCGCCGCGCCGTGCCCACACCGCCCCCCATCCGTGGGTGGTCACGTAGTTCTGCATCTCTTCGCTGAACTCGTCCTTGATTTCGAAGGCGCGCGCGACATAGTCCGCGCCCAGCACTTCCCGGCGGAGCTTCAAGCCCGTCTCGAATAAGTCCTTCGTGGTGGTATCGCTCATGGTTTGGTCTCCTCGGTTTAGGGTGAACCATTGTATCGGGCTAAAAGGTAAGATTCACCACAAGGAAGTGCGTTGCAATTTCAAACGGAGGAAACAGGATGAATCGTCGTTCTTGGATGGCGCTCCCCTTGGGACTGTTGTTATGCGTGGCGTCCCTTTGCGCTGGCGCTGAGAAGAAGTATGGGCCGGGTGTCACCGACACGGAAATCAAAATCGGCCAGACCATGCCCTACAGCGGACCGGTCTCAGCCTACGGCACCTTCGGTAAAGCCGAAAGCGCCTATTTCGACAAGATCAATGCCGAGGGCGGCATCAACGGCCGCAAGATCAAATTGATTAGCCTGGACGATGGGTTTAATCCGGCGAAGACGGTCGAACAGACCCGCAGACTCATCGAGGACGAGCAAGTGCTGTTGCTCTTCAGCTCGCTCGGTACCGCACCCAACTCGGCCATCCACAAGTACGTGAACAACAAGAAGGTGCCGCACCTGTTTCTTGCCACGGGCGCCACGAAATGGGGAGATCCGAAGAATTTCCCCTGGACCATGTCGTGGCAGATGCCCTACCAATACGAGTCGAGAATCTTCGCCCGTTATCTGCTCGATAACAAACCGAATGCGAAAATCGCGGTGCTCTACAACAACGACGATTTCGGCAGGGATTATCTCAAGGGCTTGAAGGACGGCCTGGGCGATAAGGCGGCCACGATGATCATCGCGGAAGCCACCACCGAGGTGACCGATCCCACCATCGACAGCCAGATCGTGACCCTGAAAAATTCCGGAGCCGACACCTTCTTCTCCTTTGCCGCGCCCAAGGGAGCGGCGCAGGCCATTCGCAAGGTCTACGACATCGGGTGGAAACCCTTGTACTTCATCCCCAAGGTTTCCTCATCAGTGGGTGCCGTACTCAAGAACGCGGGGCTGGAGAAGGCCACGGGCATCATCTCTCTTAATTCCACGAAAGATCCCACGGAGCCGCAGTGGCAAGACGATCCCGGCATGAAAGAATGGTATGCCTGGATGAAGAAATACTACCCCCAGGGCGATGTCACCGATGACTTCAATGTCAATGGCTATCTCTACGCGCAGACCATGGTGGATGTATTGAAGCGCTGCGGCGACGATTTGACGCGAGAGAATGTCATGCGCCAGGCCACCGATATCAGAAATCTTCGGCTGCCCTTGCTTCTTCCTGGCATCACGCTCAATACGACGCCCACCAACTATTTTCCGGTCAAGCAAGCGCAGCTCATGCGCTTTGATGGAAAGGAGTGGGTTCGGTTTGGACAGGTACTCGGCATGCCATGAGATCGCGAGGCGGGCGGGGCACATGCCGCTTACACTAGAATCCCTTTCCGATCCCACTAAGTCACAGACCCCCAATGAAGATCTCCATGTACGAAGCGAGCGCGCCGCGCTTTATCAATATCCTGAATAATCTTTCCGCAATCCTCGACAAGGCGCAGGCTCACGCCGATGCCAAGAAAATCGATCCCGTTGTGCTCACCAGCTGCCGCCTCTATCCCGATATGTTTAACCTGGCGCGGCAAGTGCAAGCCGCCGGTGATCTGGCGAAGGGAGGCGTGGCGCGCTTAGCCGGCGCGGAGATTCCGAAGTACGAAGACACGGAACAGACCTTCGCCGAATTGAAGGCGCGTATCGCGAAAACGGTAGCTTTCATCGGGAGTTTCAAGCCCGCGCAAATCGATGGCTCGGAAGATAAGGTCATCAATTTCAAACTCGGAAGCCGGGACGTTACCTACACCGGCATGCAATACCTGCTTGGATTCGTGCATCCGAACTTCTATTTTCACGCGACGACGACTTACGACATCCTGCGCCACAACGGTGTGGAACTCGGCAAGCGCGATTTCGTCGGTAACCCATGAGTTTGAATCCAGCTTAGGAGGCGGCGATGGATGTCGGGATGATGATGCTCTTCGCCAGCTATGGCTGGGAGAATTGCAGTGATGACAGGGTGTGGGATGAAGAGATCAAACTCGCGCGGCTAGCCGCGGATTCTGGTTTCGATGTGTTGTGGTCCGCGGAGCATCATTTTTTCGACTACTCGTTTTGCCCGGACAATCTGCAGCTCATGTCCTATCTCGCCGGTATTTGCCCGAATGTCGATGTGGGCACGGCCGCGGTGATCCTCCCTTGGCATGATCCATTGCGTGTGGCGGAGCAAGCGGCGGTGCTGGATTATTTCTGCAAGGGCCGGTTACGTCTTGGCATGGGGCGCGGCCTTGCCCGGCGCGAGTTCGCGGGCTTTCGCGGCACCATGAACGAATCGCGCGAGCGCTTCGATGAGGCCGCGGCACTGATCGTGGAAGCCTTGCGCACGGGCTTCATGGAAGGCAACGGCAAACACTATAAGCAGCCGCGCGTGGAGATTCGCCCGCGCCCGAAATACAGTTTCGATGGCCGTATTTACGCCGTGGCATCGAGCGAGGATTCGGTGGAGTCCGCCGCGCGCATCGGCGCCCATATGGTCATGTTCTCCGACCGGCCCTGGCCCATGCGCATGCCGGCCATCCAGAGCAACCGAGAACACCACCGCAAGTTCCATGGCCGCGAGGCGCCGGTGATGATGATTACGGATTTCTGCGTTTGCGGCCCGGAATCCGCGCGGATCGAGCAGCAAGCGCGGCAATACATGGGAAAGTTCATCGAAAGCAACTTCCACCACTACGAATTTCTCGGCGAGCACTTCAAGGAAGTGAAGGGCTACGATGCCTATGCTCAGAAGGCCGAGATCGCGCGCAAGGGTGGTCTGGAGGCCGCCATCGATGGCTTCATGAAAGCTGCCGTATGGGGAAGTCCCGAACGCATCCTGCGAGAACTGGAAGCCCGCCGCCAGGCCATTGGCGACTTTGAACTCAACGTGGCTTTCCGCTTCGGTGGCGTACCGTATGAAACCGCCGAGCGCGGATTGAAGATGTTTGCCAAGGAGGTCTTGCCGGTGCTGAAGACTTGGCAAATGGGACAGAGCTTTTAGCTCGTGCCGGCATAACCCTTCGCGAATTTCTACCCTACACACTTAATCCCGATTTTCTCATGACCACGCTTTATCGCACCTTTGCCTTGCTGTGTTTAGTAGCTTTTAGTGCCGCTTACGCGCAAGAGGAAGATCTAAAGGCAGACGCCGTACGGCGCGTAGTCCAGGCCCACGATCCGGCCATTTTCGTGAGCACTGGCGCGCTCTATCTCAAGCAAGAGGCCATCCGTTCCGCCGGCGGTAAGCCGCTATCGCCCGCGGCGCTCGCCGAGGTGGACCGTATCATCGACGCCCAGGTGCGCGATCCCGCTTGGTTCTACGCGGCGTGGGGCGCCGCCATCGGCCGGTACATGACGGCGGAAGAGGCGGACGAAATCGCGGTGCATTTCAACACCGAGGTTGGCCAATTGCAGCGCCACGTCATGGAACTGGCCATTGGCGAGGTGCTCATGAGCACCTATACCTTCACCCACATCTGTCCGGTAGATTTCAGAATAGATTCAGTTGTTTATCGAGAGGGTCGTCATCGACGTTCTGCAGCGCTTCGGTAACGAGTTGTTCTATTGGAATTTTCTCGAACATATTGACTTCAAGAATGTTCAGCAAAATCTGAGGAGAGGCCGTCAGGTTCAAACGTTTTCGAGCAATGGCCACTACTAGATAAACGCACACTGCAATCCATATCTGCGACTTGACGGCATTCATGGAGTTGCCGAAGAAATGTTTGATCTTCAAGTTCTGTTTGATCCATTTGAAGAAGATCTCGACCTGCCAGCGCTTGCGATAAATCTCTGCGATGGTCAGCGCAGGCAGTTCGAATTGATTGGTCAGGAACACGAGAAACTTGTCCGTCTCGGGATCGCGAAAAGAAACGCGGCGCAATCGGTCTGGATAGTCGAGTTTGGACTTTGGGGTGCTCAGCGAAATACTCTGATCGCTGCGCAGTCCAGTTGCCTTGTCGACGTCGCGCGACGCGATCCAGGTGTAGCGTAGATTGTCCTTGGCGCGGATAACGAAGGAGACTTGGCGTTGATGGAGCGAGTGCAGTCTGTCGAAATCCAAGTAGCCTCGATCGATGACAACGATGGCGCCTGGGGGCCAGTGAATGATATCCAGTACGTTCACATCGTGCACTTTCCCAGAGGTAATGTGCACGAAAACTGGGATGCCGCCACGCAAGTCGACTATGGTGTGAGCTTTCACCGCAGCCTTGGTCGAACGAAAATCCGCCCACGGGAACAAGGACAGACACAGATCGATGGTGGTGGAATCCATGGCATACAACGGCTCCTTGAGTCCCAACCCGGTGTCCTCGTCCCGGTACAACTCGACGGCGGTGGCGATCAGACGACGACCCAGTGCTTCGAACAATTGCCAATCGCGCCGCTCGTTGGCGTCGGCCAGCGTGGAGCGAGAAATCTTGCCACGAATGCCAAGGTGATAGAGTTTGGAGCGGTGCGAATTCAAGCATGCGACGAGGTCACGCAGTCCTTCGCGTCGTGTGAGCTGCGAATACGCGATGCACAAGAAATGATTCCACGCCGAGAAGTGCTTGATGCCGTGATTCGACGCGAACCGATCGACCAAGTGTTCGAAGTGGGCAAAGGGAACGAAGCCCAACAACTGCGCAAAAACCGACCGACCTCGATTCATCGGATTGCCTCGATTGCCACGAAAGAGGCAAAGATACGGGGCGAACCGCTAAAGCGT
>JBJXGQ010000179.1:0-5153 GCA_046160525.1 Burkholderiales bacterium
GCGAACTGTTTCATCAAGGATGCCGAGATCGGTGCCGGCACCGTGATCGCGCCCATGTCCGTGATCGATGGCGCGAAGGTGGGGCCCGATTGCCGCATCGGCCCCTTCGCCCGCATCCGCCCCGAAACCACCCTGGCCGCCCGCGCCCACGTGGGGAATTTCGTGGAGATGAAAAAGGTCGATCTCGGCGAAGGCTCCAAGGTCAATCATCTGACCTATCTGGGAGACGCCACCGTTGGGCGCAACGTCAACGTGGGTGCTGGCACCATCACCTGCAACTACGACGGCGCCAACAAACACCGAACGGTGATCGAGGACGATGCTTTCATCGGCTCGGATACGCAGCTTGTCGCCCCCGTAAGGGTCGGCAAGGGAGCGACCTTGGGCGCGGGCACCACCCTGACCAAGGACGCCCCGGCGGGAGAACTCACCATCTCGCGCGCCAAGCAGACCGCCATCCCCGGATGGAAGCGCCCGGCCAAGAGGCGGGGGGATTGAAAATACTATTCACCACAGAGGCACAGAGACACAGAGAGAACCAAACTCTCTTGGGATGTTCCTCTGCGTCTGTGTGCCTCTGTGGTTCAGGAATTGGATTCTTTCAAAGGTGACCAAACCATGTGCGGAATCGTAGGCGCCATTGCCCAGCGTAACGTCGTACCTATCCTTGTCGAAGGTTTAAAGCGCCTGGAGTACCGGGGTTACGACTCCTCCGGTGTGGCGGTGCTAAACGGCGTCATCAAGCGCGTGCGGCGCGTGGGCCGCGTGGCGCAAATGGAAGCCGCGGCGCAAGCCGAGAATCTCAATGGCCTCATGGGCATCGGCCACACGCGCTGGGCCACCCACGGAGGCGTCACCGAGCCCAACGCCCATCCGCACATCTCGGGCGGACTGGTGAGCGTGGTGCATAACGGCATCATCGAAAATCACGAACAGCAGCGCGAGCGGCTGAAGAAACTGGGTTACCAATTCGAATCCCAGACCGACACGGAAGTCATCGCGCACCTGATTCACTACTACCTGGTCCAGCAATACGATCTGCTGCGCGCGACACAAATCGCCGTGGGCGAATTAGTTGGCGCCTATGCCATCGCGGTGGTCAGCCTCAAGGAACCCGACCGTTTTATCTGCGCGCGCATGGGCTGCCCGCTGCTGATCGGCTTGGGCGATGGCGAGAATTTCGTGGCCTCGGATGTTTCCGCCGTGCTCTCCGCCACGCGCCGGGTGATCTATCTGGACGAAGGCGATGTGGCGGAGATCGCCCGCGACTCCGTGCGCATCTACGATAAGACCGGCCTGCCCATCGAACGCAAGGTCAACGTATCCGATGTTTCGCTGGCGTCCTTGGAATTGGGCCCCTACACCCACTACATGCAGAAGGAAATCCACGAGCAACCCAAGGCGCTGTTCGACACCATCGAGCAAGTAATCGCCGAGGGCTTCGTCCCGCAGCTCTTTGGCGCGGGCGCGGAGAAGTCTTTCAAGGACATCGACAGCGTGCAAATACTGGCCTGCGGCACGAGCTTCTACGCCGGCAGCGTGGCGCGCTACTGGATGGAAGCCATCGCGAAAATCCCATGCAACGTCGAGATCGCCAGCGAATACCGGTATCGCGACGTGGTGGCCAATCCCAAGCAGCTGATCGTCACCATCTCCCAGTCCGGCGAAACCCTGGACACCATGGAAGCGCTCAAACGCGCCGTGGAGTTGGGGCAGGAGGAAACGCTTTCCATCTGCAACGTGCGCGAGAGCGCCATTCCGCGCAATTCCAAATACGTCTTCTTCACCCGCGCCGGTGCAGAGATCGGCGTTGCCTCCACCAAGGCCTTCACCACGCAACTCACCGCGCTTTTCACGTTGACGCTCGCCATCGCCAAGGCCAAGGGGCGCCTTAGCATGGAGCAAGAGGCGCATCACTTCAACGCCATGCGCCACCTGCCCGGCAGCGTGCAGCACGCGCTCAACTTGGAAGCGCAAATCCGCGTGTGGTCCGAGCGCTTCGCGACCAAACACCACGCGCTCTTCCTGGGCCGCGGCATCCACTACCCCATCGCGCTGGAAGGCGCCTTGAAGCTCAAGGAAATCTCCTACATCCACGCCGAGGCCTATCCCGCCGGCGAACTCAAGCATGGCCCATTGGCCTTGGTCGATAGCGACATGCCCGTGGTGGTCATCGCACCCAACGACACACTGCTGGAAAAGGTCAAGTCCAACATGCAGGAAGTGCGAGCGCGCGGCGGCGAACTTTTCGTCTTCGCCGATCTGGACAGCCATTTCAGCGAAAGCGAAGGCGTGCATGTCATCCGCACACCCCGGCACGCCGGTGTGCTATCGCCCATCGTTCACTCCATTCCCGTGCAATTACTGGCCTACAACGCCGCCGTCGCCCGCGGAACCGATGTGGACAAGCCCCGCAATCTTGCGAAATCGGTCACGGTCGAGTGAACGATTTCGCGCGAGGCTTTCGGCGGAGGCTAACTTGGCCCGTGGGCCAAGTTAAGCGCAGCGGCCGGAACCACAAGCCCCGCAATCTTGCGAAGTCGGTCACAGCCGAATAGGTGCCTGAAGGCAGGCTATGCGGAACCGTTACGTTCGCGGTAGTTCGTCTTCTCACATGGGGCTATCAAACGGGAGCAAACGATGCGGGATGGCCAGGCATTGAGAGCCATTCTTATCGTTTCCCTTTTTCTTCTGGCGGGTTGCGCTTCACGAGCACCCCATACGCTAACGGCAATGCCTTCCACGCAGGTCCAGGACTGGGACGAAGTGAATTTCGAACGTGCCTGGAATGTCTCGGACACGAAGGACGAGCGTGAAGATTCGCCTCGGTATCGCGGCCTTGTGCGCGTGGAGCGCGCTGGCCGAACTCAGATCGCCGAGGGCGTAGCTATTGACCCCAAACGGGTGGTCTCGATCTGTCCCATGCCAGTATCTGGGGAATGGATTGTTTTTGAAACATCGGGGCAACGCCATATAGGGCGCTACATCGCCGGCGGGCCGCGCCAGTTGTGTTTGCTTGAGATCGAAGGGATGATCACGACGTCCCTTCATCTACAAATCCGGCGCGCAGTCACCGTTGGACAAACGCTTCACACACGTACATCTCAGGAGCCAGACTCCTCTTGGAAGCAATCGCGCATCGAACAATTGCAGCGAATCAGCGGTGGCCAGCTCATTACCACTGAACCCGTAGTCCCTTCGCCACGTCTGGGGCAGGCGTTGTTCGACGATGGCGGATATCTGGTCGGAGTTTATTCACTCTTAGAGGGGCCTGGAGGTGTAGAGACGGCTGTCACGCTCGATTGGCTGTTGCGAGAGTTACTCGCGGAGAAACCTTGCATCAAAGGCGTCGCAAAGCTTGCAGCCATGAGATATGAGGATTCTCCCTTGCCACCAGAGTTCGATGATGGCCCCCGGGTGCCAAAGGACCGCCAGTCCCATGAATCGATGAAACGGTTCATCTTGCAGATCCGCCACCGGATAGTGGCCGCTCGCAATCCCGCCTGGTATCCAGCAGAAGCGCGCGAGTTGGGGATGGAGGGGCGCCGTGATGTCAGGCTGCGATTTACGCGAGATGGGAAACACCACGCCGATGTCCTTGGCTCCGCTCCGGATGATGCCCTTTCCAGGGGAGTCCGAGAGTGGCTGGCGTGTACACCAATGCCGGAAGTACCCCATGACCTCCTCGGTAAGGAACTCGACATCGTAATGCCCATAGTTTTCCGGCTACAGAAGGGTGAGCGCATTTGAAGAATCGCAAGAAATGAGTAGCACGCAAGTAATCGCTGCCGGTAACCACGCCATGACGAAAATCAAAGGCGAAGCAGGAATTCAGCCCTACCATAGGCGCAGGTATGCTGGATACTTAAGTTGGGGGCCTAGTCCGGCGTACCTATTGCGCCAGCAGCTAGAATCCTTCCTTTCCCGAACCGCACATAGGAGCTTTCACCGATGACTATTCGAGTTGCCATCAACGGCTATGGCCGCATCGGGCGCAACATTCTTCGCGCCCATTACGAGGGCGGCAAGAAGCATGACATCCAGATCGTTGCCCTCAACGACCTGGGTAGCCCCGAAACCAATGCGCATCTCACGCGCTACGACACCGCCCACGGCCCCTTTCCCGGAACGGTGGCAGTGGATGGCGAGTATTTGGTCGTCAACGGCGACAAGATCAAGGTGAGCGCGAAACGTAACCCGGCCGAACTTCCCTGGAAGGACCTCAAAGTCGATGTGGTGCTCGAATGCACCGGGCTTTTCACCACGAAGGAAAAAGCCGGAGCCCATCTCACCGCCGGGGCCAAGAAAGTCATCATTTCCGCGCCAGGCGGGAAAGACGTGGATGCCACCGTGGTCTATGGCGTGAATCACAAGACGCTGAAGGCGGCTCATACGGTCATCTCCAACGCGTCGTGCACGACGAATTGTTTGGCGCCCATGGTCAAGGCTCTGCACGACCGCATCGGCGTCGTGAGCGGGCTCATGACTACGATTCACGCCTATACGAACGACCAGGTGCTCACCGATGTCTATCACGAGGACTTGCGCCGTGCCCGCTCTGCCACCCAATCCATGATTCCCACCAAGACCGGCGCCGCCGCCGCCGTGGGATTAGTGTTGCCGGAACTCGACGGCAAGCTCGATGGCTTCGCCGTGCGCGTGCCCACCATCAACGTGTCCCTCGTGGACTTGACCTTCATCGCCAAGCGCGCCACCACAGTGGACGAGGTAAATGCCGTAATGAAGCAAGCCGCCGATGGCGAATTGAAAGGCATACTCCTCTACAACGTGGAACCGCTGGTTTCCGTGGATTTCAACCACAACTCCGCGTCGTCGATTTTCGATTCCACACTGACGAAGGTGTCCGACGGGACCCTGGTAAAGGTAAGTAGCTGGTATGACAATGAGTGGGGCTTCTCGAACCGTATGCTGGATACCACAGTCGCCTTGATGAACGCGAAATGATGTACCCGTGGTCCGTGGCCGGTGGTCCGTTGTCCGCAGCCCGGCGGGCATTCGGCGGTGTTAGCGGGATCGATCGATCTTCTCGTAATTCATGACAAGTTTTTTCCCTCACCCTCGATCCCTCTCCCGGAGGGCGAGGGAAGTAAAAGCCCTTCTCCCCCCGGGAGAAGGGTGGGGATGAGGGAACT
>JBJXGQ010000180.1:0-46186 GCA_046160525.1 Burkholderiales bacterium
GCAAGCGGTAGAACAATTCCTTCTGGTGAAACCTGCGCCGGTGAAAATCGCCAGCCGCCAGCGCTTGCCAGAGGCTAAAGGTCTCATTGCGGCTGCGATTGTCGAGTATCTGTTGCGCTTCCAGCGAACTGTAACTGTTGTGCCGCGCAAGCCAGTGGCTAAGGCCCTTGCTGAACGGGTGATGATCAAGATAACCAGGTACTTCGCCAACCGGCCCGTCCGGGATGGAAATTGGGTTGACCAGGCGCTCGTAGCGCATTTTCTCGGGGCGAAACAGCCGCATATAGAAGGGCGAAGCCTGAACGTGCTTGAGCCACGTACCCATGAAAAAGTCGCGCCGCCGCACGCGAAATGCCACCTGCCCGTTGCCATGGCCTACCGTTTCGATCATCGCGTCGCGCAAGGCCGGTGTGACGCGTTCATCCGCATCGATATAGAACACCCATGGGTGCCGAAAGCCGATATTGGCAAGACCCCAGTTCTGGTGCGATGCCCAGTTGTCGAACGGGCGCTGCGTCACTCTTGCGCCGTGGACCTTCGCAATCTCCGTGGTGCGGTCCGTGGAAACAGAGTCGTAGACGTGTATGTCGTCCGACCATGCCACGGAGACTAGGCAACCAGGCAAATCCTGTTCCTCGTTCTTGGTGAGGACTAGCACGGAGATAGGGACGGCGGTCGTCATATCCGAGTTCACTGAGCGGCCATACGAGAACGAGTCTTAATCTTGCGGGCGGGAATTCCGGCGTAGATGCCCCAAGGCTCGAGATTGCGCGTGGCCACGGCATTGAGCCCCAAGATGGCGCCTTCTCCTACCGTGACACCCATTTGCACGCACGCCCGCGCGCAAACCCAGGCGTAGCGTTCCACCACGATGGGTGCCCAGATCATGGGGAAATTCGGATCTTGGTAGTCGTGCGTGGCCCCGCATAGAAAGGCATGCTCGGATACGATGCTGTGGGAACCCAATGTAATCTTCGCGGGGTTATAGAGAACGGCTTGTTCTCCGACGGCGGCGAGATCGTCACACTCGAGATTCCACGGCGCCCAGATGCGCGCGCTGGGGTAGATGTGCGTGTCGCGCCCCATCTTGGCGCCAAACAGGCGCAGCAGGCTCGCGCGCCATGCGTGGAACGGACGAGGAGAGGGGCGAAACAACAAGGTGTAAACCACATTCCACAGCAAGCGCGCGGCACGGTTGCGCTTGGAGGTATTGGGTTTTAGGTAAGGGTCTTGCTCCACGAAAGCATGCATGATCAGGCGGGCGCGACAGCTTCTTCGTAGATCCTCGACATCGTCTGCGCATAACAGCGCGAATCGAACCGCGACTCGTAGCAGCGCCGCGCGCGGCGGGACATGCCGGCGCGCTTGTCCCGGTCCAGGCCGAGCCAGCGCGCCAGAGACTCCTTCGTCCCTTCCAAGGTGTCATCGCCCACGATACCGGCTTGGTCTTGGTCGATCTCGCGCCAGATCTGCACCTTGTTCGATATCACCACGGGCAGCCCGCAAGAAAGCGCTTCGGCCACGGCGATGCCAAAGTTTTCCTGGTGCGAGGGCAATATGAAGGCTTCCGAAGCCGCGAAGGCGCCCCATTTGAGTTCACCCGTGAGCATGCCAGGCCATGTCACGCGGTGCGAGCGGCCGTGATTGGCGGCGAGCGCCTTGAGTTTGGCGCCGAGTCCGTCGTGGCAAGGTCCCGCCATGACCAGATGAAGATCCGAATCGCGCGCGGCCATTTCGGCGAAGGCTTGGATCAGTAGATCGCATCCCTTCTTCTCGTGGATGCGGCCGAGAAAGAGCAAGATTCGTTTGCCGCGTAACAATGGATAGTCGCGGAAAAAATGCTCGCGGGCTAGGCTCAGATCGGAGCTGGGTCCGCTGATTCCCACGGTTCCCACGCGTTCGTTGCAACGGTAGAGCCAAAAAGACTCGCGCGCCAGCCTGCGCTCTTCATCGCAGGTGAATACGACCGCCTTGGCATCGCGCAACACACGGTACTCGGTCCACGGCCAGAACATCCATTTCTTGGCGTGCTTGAACGGGTAGCGTTGCTTGAACCAGGGATCGAGCATGCCGTGGGGCATGACGAGATAAGGGGTGGAGCTATCGCGTAGCGCGCGCCAAGAGCCAAAGCTGATATAGCGCCATAAGCCGTGGATGACCACCAAATCGAAGCGCTTCAGGTTGTTTTCCAGCCACGGGACCAGCGCCGCCGAGTAGCCCAGCACGGACCCTGGTCCCAAGGCCGTGACAGGCATCGGTATGGATTGCAGATGCGGTGCATGCGGCGAGTCGAGGCTGACAATGTGGTGCTCATGCACCCCCTGGGTGGCGAGACCGATTTGTACAATCCCCTCGATGGGGCCGCCACGGGTGGGATCCGTGCCTTGGATAGCGTGCAGTATCTTCATGCTATCTAGGTTGCCTGAGGAATATTTCGGCTTGGTGAAAGCCTCGCAACGGGCCGCAACGAACCCGAATAGTCCAAAAGGACTATTGGCCGCAACCGAGGAGGCAACAACGGCTGCGTAATGTGCCGAGCGTTGCATCTCACGGCGTCCAGGCGCTCCAGCTACCCTCCCATGCAGTCCACGGCCACTTCCTTTTCCGTCACCGTTCACCGCCACGATTGGCGCGGGTGGGGGTGCTTGCTATTCACGGTGGTGCTGTTATTCCTGGTCTTCGGCGAAGCCCTGGCGCGCTTGGTACACCAGTGGGAAACGCAGCCGGAGTACAGCTTTGGTTACCTCATTCCCTTCATCAGCGCATTCCTGGTTTGGCAACGCAAGGCCGAACTGGAGCGGCTCGTCTTCGCCGGATCGTGGTGGGGCTTGGCGCTCGCCGCGATTGGTTTATTGGCGTGGGGCTTGGGGCGACTTAGCACGTTGGACACGCTGGCGCATTACGCTTTTGTGATGGTGCTGGCGGGATTGGCCTTGGCCTACGTGGGCCCGCGCGGCCTGCGCTTGCTAGCGGTGCCCCTGATCATGCTGTTGTTCATGGTCCCCTTGCCCAACTACTTGTTACGCGAGTTATCGGGGGCGTTGCAGCTTATCTCTTCGCAATTAGGCGTGAGCTTCATCCGATTGTGTGGCGTGAGCGTGTTTCTCGAAGGCAACGTGATCGACTTGGGTTCCATGAAGCTGCAGGTGGTCGAAGCCTGCGACGGATTGCGTTACCTGTTTCCCTTGCTCACCTTGAGTTTCATCGCGGCCTACTTCTATAGAGCCCCCATGTGGAAGCGGGCCATCGTATTTTTGTCCGCGATTCCCATCAGTGTGTTCATGAATAGCCTGCGCATCGGTTTGATTGGCATCACGGTGGACCGGTGGGGCCGGGCAATGGCCGAAGGCGTGCTGCACGATTTCGAGGGCTGGGTGATTTTCATGATCAGCATGGGGCTCTTGCTCGCGGAGATCTGGTTCCTGACCAAGCTGGCCGGCGCGAAAATGAGGGACGTGTTCAACGTGCAGTTCCCGGAAAGTTCTCCAACGGGCGCGAAGGTTCGCTACCGTCCCGTTGCAAAGTCGTACTTGGCCGCGCTGGCGGCCTTGGCGCTGGCCGCGCTGGCCGCGCAAAGCGTTCCGAAAACTTATCACCTCGTGCCGAAGCGAACCCCGTTCTCGCAGTTTCCCATGGTCATGGACGAATGGCGGGGGCGCCCGGAATCCCTCGGCAGCGTTTACCTCGAACAACTACAGCTTGCCGATTACCTGCTGGCAACCTACTCCGGAGCGAGTCTTGCCCCGGTGAATCTCTACGTTTCCTATTACGACACCCAGGCCAAGGGCAACTCCGCGCACTCCCCGCGCGATTGCATTCCTGGCGACGGATGGGAAGTAAAGAGCCTGGAGAAGTACGAACTACCCAGTACCGAATTCAACAAGCGGACATTAATCGTTAACCGTGCGGTCATAAGAAAAGCCGAGACTACGCAACTCGTCTACTACTGGTTCCAGCAACGCGGCCGTATCGTCGCGGGCGAATACTGGGTGAAGCTTTATCTTTTCTGGGATTTGATCGCGCGCCAGCGCAGCGATGGCGCCATGGTGCGTTTGGTCACGCTCCTCCACAAGGGCGAAGACGAGGCAGCGGCGGACCAGCGCTTGGGAGTCTTTGTACAAGGCGCGCTTCCGCGATTGCGGCAGTTCATTCCCGAATGACGTTTTCCAAGAGCATACGACCTTGACGTTTCCCTTCGCTTTGCTCACGGCCCTGCTCATCGGCATGACCGCCATCCCGCTGATGATCAAGCTGGCTCCGCGCTTGAGGATGGTGGACATGCCCGATCCGCGCAAGGTCCACGCGCTGCCCATACCCAGGGTGGGCGGCGTGGGCATGGTGGCCGGCGCGGTGGTGTCCTTGCTGCTGTGGCTGCCTGTCACCGGCTGGCTGCCTTGGTACTTAATGGGAGCGCTGGTGTTGTTCATATTCGGCGCGTGGGACGACAGCCGGGAGATTGGGCACTACACCAAGTTCATAGGCCAGTTCGCCGCCACGGCGGCTGTCGTCTACGGCGGCGATCTCTACGTGAAGCACCTACCTTTTCTCGGCGAGGCCATCGATCCCGCGGTAGGCCGCCTCTTCACGGTGGTGGCCCTGGTGGGAATGATCAACGCCATCAACCACTCCGACGGGTTGGACGGGCTCGCGGGCGGCGAGTCGTTGATGAGCCTGGGTTGTTTGGCCTACCTCGGCTACCTCGGTGGCGGCACGGACTTCCTCGTGGTGGCCGGTGCCGTGATTGGCGGCCTCTTCGGCTTCTTGCGTTACAACGCGCATCCCGCGCGGGTATTCATGGGCGATGCGGGTAGCCAATTCCTCGGTTTTTCGCTGGGAGTGCTTGCGGTCTCGCTTACGCAGGAGGTCATGCCGGGGGTCAGCATGGCGCTTCCCCTGTTGATTCTGGGTTTACCCATCGTGGATATCATTGCCGTGTTCGCGCAAAGAATTCACGGTGGAATGAACTGGTTTCGCGCCACCAAGAACCACATCCATCACCGCCTGCTCGAATTGGGCTATGCGCATCCCCAGGCAGTGTTGTTGATCTACTGCGTTCAGGCGTTCCTCGTCCTAAGCGCCATCGCATTGCGTTACGAATCCGACGTACTGGTGCTCGCCGTCTACGCCGTGGTCTGTGCGCTTGTGTTTGGCGTACTGGCAATAGCGGAGCACAAGGGCTGGCGTGTGCGGCGAAAGGTACGCGGCGCCCCTGTATTGCTAGGCGGAAACCTGGGCCGCCTACCCTTCGCCTTCGTGTGGTTGATTCTGCCCTTGTATTTTTTGCTGGGCGGAGTGATGGCGCGGGAAGTCACCGGCGACATCGGCATGGCCGGCGCGGTGGTGGCCTGTATCTCGGTTGCGGGCTTGCTGTTGTCTTGGCGCAGTGGCGGGGCCTCCATGTTGTTGCGCTTGGGTGTGTTCAGCGCAGCCGCGTTGCTGGTCTACACGATGGAACGCCAAGGCGGGCCGTTCGAGTCCTTGTTCCACCCCGTGATGATCGCCCTGGCGGTTGCCGTGGGGCTTGCCATACGTTTGTCCGCGGAGCAGGAGTTTCGCACCACGCCGCTCGACTACCTGATGGTGCTGCTGGTGGTGGTGACTGGAGTGCTCGCGCAACGCCACTTCGATGGCTTCAATCTGGGCGCCGTCATCGTGCAACTCGTGGTCCTGTTCTACAGCTACGAACTGGTCGCCAGCAAGGAAAAAGGTTTCGGAAGCCGGCTCGCGGGGGCAGGTGCCTGTTGCGCGGGCGTCATGCTGGCCGGCCGCGCTCTATTGTGACCACACCAACATAGGAAACGAAATGAAAAGAGAAGACATTCCCGCCGGCAAGACCGCGCTCATCACCGGCGTGACGGGGCAAGATGGCGCCTACCTGGCCGAGCTGCTTCTCGGAAAAGGTTACGTGGTACACGGTATCAAGCGGCGCACGTCGTTGTTCAACACGGACCGCATCGATCATCTGTACCAAGACCCGCACGTGGACCAGCGCAAGTTCGTTCTGCACTATGGCGACATGACGGACTCCATGAGTCTCACGCGCATCGTCCAGCAGGTACAGCCCGATGAGATTTACAACTTGGCCGCGCAGAGCCATGTGGCCGTCTCCTTCGAGGAACCCGAGTACACGGCCAATTCCGACGCGCTGGGGGCGTTGCGCGTGCTGGAGGCCATTCGCATTCTTGGCTTGGAAAAAAAGACGCGCGTCTACCAAGCCTCCACCTCGGAACTCTACGGCTTGGTGCAAGAAATCCCGCAGCGCGAAACCACGCCTTTCTATCCGCGCTCGCCTTATGCGGTGGCCAAGCTCTACGCCTATTGGATCACGGTCAATTACCGCGAAGCCTACGGCATGTACGCCTGCAACGGTATCTTGTTCAATCACGAATCTCCCACTCGCGGGGAGACCTTCGTCACGCGCCAGATCACCCGGGCCCTGGCGCGCATCCAGCTCGGTCTGCAAGACAGTTTGTATCTTGGCAACCTCAACTCCAAGCGCGATTGGGGGCATGCGCGCGACTTCGTGGAAGCCATGTGGCGCATCTTGCAACAGAACCAACCGGAGGATTACGTGGTGGCCACTGGCGAACAATTTAGCGTGCGCGATTTCGTCACCGCCGCCGCGCAGCAATTGGACATGCCTATCCGTTGGAAGGGGGAGGGGCTGGGCGAGGAGGGGTGGGACCGTGCCGGGCGTTGCATCGTCAAGGTCGACCCTCGCTACTTCCGGCCGGCCGAAGTGGAAACGTTGCTCGGGGACGCCAGCAAGGCACGCAGCCAACTGGGCTGGACACCGCGTGTGAGCTTCCAGGAGTTGGTCGCCGAGATGGTGAAGGAAGATCTCTCCTCGGCCCAGCGCGATGACCTGGTCAAGAAGAACGGCTTTCCAGTTTTCGCTTTCAACGAGTAAAGATCATGGGCGAGCACGTGAGAGAAGACGGCGGGATGAAACCCAGCGACCGAATATTCGTGGCGGGCCACAAGGGATTGGCGGGATCGGCCATCGTGCGCCGGCTGCGCAAGGCCGGGTTCAACAACCTCGTGTTGCGCGAGCGCGCACAACTCGATCTAACCGATCAGGCCGCGGCGGCGCGCTTCTTCGAGACTGAACGGCCTGAACACGTGTTTCTGGCGGCCGCGCGCGTGGGGGGTATCCATGCGAACGCGACCTACCCGGCGCAGTTCATCCGCGACAACCTGGCGATTCAGACCAACGTGATCCACTCGGCCTACGAGGCCGAGGTGAAAAAATTATTGTTCCTCGGGTCGAGCTGCATCTATCCCAAGCATGCACTGCAACCCATGAGCGAGGACAGCCTGCTGACTGGCCGCTTGGAGCCCACCAACGAAGCCTATGCCATTGCCAAGATCGCGGGCATGAAGATGTGCGAGGCTTATAACAAGCAGTTCGGCACCGATTTTCTATGCGTGATGCCGACCAACCTCTATGGGCCCAACGATAACTACGACTTGTCCGGCTCCCACGTACTGCCTGCCCTCCTACGCAAGATGCACGAAGCGAAGGAAGCGAATTTGGAAACGGTCGTGGTATGGGGCACGGGAAAGCCTTCTCGCGAGTTCCTGCATAGCGACGACATGGCGGATGCCTGTGTATACCTGATGGAGCGCTACACAGCGAAGCGAATCGGAGCCTTCGTCAATATCGGTACCGGCGAGGGCATTCAAATCTCGGGGCTCGCCACCTTGATCGCCAGGGTGGTGGGATTTCACGGCCGCATTCAGTACGACACCAGCATGCCCGATGGCACGCCCAAGAAGGTGCTGGATATGACCCGCCTCCACGCCTTGGGCTGGCGTGCGCGCATTGGCCTTGAAGCCGGCGTTCGCTCGGCCTACGAATCGTTTCTTGCCCGTGCGCAGCGCGAGCTTCCGCAGACGGCGTAACCAGGAGCACATTGCATGCATTTACGACTCGTACTGATCATGGCGGTGGTTTTGTCGGCTAGCGCTTGCGGGGGCAAGGAAAAGCGCCTGTCGCAGCACCTTAGCAAGGGACGCGAATTCTTCGAGCAAGGCCACTACGAAAAAGCGCAAGTGGAGCTCAAGAACGTTCTTCAGATCGATCCCAAGGTGGCGGAACCTTATTACCTCTTCGGAAAAATCGAGGAACGCCAGAAGAACTTGCAGAAAGCATTCGGCTACTACCTGAAGGCCGTGGAACTCGATCCGGCCAACAAAGGGGCGAGGGCAAAACTGGGAACCTTCTACCTGTTCTCGGGCGATGCAGCCAATGCCACGCAACAATCCGATGCCATTCTGAAGGCCGACGCGAGTGACCCCGATGGGTTGGTGTTAAAGGCATCCATTCAAGCGCGCGAGAAGGATGTGCCGGGCGCCATCGCCATCGCCGAGCGAGTGGTGGCGAGCCACCCTGGGCACACGGACGCGCGCTCATTGCTCGCCGCGCTGGTAACTTCCCAAGGCGACCGTACACGCGCCCGAAAAATTCTATCGGACGGTGTGGCGGTGGCGCCCAAGGCGGTGGACCTGCGCCTCATTCTTATCACTTTGCTGCTGGCCGATGGCCAAGCCAATGAGGCGGCCGAGCGCTACCAGGAGGTGATCGCGCTCGATCCCAAAAGCATCGAGCACCGCGTGGGGTTGGCCCGGCTCTTTTCCGAGAACAATCAGCTGGACAAGGCCGAAGCTACCTTGAAGGGGGCGGTCGAAGCGGATCCCGCCGACGACCAGCGCCATATTTTCCTGGCGGATTTCCTGGCGGCCAGGCGCGATATTGCAAGCGCCGAAGCGTCATTGAAGCAAGCCATCGCCACCAGGCCCAATGCCCACGCCCTGCGATTCGCGCTGGCGAATCTGTATCGTTCCCGGGGCCCGGCTGAGAAACTTGATTCCGTTTACGAGGAGATCATCGCCCTCGATAAGCTTGGGCCCAGCGGGTTGCGCGCGCGTGCGGAACTGGCGGATTTGCACTGGTCGCGGGGCAAGAGCCGCGAGGCGGCCAGTCTCGTGGCCGAGGTACTGAAGAACAACCCGCGCGATAACCGTGCCCTCATGTTGCGCGGCCGTATGTTTCTGGCGAAGGCCGACGCGGTTAACGCCATCGCGGACTTGCGCTCGGTGATCAAGGACCAACCCGACTCGCTGGAGGTGATAACCGAACTGGCGCGAGCACACTTGGCCAATGACGAAACCGCCTTGGCCAAGGACACCTTGGCGCAAGCACTCGGGCGCTACCCCGATTCCCCGCCCTTGCGCATCATGCTGGCCGAGATCAAGACCGTGACGAGCGATCTGCCAGGCGCGGCGTCGGATCTGGCGGCGGTGTTGGAGAAACAACCCAGGAACCCCGCCGCGCTGGTGGCGCGCGCTAATCTCGAATTGCGCCAGGGGGACAGGACCAAGGCGGAACGCACGCTGGTAGACCTGAAGCAAGCCTACCCGAACGATGCCACCATGCACCACCGCCTGGGCTCGTTCTACCTGGCCAACCGCAAGTACAACGAAGCGCAGGCTGCCTTCGAAGCCGCGCTCGTCATCGTGCCGCGGGCCATCGAGCCCCTGACAGGATTGGTGAACGTCTACCGGGCTCAAGGTAAACCGCAAGCCGGCGTGGAGCGCGTGGAACGCGCCGTGAAGGAAACGCCGGACAATTTCCTGGCTTGGGCGCTATTGGGCCACGCCCGTGCCGCGGCCAAGGACAATGAGCAAGCGGAGGTTGCGTTTCGCACAGCCATCGAAAAGAACCCCAATGTTGTGGGATCCCACATCGAGCTGGCGAAATTTCTTTCCCGCCAAGGCCAAGGCGCGGCGGCGCTGCAAGCCGTGCAAGACGGTATCAAGGCGCTTCCGGACAACGCCGTACTGATGGCCCAGCTAGCGGATCTGCATCGCAGCGCGGGGAAAACCAAGGACGCGATGCAAGTCTACGAACGCATGATCGAACTGGATGCGGGCAACGATCTCGCCGCGAACAACCTCGCGAGCTTGCTGCTGGATGAGAACACGGACGCGGCGAGCCACCAACGCGCGCAGCAACTCGCCGCGCGCTTCGAGACCTCGCTCAATCCCGCCTATCTGGACAGCTTGGGTTGGGCGCACTACCGCTTGGGCGCCTTCGACAAGGCCGTGGAGGTACTGGGCCGCGCGAACGCCAGGGCCCCCGATTCCGTTCTCTTGAACTTTCATTTAGGGATGGCGCTCCACAAGAAGGGCGACACTATCGCGGCGAAGAAAATTCTCCAGAAGGTTGTGGAGTCCAAGATCGCAATTCCGGGTATCGGCGAAGCGAAGAAGATTTTGGGCGAGAGTTAGTGCCTCAACACGAACATCTCGTACAGGGTCAAGAAGACTTCCACGATGATGAGCACGACGGCGCCGTAGCGAAAGGCCACCGCCACGCCGCCCCCGCGCACGGCCACGGTGATGGGAGTGCTGGCCAGGACGTCGAGTTTCTCAAGCGCGCGCAGGTCTATGCGATCAGCGACTAGCAGGGCACGGGCTCGGAAGCCGGAGGCGAGGAGGGTGAAAAGGTTGTGCATGGAGGCGTAGGCTAAAGCCTACGCCTAAGGGAAAGGCTGGGCAATCCGTTTGCGTGTTCGCCGCATCGCACGCCCCAAAAACATGAGCCCGCCCGCCAGCAATAGCCCCGCGGCCGGAAGAGGAACGGGTTGCAGGTTGGCGGTGAAGCCCCCGGAGGTGTACTCGTTGGGCATGTAAAAGCCGGCGACCGCGCGCGAATCGTTGATGCCCATGACGTAAGTGCGCAGCGCACCCGTAACATCGAAGGTCCAGAACGTGCCATTGCTCAGCCTCGCAAAGCCGTGGGTGGATCCCATCGAGTCGATGTAGTTGCCCGCCACGTCACCGATGTTGTTGATCCCGCGAACGTAGGTTTGCACGGCACCGGGGACGCGGACGTCGGTGAAGGATGTACCGTTCTTCGTGAAGCCGGATATTTCCCCTGTACTACCGATGTAGGTCCCAGCCGAGACCCCCGAGTCGTTCACCGCGTAGAGGTAGGTCGATTTCGCGTTGGGCACATTCACCGGTTGGTAGCTTGCGCCCGCCAGCAGGAAACCCGACACGGAACCGGTTGAGGTTTGATAGGCCCCCGCCACGCTTCCGGTGGTGTTGATGCCAAAGGCGTAAGTGTTGTTCGAGCCGGGGTAGGCGAGGGATGCATAGGCACTACCATCCCACACGAAACCCTGGTAGCCGCCGGTGCTCAATGTGTAGCCCACCAGATGCCCGGAATCGTTGATACCGAAGCCGTAGGCGGCCGATGCGCCAGCCGGTGCGGACGGCAAGCCGAACGTGCCGCCCGATAGGCGAAAGACGTTGGTTCCGGGCGCTTCGTAGAACCCAGAAATCGTCCCGTTATTGGAGATGCCATTGGCGCGGGTGGACCCCGCGCCGGGAGCGTCGATCGCCCTGCACACATACTGCGCCGGGGCTTGCGAGCAGCTCAGCGCAGCCACCGCGCTCTCGCAGCGTATAAACGCGATCGCCGCGATTGCCGCTGCTACGTACCGAAGACGCGACTGTAGTGTGTTGCTTGCCGAAATAGGATGCACCTTGAATAACCATGGATGAAATCACGCGCTATTTTATGAAAGTCGTGTGACGCTTGAGATTTTGCGTTCCAGCCCATTCATGGGTAATTCGGACTACCTCTGTCCTCGCCAGCCGAAATAACGCGAGAAATTCATCGGACTAACACATTGCTGTCAACTTGGCGGACTAGTCTTGGGCGGTTTACGGCCCTTACGTAGATTTCCAAGGCAAGATGCTGGACGAAATAGAACACAAATCAGCACGCGCGGAGCAGCTGCACTCTTTTCTCGAACCCGAAGACCGGGACCGCTTAGTTTGGATCGCCGAGGCGGGTCTCAAGGTGGAAAGCCAACCGTCTTTTTTCCTGTGGAGCCAAGGAGCGTTGCAGATGCTCGTGCCTCACGAGATCATGCTATGCGGCATTCGGCCCATCCAGTCGAAAGCGGGTTCTCTGCAATTCATCCGCTTCTCCAGCAGCAGGTATTTTCGCGACGAGCATTTCGCCTCCGTGTGCGAACCGCAAGGCGGGCTGATGTCCCAATTGGTCGCGCGCTGGTTACGCGGCGGGAAACCTTGTTTTTGCCTGCCAGGCGACGCCGAGGACACTGACAAGGTTCTGATCGAGTCGGAGCTCAAGAATGTCGCCAGTCACGGAGTGCTGGCACCGGATGCGGAGACGAGTGCTTACTTTTCTTTTTCGCGCACGACGTTGGCGCGCGATGCGCGGGCCGTTCGAATACTGGAGTTGGTCACGCCCATCGTATACGTCACCTTCGCTCGCGTCCTCGCCAGCGATGCGGTCGGGACCGGCAATGGCGCGCGGGCACCGCAATTGGTATCGGACCGGGAGGTGGAGATTCTGGCGCTGATCAAGGAAGGCGAGACCACCTTGGCGATCGCGCAATCCCTCGGGCTAAGCCCCTTTACCGTCAAGAATCATGTGCAGAACATTCTGCGCAAGTTGGGCGCTCGTACGCGAAGCCACGCGGTGGCCCAGGCGATGAATCTGGGCTTGCTGCATGGTTCGTAGTAGTGCGTATGGATCATGGGCGTCGTGCCGCCATGGACTCTCCGTACTACGTAGCGCGGCGGGCATGCCGGGAAAGCGAAATATTACGCAGCGATAATTAGCGCCACCAAAAAATTAGAACGAACCGAATATGCGAAGCTATAGCGCGGTAGTGGCGATTTGTCTGGGGGCATTGACCTTGCCGGGTGCGCAAGCCGCAACGTTAACCCTGGAATTTTCGTCGGTATTCAGCGGGATTGGGCCAGGCGGTTCAGCGCCGTGGGTAACGGCGGCCTTTACGGATGTGGCGGGTGGCGTGCGGCTCGATATTCAGGCAATTGGCATAAGCGCACCCGAAGGCCTGCACAGCGTGTACTTCAACTTGGACCCAGCACTCGTTGCAACGTCCGTGAACTTCGCTCCCCTGGGCGGCAAACTCGCCACGGTGAGCCGCGGTGAGGATAAATATAAGGCCGATGGTGACGGCAAATACGACTTCTTTCTGGAGTTCGGCACGGGCGTGGCTGCCATGCAAGGCGGAGAATTCTCCCGGTACCTGTTGTCGGGACCATTGGGCCTCACGGTGGCATCCTTCAATTTCCTATCCCAACCCGCCGGGGGCCATGGGCCCTTTCTGGCGGCTTCGCACATTCAAGGCACGGGAGCGGGAGGTGGCGATAGCGGCTGGGTTTCCGCCAGCGCCACGGGAGGAGGCCCCGTCTCGCAAGTTCCCTTGCCCGCGGCGCTCGGGCTACTCGCGAGCGCGCTCGGTGCCATGCTCGTGAGGTTCCGGCGGAAGTAATTCTTACCGGGATAAAAAAGGCCGCTTGCGCGGCCTTTTTTATTGATGCGTAGTGAACAAGTCTAGGTTCCGATGGCTCCGCCATCATCCTTGGTGATCACAAGGCATGAAGAGCGCGGGCGCCCTCCCGCATTGCCATCTGGCCAGGAACTGAACTCCTTCGGATTCGCGGGATTGGCGGGTGCGTCGTCGCGCCGCTCGCCTGGGTGTTGAATGCCCACGAACATCGCGGTCTCGTCGGGGGTGAGGAATACGCCGGTGATCTCGCACTGGCTAGGGCCTACCAGGAAGCGCTTGGTTTCCTTGGTTGCCGGGTCGGCGCACAGCATTTGGTTGTTACCGAAACCGGCATAGACGCCGCTGTTGATGGTGGCCGTCGAGACGTCCGTTTGAATCCAAAGGCGTCCGCTGGGAGCCACGTAAATACCGTCCGGAGAGCCGTATTTGTCGCCGTTGACCGTGGAGCCGTGCGCTGCGTTGGCCGGATCGCCGCATAGGGCGAAGATGTCCCACCCAAAGGTGTTCTCGGTCCAGTCGTTACGGTAATACCAGCGGATGATATGCCCGTAGTTGTTGATGGGACGCGGATTGGCAAAGTCAGTCGCTGGACGTGCAAGACCGGCACCGGTGGAACCGTCCGCGGCATTGGCGACCGGTTCGGTGAGCGGGCGCGACGTATTCCAGGTGCCGCGGCGGTTGTTGTTGGTGAGGGTCGCGATGGCGGTAAGGGATTCCGGGAAGGTGTCGATCCATTCTGGCCGGTCCATCATCGTGGCGCCCACGGCATCGGCGGCGGCGCGTGTGTTGATGAGGATGTCGTTCAACGACCAGTTCGCGAGCTTGGGGTTGTCCGGCGTGAGGGGGAGCCATTCGCCGTAGGTCTCGTGGAACTTCGCCACATAGAGCACGCCGTCATCGAGGGGGTTAATGCCTCTCTTACGCGCCTTGCGCCACGGCAGATTGGACACGTAGCGGTAGATGTACTCGTTGCGCTCGTCATCGCCCATGTACACCACGACCCGCCCTTCCTTGGTCTCCTGCACCCACGCCCCTTCGTGCTTCAAGCGCCCAAGGGCCGTACGCTTGACCGGTGTTGAGCTTGGATTGAAGGGATCGATCTCCACCACCCAGCCGAAGCGATTGGGTTCATTGGGCTCCGTGTCCGCGTTGAAACGCGAGTCCGTGGTGTGCAACCGGAAACCGCTGCTAAAGGGCGCGATGCCATAACGTAGTTCCATGGCTGTTCGGTTCGCGAGCGTTTTCTGAAAGTACCCATTGAAGTTTTCCTCGCAGGCCAGGTAAGTACCCCAGGGGGTGAAACCCATGGCGCAGTTATTCAGCGTTCCGAGAACGCTCTTGCCTAGCGGATCCGCGCTGGTCTTCAGGCGGTTGTCGCCCGCCGCCGGCCCGCCGATGGCGATAGGCGTCATTCCGGTAATCCGGCGTGCGTAGCGCGAAGGCCGGACGACTCTCCATCGTCCCCCGCGCTGTTTGGTCACTTCGATGACCGAGACGCCGTGCGCATTAAGGCACTTGTTGGTTTTCTCCTGGTTCCAATTCGCGATGCCGTCGGTGAACAGCAGCCCGTCATCGGTGTACTCGTTGTTCTGCACCAGCAGGCCGCGCGCCGAACCGTTGATGGGGAAGTACACCACGCCGTCGTTGTGCATTCCCCATTGCTGTGCTTGTTCGGCCGCGCTATTACTGGCGTCTTGCTTGAAGGCGGGCCCGCTGGAAACGGGATCGCCCCAGGCGATCAGCACCTTCGCGGTGTAGCCGGGAGGCACCACCACGCTGTCGGCGGTGGAAACCGGAATGCCCTCGAAACCAAGCAGGGAGCTGCGTCGCGCCTGCGCGGGAAACGCGTTCAGCAAACTGCCAACCCCGCCAAGGGATGCAAGCGCGGTTACGCCGAGCCCGCCTTGCAGAAACTGGCGCCGCGAGAGCCGGGCGGCAACTACTTCTTCAAAGGTTTGGTTAGTCGAGGGATTGCAGACGTCGTCGTCGGAATTTGTCATGGATTGATGTCCTATGCGGAGACTTGGAAGGGAGGCTGCCCGCGCGTTCTTGGGGCGCGGCTGGAAAGAGTCTGCATACCTTTCGTTGCGAATCGCTTACGAAATGGTTACACCGAGATTACGCAAGCATGGTCCAGACGCATTAGCTCGCCCAGCGCGAGCGCCTTAATGGGCGTAACACGCGCGCGCTAGTCTCGCGCAGCGATGCGCCTTCTTGCGCCCGCTTACCCAAGCCACCGCTTGTTCTCATTGAGATGCCGTCCCCATAGGAGTCACTGTCCATGCAATCTGCGCTCATTCAATCCGTTTTGTTGTCCGTGCTGGCGTCCTCGTGCTTGAGCACGAGCATTGCCTTGGCCCAGCCGAAGGTGATCGTCATATCGCTGGACGGCGCGCAACCTGGCATCGTGCGCGAATATCTCCAGTCGGGCGTGCTCGAAGCGGACAAGGGCTTGGGTCTGTTGCAGGCAAAGGGCGCGTCTGCGTTGCGCAACATCACCGCCACGCCCGCGCTCACGGCGGTTAGCCATATCGCCATCGCCACCGGTTCCACGGCCGTGCATAACGATATTCCGGGGAACACCTTCAAACTCGTGGTGAGCCCGCTGGGCAATACCATCAGCGGCTTTGGCGCGCCCATCGGGGGCTACGATCTGCATCCCGTAGGCCCGAGCGTCACGCCCACGGCTCAGCCGCTGTGGGTCAAGTTAAGGGAGGCGGGAAAGAAAGTGGTGACGGCCACATGGCCTGGCGGCGATGGCGTGGACGTGCGGGCACCTGGCGTTACCGGTAGCCCGCTGCTGCAAGCGGCCGCCCCTGCCCGAACCGTGGATTACACGGTGCCCTTCGGTGCGTTCGGCGGGCTGGGGGCGCAGGGGTTCTCTTCGTTCAACGGTAGTCACTTCGCTCCGGACGCCAGCGTTTCCGCGCAGTTGGCAGCGGCCGGACACCTGACATATAGCGCAGTGCAAGTCACCGCGGCACCCATCGAGACGCTATGGTGCCCGCCCGCCGCGACCGCCAATCTTTGCGGTACCACGAGCAGTGCCGTGCGCACGGTCAGTTATCCCATCAAGGTGGCGGCGCTCGACAGCAGCGATGACGGCGCCGTGAACTACGACACACTGATCTTCTTCGATTCGTCCAAAGCCATCTTGCCCGGTCCCTTCGCCTTGCCGTCCACGGGACCGGCCTATCTGAAGGCGGGCGGCCCGTCCGGAAAATTCTTTCTGGAGGGCACGGCCAACCGCATCGGCACCGCGTACTTCTTAAGCTACCTTGCCCCGGATCTTTCTTCCATGCGCTTCGCGCGCTATGGCGCCAACTTCATTCCGCGCAACGCGGCGGTGCTCTCAACAGTGGATGACATCAACAACAGCGTGGGATTTTGGGCACCGCAACCCGATTTTCGTATTCCGGAACGGCTAAGCCCGGGCTTCACCGGCATCCCAGACGTGGAATTGGAAGCCATGTACGAAGACCAGGTGAAGACCTTCGTTGACTACCAGACCCGTATCGCCTTGCGCGCCATCGAGCGCAATTTCGACGCGGACTTGGTCATGATCTACATCGAGCAACCGGACGGCTCGGGCCACCAGTTCACGCTTACCGATCCGCGCCAGGCTTCCGACTACACGAATCCGGCTTCCATCGCCGTTACGGTCCCCGGTGCCACCGGGCAGGATGCTGGCAAGAAAGCGCGCTACGAGAACTATCTCAAGTTCGCTTACCAGCAGGCGAACACAGCGGTGCAACGCGTGATCGAGGCCACCGGCGTGGACGCTCGCGGCGTACCCAACAGCAACATCATCGTGGTGTCCGATCATGGCATGGCGCCCTTCCACACCGCCGTAAACATGACTAACCTGCTGGGTAATGCGGGTATCGACCTCACGAAGATCCGCATCACAACTTCGGGCCCGTCCGCGAACATCTACGTGAATCTCGTGGGCAGGGAGCAAGGAGGTAACGTCGACGCGGCCAGCTATGAATCGCTCGTGGAAGAAATTCGCGCTGTACTAAAGAAGACGCAAGATCCAAACACCACTTTCAACTATTCCCTTAAGAACAGGAGAATTTTCTCCGATGTTTCGCGGCGCCCAGGGGATTGCGCTATTCCCGGCTACTGCACGAGCGAAAAAAGTGGCCAGGACTTCGGCGATGTGTTCGCGATTCTGGCGGAAGGCTACAACTTCGACGGCACGCAAACGCCCGGCGTCGCGCGCCTGGGCGATGCAACGTACAACCCAGCATCCAGCGTGTTCTCCGTGCCCAATTTCTACGGCGCCCATGGCCACGACTCCATGCTGCCTTCGATGAGCGCCATCTTGTTCGCGGCAGGGCCGGACATCCGGCAGAGCGTAACCATCCCCATGGCCCGCAACATCGATATCGCACCCACCGTCATGCGGATTCTGGGCGTGACGCCCGCCGCCAGCGTGGATGGCGAAGCCATGGACCGGATGCTCAAGCCTGGCCTTTAAGCTTCGCGATGGCTGGCGTTGCGATAATCGCAAGCGCCACGATGATTCACGCGGCGCAGGCCGACAGCCGTTATTACAACCAGCGTAACCAAGAGTATTACGACGGCGGCGGATTTCGCGACGCCTACGGAAACCTCATGAACGATCCTTCCGTGCAGCTGGGCCCGCGGCCCTTCTATCTGGTCCAAGGCATGGACGAAAGCAAGCTCAAGGACCGTCTCATGCAGTGCGAGAGCGGGCCGTTCTACAAGGCGGATTTTTCCATCGGCCATCGCGGCGCCGCCTTGCAGTTTCCGGAGCACACCAAGGAATCCTACGAGGCCGAGGCACGCACTGGGGCGGGCATCATCGAGTGCGACGTAACGTTTACCAAGGATGGGGAGCTGGTGTGCCGCCATGACGGGTGCGACGTGCACACCACCACCAATATCGTTGCGACGCCGCTTAACAACCAGTGCAGCGTTCCATGGACTGGCCCTGGTTCCGCTCCGAAGTGCTGCGCGAGCGACTTGACCCTGAGCGAATTCAAGACGCTCACGGGCAAGATGGACGCGAGCAACCCAGCGGCGGCCACGCCCCAGGGCTACCTCGGCGGAACCGCTAGCTGGCGCACCGACCTTTACACGGGCCGCGGCACGCTGGTCACCCACGCCGAAAGCATCCAGCTCATCAAGTCCCTGGGCGGGAAATTCACGCCTGAACTCAAGGCCGGAAATCCAGCCCTCGCAAGCGGGCTTCTACTATCAATTCGATCCCACCGGCCAGGCCGTCAAGAAGGATAGCGACATGTACAAGGCACTCGATGTGCTGGCGCGCAAGGTGGGCATTCTGGGAATCTTCTCGGATTGGCCCGCGACAGTAACCTATTACGCGAATTGCATGGGTCTGAAGTAGTCGTAGCGTTGATGCCCGGCCGTGAACGCGGCCGGGCGCCGCCACGTCTTGGTGCCCCCTAAGCCAGACGAGCCCGAACCAAAGGATGCGCTCGCTTCGGCAAAACGCGGCTCCAGTGAAGGCTCACGTGCGCAGCACGTTACGCCGCAACTAAATACATGTTACGTGACAGGCCGGGTTCATTGCCGCCGCCTCCCTCATCCCCACCCTTCTCCCGGCGGGAGAAGGGCTATTTACTTCCCTCGCCCTCCGGGAGAGGGACCGAGGGTGAGGGAAGGAAGGTGTCATGATTTACGAGAATATCAACCGGCACGGATAGGGACTAACTACGCGGGACACGAAGGAGCAGAAGGGAACAGCGGGAAATCCGGTTGCTAGGGTCCTTTGCGAGCCCTGTCGGTGTTTAAGGTTTCCTTCTTGCCCTCGTGCCCTTCGTGTTCGATGGAATTTTCTAGTATCAAGCTGCTACTTGCGTGCGTTGGCGGCGCGCGGTAAGTCCCAGGCCGCCAAGCCCGGCTGCGAGCAGCCATGCGGCGGCGGGCAGCGGTGCGGCGACAACTTCTTGTTGCACGAAACCCGAGAGCCCAACCTGGCTGCTGGGGCTCAGGGAGAACGCCACCGTCACGCTCATGAGATCGTAGAGCAAACTGCCGGTGAGGGAGCTGCTGGCGGTATACACCGGAGAGCCTTGCGTTTGCGGACCGCCGGTAAAGAAGAAGGTATTGCCCACATCGACCCCCTTATTTAGCGGGCTCAAGCCGCCCACGCTCGTGTCCACTTCCTGGGCGGTGACGACCTTGCCGAACAGCGGAGCGATTTGCGCACCGGCGGGGGTAAGCGAGGTCAAGCTGTAGCTCACGCTGGAATTCGCGGTGAGAGGGCCACTCAAGCCGATGGGCAAGGAGAAGTTGAAGGCGAAGGTTTTGCCGAGGACTCCAGTGCCGGCGGCGGCCGAGAATCCGAGAATCGGATCGATGTTCCCGAACATGTTGTCTAGCCGGACGAAGGCACCATCGCCCAAGTCCATATTGACGGGCGTATCCAATGAGATTTGGCCGGTGACCGGATCCGCTACATACATTCCCGTCATCATCGGCATTCCGTCGACGGATATGCTCCAGTTGCAGCTATTTCCGCACACCGGTACCTCTTTGACTACCGCGGCATGGGAGGCGCTGGCCACGAACACACCGGCTACCAGAAGCGAGGCTAGGAAAGATCTCATGGATGACTCCGTTGTTGGAATGGGCAAGGTGTGCGATGCGACCCGCTTTCGATGTCGCATTCGCAGCGTTGAGTTGCAGGATAGAAGGGCGTTGTTACGCGCGTTGCGGGAGGTTAGGGGAGTTCACTAGTTCCTTCTCTCCGGTCCGGATCTAGCACCCGTAGTCCGTTTTGCCTTGGTGTGCGAAGCAGGTCTTTGGCGTGCGCGGAATGCATAACGCCTCCGGCCTTGTGAGTCCGGAGGCGTTACTAGAAACTCGTATTCCCCGCGCTCTTGGCGCGGGAGCTAACTTTGGCGAATCCCCTTTAATTCCCTCAAGCTCTTTGCGCGCCCGGAACTCCGTCCTCTACGACCCAGGAGTTCTCCGTGTATCCCGTGCCGCCGCGATTCTCCACGGTGGTCACGAAGCGCAGATCGAGCTGGGTACTCTTCGGGGTAACGCGCGCCTTGAAGTAACCGCGCCGGTCTCCCTCGTAGTACTTGATGTGCGGATTGAAGGGAATCATGGGCGCGTAGTACGGGCCGTAGGGCGTGCCATCGCCTCCCGTGGTGATGGCGGGTGTGACGAACTCGGTGGCCACCGCCGGCGCGGTGAGGTCCTTGAAGTCGAGCTTGAGGTCGTTCACGAATGTCGAATGCCAGTCGCCGGTGAGGAATACCGGGTTGCGCAGATTGGACTGAACCACCCCGGACAGAAGGCGCTCGCGCGCCTGCGGATAACCGTCCCAGGCATCATTCCAAAACCAATCGGGGCGGATGGACGCGTGCTCCAACTGCGCGATGAGGAGTTGCTGCCCGATGAAGTTCCAGCGTGCGCGCGAATCCTTGAATCCGTCCGCCACCCATTGCTCCTGTTCGGCGCCCAGCATGGTGTACTCGCCATTCAAGGCGGCATCGCAGCGCAATGATTCGCCGTCTCCGCAAGGATTGTCCGTGCGGTATTGCCGGTCGTCGAACAGCGTGAACTCCGCCAGCCGCCCATAGGGCAAGCGGCGGAAGATGCGCAGATCGCGAAACTCCGTCTGCGCGGTTTGCAACCTGATGGGCATGTGCTCGTAGAAAGCCTGGTAAGCCGCCGCCCGGCGCGCGGTGAATTCGGGCGATGGGGAGCCATACTCAGGAGCCAGGCCGGAGTAATCGTTCGCCACCTCGTGGTCATCCCATATCACCGCGAAGGGAAACTTGGCGTGCACGGCCTGTAAGTCCGGGTCGAGCTTGTAGAGCGTGTGGCGCAAGCGGTAGGTGCGCAAGTCCACGGTTTCTTCCTTGAATCCAACGGGTACCGGCGTGCCGCGGCGCTTGGTGGTGCGAATGCCGTATTCGTAGGTGTAATCGCCCAGATGCAATACCAGGGCCAGATCGTTTTCCAGCATGTCCCGGTAAGCGGCGTAATAGCCGCTCGGCCAATCTTGGCAGGTGACGAAGGCAAAGCGCAGTTCGCTCAACATTTCCCGCGCTGCGGGGGCGGTGCGGAAATGCCCAACCGCGCTTTCTTCGCCGCGCACGTCGAACTGATAGAAGTAGTCACGGCCCGGCAAAAGACCTTCGGCTTCCACATGGACGGAGTGCGCAAGCCGGGCGGACGCGAAGGCGGTTCCGCTTGCAACGATATTGCGCATCCTGTCATCAAGCGCTATTCGCCACCCCACCGGAATATCCGCTTGCCCCAGGCTCTGTGGATCGGCCGGATTAGGGGCCAGCCGGGTCCACAGGACAATTCCGTTGGGCGTGGGATCGCCCGATGCAACGCCGAGCGTGAAGGGGTTATCGCCAAAGCGGGGAGCCGCAAGTAGTTCCCTGCCGGGAAGCAATGCGAAGGAGAGGCTTGCCCCCACGCCCGCCCATGTGTAGCGGAGAAACCGCCGCCGGCCCATCGGCGAGAGCCGTGCATGCTTCATGGTTGCCTCCTCTTCTGGATAAAGTGCGTCCAGAGTGGCAAGGTAATTTTGCCCTTTGATGACGGGCGACTAGTCAGATCGGATGATGCCGGGCCAGGACGTTGTCTCCCTTGGATTCTTGAGACGCGCAGGCGTGGCGGCTCACCCCTGCCCGCTTTCGCAAACGCGATCCAAGCAGAGCTCGGAAGCGCCACTGGTTGGCACAGCGAGAGTAATGTCCGCGCCCGGGTTGAAGAATCCGTTAGCGCCGGACGAAAGCGCGGCATGCGCATGCGGAGCAAGCACCAGAAAGACGATGGCGCCGCGGATGAGGTATTGCAGTTGCCGGCAGAGCATGGGGCATCTC
Organism: Burkholderiales bacterium; assembly: GCA_046160525.1. GTDB lineage: Bacteria > Pseudomonadota > Gammaproteobacteria > Burkholderiales > SHXO01 > SHXO01. The sequence goes on from JBJXGQ010000180.1 coordinate 22,211, forward strand.
GCTGCTATCGAAGCGCTACAGCCTAGCCCGCCGGCGTGAACAATGCGTGACGGCGGACTAGTCCGATCGGACGTTTGCGCAACCGCCATGAAATTACCGCACTGCTTGCGAATGCTACATCGCAGGGGCCAGATAGGACTCGAACTGTTGCACGGAGGTCTCCCACGCAAACGTCTCCGCGTAACGGCGTGCGGCATCGCGCGGAATGCCAAGCGCGGCCATGCAAGCGCGCCGTAGATCGTTGTCCAGCACTCCCACGGGAGCGGTTCCGATCACATCGATGGGGCCGGATACGGGGAAAGCCGCCACCGGAGTGCCGCATGCCAAGGCCTCCAGAAGCACCAGACCGAACGTGTCCGTCAAGCTGGGAAAGACGAAGACGTCGGCGGCGCGGTAATAAGCGGGCAATTCGTCCACGGTCTTCATTCCCGCGAAGTGCACGTCTGGGTAGACACTGGCGAGCTTGGCACGCTGCGGGCCGTCTCCCACGACCCACTTGCTTCCAGGTAGATCGAGTTTCAAGAAGGCCTCGATATTCTTTTCCACGGCGACGCGCCCGACATAGAGGAACACGGGCCGCTTCGCGTCCGGCAACTGGCTTTCTCCGGGACAGAAATTCTTGGTGTCCACGCCGCGAGTCCACACTACCGTGTTCTCGAAGCCGCGGCCGATCAAGCCCTCCCGTATGGCGGGAGTAGGCACCATCACCTTATGGGCCGGCTGGTGAAAATGTCGCAGCCAGCGGTAGCTCACGCCCACGGGAAGCCGTATGCGCGCATGCACGTACTCAGGAAATCGCGTGTGATAGGCCGTGGTGAACGCGATTCGATTGCGCACGCAATACTTGCGGGCCGCCATTCCGAGGGGGCCTTCCGTGGCGATGTGGATGGCGTTGGGACTGAACTGCTCGATGCGTTTGGCGATTCGCCGAAAGGGCAGCAGGCTTAGCCGAATCTCGGGATAGGTGGGGCAAGGAATGCTGGTGAAATCCGCGGGCGTCAGGAAGTAAGTGGTGTGGCCGCGCTCCTCCAGCCCCTTCTTGATTCTGCCGAGTGTCGTGACGACCCCGTTTACCTGCGGAGACCACGCATCGGTGACGACCACGATTTTCATGGCCATAGCATCGGCTGAAGGTGCAATGCATGAAGTCACACCGTGATGAATTTTGCGTGGCGCTTTTGTTGCACTAGCGTGACCATGGGGGCCGGTACTGTTCGCCTGCGCCCGCTCACCCCGGGTCTGCCCAAGGCCGGGAGAACTTCGATCGTTTGGTAGGCTCGCAACTCAGCCCGCAGCCAGCTCCGTTATGACACGAAAACGTCATGACTCCTTAATACACTGCTTTTCCTTGGGCTGGCCGCCGGCCGGTTCTTTCTTGGGGGGAAAAGCAAATGTTTAGGGTAAGTCTTACTTTTAGCGCGTTCGTGTTGGCGAGCGGCCTCGCCACGGCGGACCCAGTGTTCGTCAACGGTCTGGTCATTCCCGGAGATAGTACCGATGACACCCGTGCGCAAGGCGCGAATGCTGGCCGTCTTGGCATGTTCTCGGATATCTACTACGACGCTTCCCGCGGCGAGTGGTGGGGCTTGTCGGATCGCGGCCCTGGAGGCGGCGTGATCGATTACGCCACGCGCGTCCAGCTCTTTTCCATTCAGCACAACAAGAAGACAGGCGAGATCTTCAATTTCAAGGTGCTGGAGACGGTGCGGTTCCAGGACTACTACGGTTTGTTGAGCGATCCGGCAAATGGCAGTCCTTCGGCAATGAATGGCCTGAATCCGTTGCTGCTCAACGGCGATGCGAGCGTCTTGGGGCAAAGTTTCGACCCGGAAGGTTTTGTGATCGATCCGCGCGACGGGAAATTCATCGTGGCGGACGAATATGGTCCTTCGCTGTATAAATTCGCGCGCAACGGCCGCCTGGAGCAGGTATTTGAAACGCCCGCCAATCTTGTCCCGCGTCTGCGCAACGCGGACGGCACGCCGGGCGCGGCCGATTACGTGGCGGTGCGCGGCGACGCCGCGCTCAATACTGGGACCTTCTTTGGCCGCCAAGACAATCGCGGTTACGAAGGCCTGGCGGTGACACCCGATGGGAAGCGGCTAGTCACCGTGTTGCAAGATCCCCTGATCAACGAGCCGGGCCCCAATAACGGGCGTAACGGCCGCAATGTGCGGATCGTCATGTTCGACAACGATCTCGCCAGCGCTAACTACGGCAAGGCTATCGCCCAGTACGCGTACCAACTGGAACCGCAGGCTAACGTGTCCGCGCGCATCATCGCGGCAGGGGGTTCGGCAACTGCTACCGATCCCCGCCAGGGACGCAACATCGGACTGTCCGCAATCGTTGCGATCAACCAGAACGAGTTCCTCGTGCTGGAGCGCGACAACCGTGGCCTTGGCGTGGACGATCCGGTAGGGGCGAACGTGGTGGGCTCCAAACGCGTCTACCGGATCGATTTACGGGGTGCGACGGACGTGAGCGCAATAACGCTTCCGGGCGGCGCGTTGCCATCCGGCGTGACTCCAGTGGCCAAGTCGGCAGTGTGGCTGGACCTCGCTGCCATTAGCGTTCTACCCAACGGCAAGAAGGCCGAGAAGTGGGAAGGCTTGGCGATTGGCCCAGTGCTGCAAGATGGCAGTTTCCTGATTCTCGCCGGTAACGATAACGATTACTCCGTGACGCAGAATGGCAGCAACGTGCAATTCGACGTCTACGTGGATTTTGCAGGGAACAGCGTGCAACGCGACCTGGACCAACACGAAATGCTCAATGGGATAAATGTGGGCCCGGTGCCTGCCGGTTACGTACTCATCCCAGGGGTGCTCAATGCCTACCGAGCCGCGCCCGCGGATCTGCCTGGATACATAAGACCGTAGAGAAGTAGCAGCACGCTGCAACCAGGCCGCGACGACTCATCGCGGCCTGTTTCTTTGGCCGGGTTGCGGCTCAAGCGATTCTCACCGGATTGGTAACGCGGAGAGCCTCGCGGGCCCAGCAGGGGATCGCACCTCTCGCCGTCTCGGCCTACGTCACCTAGGCCCATTGGTTTACTTCCTCCGCTCAGCCGCGCAGGATCGCGGCCGGCAGCGGACCTCGAATCTATTGCGCTCCAAAGTAACTCTTCCTTCCAGCCCGGGCCGGCAATTCCCCATTGCCGGCCCTACCAGCGCGCGATGTATCTCGTGTTGAACCACGTTGCGAATTCATTGAACGGGATATATAGTATATTCCGTTATGAATATGCGCCGGCTGAAGCTCCGCGCTCGGCCCCATCCGTTGTTTCTTCAGGAGTTAGCCCATGAGTAAAGCGAAAGAGAAGGCCAAGGCCGGTGCAAAGGCGAAGTCAAAGGCTTCCCCGGACAAGCCTAAGCGGAAGAGTGCGTCGCTACTGCTCGGCGATATTTCCACGGCGGCGGCGGCCCCTGCGCCCAAGGCCGTGGGCGCCAAGAAGGCCGCGAAGGCCAAGGCGCCCAAGGTCGCGAAGCCCGCCAAGGCAGCCAAGCAAGCCAAGCAAGCCAAGGTCGTGCGAGACAGTTTCACCATGCCCAAGGCGGATTACGACCGTATCGATGCCCTGAAGAAGAAGTGCTTGAACCTTGGTGTCTCAGCCAAGAAGACCGAGTTGTTGCGTGCCGGGCTGGCGGCGCTTGCGGGTCTGGCGGACGACAAGCTGGTGGCGGCCGTGCGCGCGCTCGACAAGGTCAAGACCGGGCGTCCGTCAAGCGGCAAGAAAAAGACTTCGAAGGGAAAGAAGAAATGATCCGGCAGGCCGCTAGTGGCATTCGCGCACGCAGATTGCGAACCCCTTCCCAAATTCCGGTGCAGGTTGCACGAAGCGCTCCTGGAATGCTCGGTTCGCAGGTGGTGCTCGATTTGTACGAGTGCGAGAGCGAGCAACTAGACGACATTGAGTGGGTCAAGGAAACTATGCTCGGCGCCGCGCGAGCGGCCGGTGCGACCATCGTCGAGACGGTCTTTCATAAGTTCGCGCCCTGGGGAATATCGGGTGTGGTGGTGATTGCGGAATCCCATCTCGCCATTCACATCTGGCCGGAGAACCGCTACGCCGCCATCGACGTATTTACCTGCGGCGATAGCGTGCACATCGAGAAAGCGTGCGATTTACTATCGCAGGCATTTCAATCGAAGCGGCCAGTGCAATTGAGCTTTGCGAGGGGAGAACAACTCACGCGCGATTACGAGGCGAAGAGCTTAGAGAACCGCGTATCGTCGTTCATCGATGCGAGCCTTTCCAGCGTATAGCGGTAACCGGTTTCGACAATTTGGTCGATGGACTCGAAGTCCAGGATGCCGAATTTGTCGATGGGCGGCCGCAGGCACACATCCGCGTCGCGTTTGACTTCGACCGCTTTCTGGTTGCTACTCACTTCCGTGGTTCGCAGCAATAGCGCGGCGATATTGGGTACATCCACTTTCTTGACGAAGGGCAGGAAGTAGCTCCAGAACAATTGCCAGGGCGAGGGGAATTCCGCGACGCCGAAGGAAAAGCCCCGCTCGGAGCCGACGTCGACCACTATCACGGTTTGGCAAGCGCGCTTGCGCATCAAATCCCCGGGCAGATTGTTCACCACCGCGCCATCGACAAAGACGCTCCCGTCGTGCATCACCGGAACGAAAATTCCTGGCAAGGCGGAACTCGCGCGCACCGCCTTCCATAATGGGCCCCTGTCCAGCAAGACCATCTCGCTCGCCGTGAGGTTGCAGGCAACGCAAAAAAAACTCAGCCACAGATCCTCGATGTTGGTGTTGCCGTATACGTCTTTCGCCCAGCGGTCCAGCACACGGGAGCGAATGAGGGACACCATGGGAAGGGTGTACTCCTTGTGCGGCTTGTACTTGAGCCAGCCGGTGCGGGAGATTTCGAGAATTTCCTTCCAATCGAGGCCCATCCCAAAAGCCGCGGAGATCACGGCGCCCATGCTGGTGCCGCCGATCATATCCACGGGGAGCCCGGCTTCGGCAAAGGCGCGAATGACGCCGATATGGGCCAGTCCGCGCGCGCCTCCACCGCCGAATACCAATCCCGTGGCGGTGCCGGCGAGGCAGCGCGCCACGCGCTGGAAATCGCCTTCGCCGTCTTCGCGCAGATGAAAATGCCGGTGCACGGCCCGCCCCGCTAGCCAAGCATCCGTCGTACTCGGTATCTTCTGCCCGCTGGGATGCAAGAGCAACAGAGTTTGCCGGGCGTTGGGCGCACTGGTGGCCTCCTGGATGAGCGTGGTCTCCAACCCTTGCGCCGCTGGATGACCAGATGCTTGTGCCACCAGCAGGATTTCGTCGGCTTGGCGCAAGCAACGCCGCGTCCATTCGCAATCCTTGCTTTCGGTTTCGTAGACGATGAAGCGGTAGTTGGACTCCTGGTCGCCGAGCCAGGCATTCAAACGAATTCCACCCGCGCTTTCCTGGCCCGAGTTGGCGATGCGTGGCCTGTTGAGCGCTTGGTCCACCCGCTGCGCGCAAAGATGCAGGGCGGGGCCGATTCGCTCGAAGGCCTTCACCAAGCGCTGCGTGAATCCTGGCGGCAACGGTTGGCCGCCGATGGCCAGCACGGCGAGGCAGATCCCCGTTCGCGCGGGTCCATGGTCGCTTTTCTCCTTGGTTCGTAGGCGCCGCACCACGACTTGGGCGATGGCTTGCATCACCTTGGGGTATTTTTCGATGATCTGGTCGAAGACTTCCTTTGATAGACGCACCAGATCGCTATCGCGTACCGCGAGAATGGTCGCCGAGCGCGGCTCTCCCGTGAGTAAGGCCACCTCACCGATGCTCTCGCCGCGCGCGATCTCGCTCAATATGGCGCCGTCCGCGGCGATGGCGCGCAAGCGGCCGGAGACCACGAAGTACAAATCCTGGCTCACGCCGCCGATCTCGAAAAGCTCTTCTCCAGCTCGTAGTCGTACCCATTGAACCTGGGATTCGACGTATTTCAGCGCGGTCTGGCTCATGGGCCCAAACAGCCGGCTCAGACTGGTGGCGAGTTGGTCGCGCGCGATGCGCTGCCGGATGCCTTCGGACATCTGCGCGATGGCCTCGGGTGCACGCTGGCCAATGCGCTCGAAGGCTTCCGCCGAAACCTTGACGACCACGGCCGCCCCGGTTGCCGACACGGACGCGCTATACACACCTCCGCCGGTGAGAAGCGCCATCTCGCCCGCCACCTCGCCTGGGCCAAACTCGGAGAGCACGAACTCGCTGCCATCCTCGCGCTGGGCGGTGGCGCATAGCGTGCCTTGCGCGAGGATATACATGGCCGTGGCATTCTCGCCTTGGCGAATAAGCGATTCTCCGGCCGAAAGATGGATGACCGCGAGCGTTCCCTCCGATTCGGCAAGCAGCGCCGCATGCAAGGCCGGTAACTTCTCTTTGAGGCTAACGAGCAGCGAGGGGAGACTAGCGGCTTGGTCCATTATCTTTGCTCTATCTCAATGCGCTCACGAAGCCCGGCCGAGTTCGGCCAGCAAGATTTCCAGATGGGCTTTGGTTGCAAGGTCCTTTACGCGCTTCAAGGCCGTTTCGATCTTGTCGTGCAGGTGCGAGATTCCAACATGCAAGGCAGACTTCGCTTCGCTGGGATTACCGTCCTTGCGGTATTGCTGAACTACCTCGGCGAGGGCGGAGGCCGACCGCGACGATTGGGCGGCGGCGCGCGCGTTTAGCGCTTTCGCCTCAATGGAGTGGGATTCGGATTCGGGGTCGCCGATGGTTCCGCTGGCGGCCAGTAGCAGCATGATGTAAGTGCGCTGCATCTCGCGCCGGTACAAATCGATCATGGGTTTCGCCGCCACCAGTTCCTTGAACAGGCCGTCGTTGAGATCGCGCAACATGTCCATGCCAGTGTAGCCGTTGTCCTTGGGGTTCATGGCTTGCGCCTCCGACATGCGCTGGAAGACTCCGAAACTCAGCAACTGGCGCAACAGTTTCACGTTCGATCCTTGCAGCGCTGTGGCCGCGCCCGCGGGGGCGATACGCATCAGAATCCGCGGGTCGAGCAATGGGCGCGGAACGGTGAAGCCGCGGTCCACCAGGAACTTGATGGCGGCGCGCTGTTGCGAAGCGGGCACCGGTTTGAAGGGGGCCGTGCCGCGTCCGGCTTGGTAGCGTATTTCCTCCACGCCTCCTACAAGCTTCGCAACGGCGCCAAGTTGCCGGTGGCGGTGCTGAACGAGCGCTTCGTACATCTCCTCCATTTGCTCATAGCCGCCGCCAAGGCGGGTCGTGCCATCGATCAGGAGTGGGGCGACGCGGTCAACGTTGCGCAAGCCGTAGTCGGCCGCCTCGATGGGATTTGCCCCGATCACATTGGTATTTACACCAGGGTCGATATGAGCGGAGGAGTCCTCCCCCCCGAATCTCAGATTGGGATCGCTGATTTGCTTGGCGGCCAATTCGTCAAGCTCGGTGCCCTCCGCGTCCGTATTGAGCAACGCCGAGACGTTATTCCCCTCGCGCATGACGAGCCGGGTGAACTGGCGGTAACCCCAATCGATGGCGAAGTAGTCGTAGGGCCCGAAGCGCGGGAGCAGATAGGCATTGTCACCCGGTTGCGCGACGTAATTCAAACGCGAGTAATCCATGATGGAGGCCGAGTTTCCCCACTTGCGCGTCCACTCCGGGTCGCGCAATTGCGCCACGGAATAGGCCGAGTGTCCCTTGAAGTTGTGGCGTAGTCCCAAGGCGTGGCCGATCTCGTGAGAGACGATGTAGCGCAGCATGTCTCCGATGATTGCCTTGGGTAGAGGTAATTTGGCGGCGCGTGGATCCAGGGGCGAGACTTGAGTGAAGTACCAGGTCTCCGCCAGGCGCAGTACATCGTGCCAGAAGATCGCGTGAGAGGAGATCACCTCGCCGCTGCGCGGATCGATCACCGCGGGCCCCATGGCATTTTGCCGCCCGCTGGGCGTCCAGCGCACTACGTTGTAGCGCACGTCCTCCGGGTCCCAGTTCGGATCCTCCGCCGCCGTGGGAGCATCGCGCGCCACGATGGCGTTGCGAAACCCGGCGTGTTCGAAAAGCGGCTTCCAATCCTCGATTCCTTGCTTGATATAGGAGCGCCACTCCTGCGGAACTTCATCGCTGAGATAAAACACGATGGGCTTGACGGGCTCGGACACCTGAGCGAACAAATCTTTCTTCTCCAGCCGGTAGCGCTGAATGAAAGCCCGGCTCACCTTGCCTGTTTCGGCCGAACCGTAATCGTCGAAGGGGATGGAGAAGTATCCGACTCGCTCGTCGGCGTAGCGCCCGTGCATGGGTACGTCGGGAAGCAGATGCAGGCTCATATGAAAAATGAAACCCAGGCTGGGAATGCGCTTCTCGTCCTCGTCGCCAGGTTTAAACAACTCGTTGAGGTCGGGCACCCACGTCTGATAGAAGCGAATGTCGATGCTCTCGGGGAAGGCCTTCACCGTATGTACGTAGGAGCGCCGGGGGTCCACATGGCGCATGCGAAAGTGGCGCATGAGATCCAGCGCGAATCCAGCGGGGACTTCATTGACCAGAATGGTCGTGAGGTCAATGACCGGGGCGCCATTGGGCCCCTCCCGAATGACGTCGAAGGCGCGGATGACGGTGCGCAATGATGCCGCCTCCGCCCCGCGCTGAAGATCGGGTTTCTGCTTGGCCCAGATCTCGTAGCGCACGTTCTCCAGGTAAACCTTGTTCCCCAGCCGGGTGAGCCGCACCACCCGGTTATCCACCACCGAACCCGGCGCCACGAAGTCCGTGCCGGTGGAAAGGGCGGCGAACTCTGTATTGGCCAAAATATCCCGGTTCAGCATCTCCGGCGGAATTTCGATGTGGACGCGGTCGCATACCGCGTGCACGGTGAAAAGCCCCGCCAGCGTTTCCACTCTGGGCTCTTTCCCCGGCGCGCAGGAGGCCAAGGTGACGGATGTTCCCGCCAGAACATTGCCTTGAAGCGCGCCAAGGAAAACTATCAGGGCTAGAAAGACCCTCTTCATATTTCCTCCTCTGATGAAGTTCATCGGTTTCTACGGACTAATCGTAACGGTAGCAGAATCGCGAGGGAATGCTTTCAGTGTGAATAATGCACATGCCCGGTGGTAATGCTCACGCGAATGTCCTGGGGGCGGGGCCGATACTGTTTCCAACGCAAACCTTGGAGGGCATCATGAACACACTCAATACGATATTCGCGGCAGTCCTGGCTTTAGGGATGCTGGGATCGAACCCGGCGGCGGCCGGTTTCAGGGCAGCTTCGGACTCCGATTGCTCCCAACCCAACTCTGGCCGGATTCACCGTAGCGCGGGCGCGCCGGAAGGAACGGTCATCGAGGCGATTCGTACCAGCGTGTGCGCCAGCGATTAAATCTTGGGCGGCAAATTGGCCGCATCGCGGTGGAGAAGATGATCGCGTGGAAGACGCTTCCGGTTCTCCTCGCGCGGTACGCTTCCGGCCACCGGCTTGATTACCGGGCCTCGCACCGCCAGCGTCAATGCGCCCGGCCTCCCCGCCAAGCGCTTGATCCAATAGTGCAGATTTTCACCCGGCTCAAGCCATCAAGCGCGCTGTAAGCGCTTTGGCTCAACCCGCTCCTGCGCCACGCGCGTAGGTGCTCCGGGCGGGCGGGTTTAAGCGGACAGCGTGGGAACAGCGTAAAGAGCTGCGCACCGTCGCCTTAGCTGGCCGGCTGGGCATATAAAATATTGTATAGTTCGATAGTGCCAATTCAAAGTAAACCAGTCGAGTTCATAGGCGGTTCTCTCGAAGACTTGCGCGGTTTTCCGCGAAGCGCCCGGCGAGAGGCAGGTTTCCACATCGACCGCGTGCAGAAAGGGGGCATACCGTGTGATCTATGTGGCGAAACTTGAAGACGCGATATATGTACTTCACTGCTTTCGCAAGAAGTTGCAAAGGACCTCTCCAAAGGACATTGAACTCGCCCGGCTGAGGCACAAGGAATTGATGGAAAGACTTCGGAGAAACCGACCATGAGTAAAGCCGCAAGACACCGTTACGCCAGCGTTTGGGACGCAATCGAAGACACCGCCGGGGACGCCGCACATATGAAGGCACGCTCATCCCTCATGATGGCGGTGATCGAGCACATCGAAAAGTACGGCTTGACGCAAGCGCAGGCTGCCAAGCTTTTGGGAGTTACGCAGCCCAGGATTTCAGATCTGACGCGCGGAAAGGTCGATCTGTTCAGCCTCGATACCCTCGTTGATATGCTGGCGGCGGCGGGATTGAAAGTCGAGATGAGACTGAGGAAAGCCGCCTGACAACTTTATCCATGAAGCAACTATAGACGCTGCCGGCCCAATTGTCGCTCCCAAGGCGCTATAAGCCCTGGGGCCGAAAGCCCGGCCAGCCGCCTGAAATCCGGGTGGCTGACGGACGTCTTGAGATCGAGATCGCGCCGATCCCAGCGCAGCTGAAAAAGCGGGGGAAAGGCGTGGTTGCAGTACCTGACGCCGATCTGCCGGCGCTTACATCCGATCAAGTCCGGGACACGTTGGAGCAAATTCGGCGTTGAAGACGGCGAACACCAGCTTGGTGATCGCCGCCTTTGCATCCTGGCACGAGAGCCACGACGCGGCACGGCTGGCGCTTGATAACGGGTTGCGCCTGATCGAGCACTGCGCACTCGAAACGTACTCCGTACTCACCCGGCTTCCTCCTCCTCACAGAATTTTCGGCATCGTTGCCCGTGAGTTCCTGGCGGCACGCTTTGCGCAGCCGTTCCTTCGGTTGAGCGCAAAGGTATACAAGGAGTTTATACTCGAACTCTCCGACCACGGAATTACCGGCGGCGCGGCGTACGACGCACTCGTGGCCGCAACCGCAGCGGATTTTGGCGCCGAACTCGTTACCTGCGACCGGCGTGCCATGCCGGGTTATGAGCGTTACGGATTGCGGACCCAACTGATCATTAGTACTGCGCGCAGAGCTTCTTCATGCTTGTCGGTTTGCAGAACCGATAAGTCCGTAAGCCCGATCTGCGCCGCACGCTTGAGGGTGTCCAAGTATTCGTGCGCGTCCGGCCACTTCTTTCGGTACTCCGGGCTTGCGAAATGAGACATACGGAAGGGATCGCGCAAGGTCGTGGGCAGCGTGACTCGCTTCAAACTCACCTCTTCGCTGTTCATCCATTGAATGAACAAATAGGCGGCTTCTTGTGCTTGCTGTTGGCGGATACGGAAAGACAATGACCGATGGCCAACTGCGGATTCTTGCCCGGCGGCAGTGCATACCCCACCTTGCCCGCAATCTTGGACTTTGGCACGAACCCGAGGGCCTTCTCTTCGGTTCCGTAACCCGCCGCCCATCGTCCAATGGGTGGCCAGCCCACCGTCATGGCAGCGTTGCCGTTGAGAAATACCGCCAGGCTATCGGCGAAGGTGAACTTCTCCACGCCGGGAGGCATGAAGTGGTTTTCGTTTCGCATGTCGTTAAAGGTTTTGACGCCGGCGGGGCTATTGACCGTCGCCTTCATGGTCTTCGGGTCGAAGAACTTTCCGCCCTCGCCGCGAAAACGCATCTGAAACATGTACTGCGCGAGCGAGGGATCGTCCGCCAGGGTGGCGCCGTAAATGCCGTCCTTCTTGAGTTGCTTGGTGAAGAAGGAGGCCGTGTCGGAGAACTGTTGCCATGTGGCAGGCGGGGCAAGCGCATAGCCGAGGCGTTTTTGAAACTCCGCTTTCAGATGCTGATCACTGAAGAGGTCTTTACGGAAGTACAAGATGAACACGTCACCGTCGTCGGGAATACCGAAGATGCGCCCGCCGACCTTGGTCTGGTTATCGCGGAAGGCCGGTGCGATGGAGTCGATCTCCTCGCGATAACCGAAGCGTTGGATAAAGCTATCCAGCGGTTCCAAAGCGCCCGCGCGCGCCAGGTCGGGCATCCAGGAGGGCACCACGTCCAGGACATCGAAGGATCCCGTTCCGGCTCTGTACTCCTGCAATGTTTTGGTGAAGACCTCGGCCAGTGAGGTCTCGATGACCCTGATCTTGATCCCGGTGAGTTGCTCCCAGAGCGGACCGGTGTAGTTCTTGGGGTCCAGCGCTTGCAGACCGGCCCGCCAGTGCACAGTGAGAGTCGTGCCCGCGTACTTCTTGGCGGCTTCCACGGCGCGCTGAGCGGCGCTTGGCTCTGCGGCCATGCATGCTGCGGATAGTGAACATGCGCATAGCGCCAAGCACCTGGCCCACACAGCGAAGCGATTTCTCATGGTGATTCCCTCCATTGAGTCTTCGAGGGACTCTACCGCATCGGGTGTTTTAGGCCAATGGGGTCATCGAAGAAATCATCGCTTAGGCGAAAGGGTCCTATGGGCGCCCCCGAGCGAGGGCGCCTCCTGTACCTAGTAATTAATTCTTGATCCAGCCGTTGGCAGTACGGCCGCCGGTGTGCTGGATGCGGGCCACGCCGATGAAGGGCGCCGCGTGGGACTTGGGCTTGTTGCTCACCACCAGGAAATCATCGGCGCTGATGTCCGTATGGCCATTGTCGTAGACGAAGAGCAGCTTCGACCAGTCGCCATCTTGTCCGAGCTTGGCCTTTCCGCCCCACTTCAGCAGGATGTCGAATCGCCCAGCCCCACCCCCAGCGTGGAATTGATTCTCGCGAACCAGCATGACCACCGGCTCAAGCCCTGCAGCGGGGAATACGTTCGAGCCCTCGGGGCCGGGCTCCATGGGGCGGCCCGTCCAGTAGACCTTGAGCTTGCGCGCGTCCAGTGCCCGGTTGAAATTCAGATAAAGATCGTCCAAGCGCTCGCGCGCGGTCAGATTGCCTTTGCCAACCACCGGGCAGCAGCTCCCGCCGGCGTCATCGAAAGGCGCACCCGGCGCAGTCGTGGCCGTGGTGATCTGCACTTCCACGGTATTGCGGATCCACTCGAACGTGCCGTAAGCGCCGGGGTCGGCATCGCTGAAATCGCGAAACAAAACGTTGACCCACGGCGCGCTGCCCCCCGGTGCGGTGCCCGCATAGGATTGGCCCAAGGGAAGGTCCGTATCCTCAACGCCAAACGCACTGCTGGCCAGCGAAAACACACCCACCGCTGCGACGGTGAAGGCGGACTTAATACCTTTGCTGAATATCCTGGTCATTCTTTTCTCCTGTTTGTAGTCGTTGATCGCCGAATGCACCCTATTGCCTTTAGTAACCCGCTGCCGCCAGCCAGCCACCTACTTTGCCGTCCCACACTTCGCGCACCACGAGCGTTGGTGCGATGCAAGCGCTGGGTAGGTTGAGCTTGGCATTGATGCGAGCGGTACCGTCTTTGGACAAGGGCGACCATTCCGTTTGCGCGGCGAGCGCGCCCGCGCACAGAACAGCACCCACCACGTGCGTGACGCCGTCGGCGGTGCCATTGAATTCGCCGGTCGAGGCATCGTTAAGCACCAGGCCTTTGACCTGGATGCTTAACTTACCGTCGGAGTGGAGCATGGCGTCGCCGGAACCGATCTTCCAAATTTTGCCGCACGAACCCACGTCGCCGATCGCGGTCCCGGTGGGGCAGGCGCGCAGGCTCGCCTTGACGATTGGATCGGCGGCGCTGGCGTAGGGTACCGCCGCGGCGGCCAAGCAAAGGGTTATTGCGGATAAAGAAAACGTTCTAATCGAGGTCATCTGGCTATCTCCCATTGTTCGTGATTGAGTAGTGAGCATCGGCTCACCTCCGCGAGGGTAATGGACGCAAAAAAATAATGCATGTCAAAATGAACGCTTGGATGTGTGAAAATTGACGCTCAACCCAAGCCGGGAACAACAATGCCCGAAATTTCAGAGGAAGATACGGCTTGGTGCCTGCCAAGGATGTACTTCGACCTGTTAAGCCGCCGCGCAGGGACGGCACGCACCTACCCGAAGCATGCGATCGGAGTCAACGAGGGTGATCGCAGCGACATCATGTATCTCGTCCTCTCGGGCAAGGTGAAGGTATTTCTCTCCGGAGAGAGCGGACGGGAGTTCACCCTGCGCACGCAAGGTCCTGGGACGTACTTCGGTGAAATGATCTTGGACGGCGGCCAGCGTTCGGCTTCCGTGACGGTAGTGGAACCCGCCAAGCTCCGCGCCGTAACGCTGGTGGAGTTGCGCGCTTTCCTGTCGGAGTATCCCGACGCCGCCATCGAGATGCTGCGCGGTTGTCTGCGGAATATTCGCGGGCTCACGCGCAAACTGGGGGATCTGGCCTTGATGGACACCTATGGGCGTGTCGCGCGTTTGTTACTCGATATGGCGGTGGACGAGAAAGGCCATCTGGTGATCGAGCGCAAACCCACGCAGCAGGGGCTTGCGTCCCAAGCCGGTTGCTCGCGCGCGATGATCAGCCGCATCATGAAGGACTTGCGCGCCGGCGGATATCTGCGCGAGGAGGGTAGCAGGTTGATCATTGCCCGCAAACCGCCGAAGTATTGGTAATCGGTAATCGGTCAATCCGCCATGGCGAAGTCCTTCTCGGCCTGGCGCAGCCAGTAGTGGAGCCCCAAAGCGTGCAAGGTGTCCAGGGCCTCGGTGCGCCAGTGGCCGCTTTCTTCTTTCTTTCCCTCTCGATGCAGCACGGCGGCGAGCCGTAACTGGGCGCGGGCTATCAAGGGTTTCATGCCCAGTTGCCCGGATAGCGCGATCGCCTCTCGGTATGTTTGCTCCGATTGCTGGAGGGACTCCGGGCCGGATTGCGCAAGCAGTTCGGCTCGGTGAAAGGTTATCCACGCCTGCCAGCCCGCCTCGCCAAACTGCCCGGCGAAATGGCTGGCTTCGTTTAACCGCTGCTCCGCTTGCGCGAGCTTGCCCGCCAACAAGACGGACTCCGCCAACAAACTAAGCAGCCATGAGCGGTTGGCTGTCATGCTCACTGCTTCGGATGCCACCACACCTTCCTCGATATGGTGTATGCCCTCTTCGATGCGGCCCGCCAGCACTTGAGCATAGCCCAGGTACCCTACCGCGAAGGGCAGGTCCATGCGAAAGTTCATGGTGCGGGTCAGCCCATGTCCATGCTCCAGACGCGTGAGCGCCCGTTCGATCTCTCCTCGCCGCAAGTAAACGTATCCGGAAGAATATTCCGCGAAGGCCTGGCTGTAGTCGTGATGCACGATATTGGCGATTCGCAGCGATTCGTCGCTTACGGAAATGGCTTCGTCGAAATGCCCCATTTCGGCTAATCCCCAACTCATCAAGCTGCGCGAAAAGACGGCGGGCAACCCCGCCATGCCATGCCTTTGCTTGACCAAGTCTCCCCGCAGAAGCGCGACGTTGCGCCGCAGAACTTCCACCCCGGTTTTGTTGGCGCCCATCTGCAAATGCGTTTGGCCCACGTGGTAGTTGTTGGTGACCTGAATGGACAGATCGGCCAGGGACTTTCCAATGCGCGCGGCGTGCTCGCCGGCTCGCAGGGCTTCTTCGCACTCCCCGCGCACGCGGTGCGAAGTCACCAGGTAGGACAATACCCGGCCCAAGCGCCGCTCGTCCTCCACCGACTCGGCGAGCTTGCGTGCGCCGTTCAGCACTTCGCTCACTCGGTTAAATTCCCCCAAAGGGTGCAACGCGTTACGCAGTTCGAAAGCCAGATCCAGTTCGACCGCGATATTCTCCGGGGTGCGCGGAAGCTGGCGTACCACGGAGTGCGCTTGGTCGAAATAACCTACCGCCTCTTCGACGGCCGAGCGGGCGATGGCCTTTTCTCCCGCCGCCTTTAGATGGAGCAATGCCTTGTCCCACACCTGGCCGCGGAAGGCGTGCTGGCTGATGCGCTCCACATGCTCGGTTAAGCGGCCAGCGTAGACCTGCTCCATCGCGTCCACGATGCGTGCATGCACACTACGCCTGCGCTCCTGCAGCATGCCGTTGTAGGTGACTTCGTGAGTCAATGCGCGCGGCGAGGATCGATTGCACACGCTGCGGGACGAGGGCTTCGGAGAGCGGGGCGGCCAGCCGGTAGTTGCCGCGCTCTCCCTTGAGCGCGCCGGTCTCGAATAAGGTGCGCACGCATTCTTCGATAAAAAAGGGATTGCCTTGGGTGCGCTCGATCAGCAGCTCGCGTAGACCCGCCAATCCCGCTTCTCTTCCTAGCAGTGCATCGAGCAGTTCGTGGGAGGATTCCGAGGTCAAGGGGTCGATGCGCAGTTGGGCGTAAAACGTCTTACCGGTCCAGTCATGGCTGTATTCCGGACGGTAGTTCACCAACAGCAAGATGCGAGCAGTGGCCAAGCTGTCCACCATGCTGTCGAGAAAGGCTTGGGTTTCGGCGTCCACCCAATGCAGGTCCTCGAACACCAGCACCAGGGGTTGCAACTGGCTCTCTCGCACAATCAAGCGCTTGCAGGCATCCAGGGTGCGCGTGCGGCGCAGGGCGGGCACCAAGCTCTGCCATTCCGGATTTTCGAAGGGCACGTCTAGCAGAGACAGAAAAGCGGGTAGCAAGGGCTCGAAGCCGCGGTCAAGCGCTAATAGCTTGCCGGTGACTTTCTCGCGAATGCGGCGGGCATTGTCGGCGTCGTCGACCTGAAAATAATTCTTCAGCAAATCGATGAGGGGCTTATAGGCGCTGGCCTTGCCGTAGGAGACCGACGCGCTCTCCAGCACGCTCCAGGATTGCAGCCGGTGCGAGCGGGTGAACTCCCACACCAAGCGCGACTTGCCCACACCCGCCTCGCCCACCAGCGCCACGATTTCGCCCCGGCCGGAACTCGCGCGTTCCACGGTCTTCGCCAGGATCTCGATTTCCGTGTTGCGGCCCACGAACCGTGTGAGGCCGCGCGGGGCGGCCACCTGTACGCGGGTGCGCAAGGTGGAAACACCGGTCAATTCGAATACTTCAATGGGTTCATCAAGCCCCTTCACCCGGGTGGGGCCCAGGGATGTGGCAAGAACAAAGCCCTCCGCCAGAGACAAGGTATGGGGTGTCATGCGGATGGTGCCCGGGGCCGCCAACTGCTCCATGCGCGCGGCGAGATGGGTGGTCAGACCCACAGCCGAGTACTCCAGCGAGAGATCGCTGTCGAGGGCGCGCACGACCACCTCGCCGGAGTTGATGCCCACGCGGATTTGCAATTCCACGCCGTGGCTCAGCCGCGTTTGTTCGTTCAACTTCAAAATGGCGGCCTGCATGGCGAGCGCGGCATAGCAGGCGCGCACGGCATGGTCTTCATGGGAGAGCGGCGCACCGAAGAGCGCCATGATGCCATCGCCCAAGACTTGGTTCACCGTGCCTTCGTAGCGGTGCACGGCATCCATCATTTTCTCCAGGATGGGATCGATGACCTCGCGCGCTTCTTCCGGGTCCAGATCGGAGATGGCCTCCAGGGAACCCTTCAAGTCGGCGAACAATACGGTGACCTGTTTGCGCTCGCCTTCCAGCGTGGCGCGGGAGGCACGAATGCGCTCGGCAAGGTGCGAGGGAGGACGCACTCGCTTGGCCGGTACTGGTTTTGGATGCGTACTGGGATCTGGAGCCAAAGACGCCGTTACCGTGACTACCGGTGCCCCGCAGGAAAAGCAGAACTTGGCTTTGGCCGGGAGGTCCGTCTGGCATTGCGCACATATGGACGCAAAACTGTTACCGCAATTCAGGCAGAACTTGGCCTGAGGCGGATTCTCCTCGGTGCACTTCGGGCATTGCGGCATATTGGTCCACGTATCGGTGTATTGATGGTCCCAGCGCGAATGTCATGCTAAGCCTGTTGAACTTTCTCGCCTACAACCCGGCGTATTGTTGTTTTGTTTTGTTTGGGTTGACAGCCACTCCTCCTAGCAGGTACTGTTCGTTTCGCGCCGATTTGAGCCACAGCTTGCGGGCGCCTAATAAATTCAGCTAAAGCGCCGGACAACCCGTTCGAGCTTCCACGCTGAACGGGTTTTTGTTTTTTTGGGAGGCCTTTATGTTAGATGCCGATTTATCCACGCTGGCCGTGCGTGCCGGCATTCATCGCAGCCAGTTCAACGAACACTGCGAACCCTTGTTCCTGACTTCCAGCTTTGTCTTCGAAAGCGCGGCGCAGGCCCAGGCACGCTTCGCGGGGACCGAGGAAGGTCCCGTCTACGGGAGATATACCAATCCCACGGTGAGCGCCTTTGAGGAACGCCTGGCGGCGTTGGAGGGCGCCGAATGTTGTGTGGCCTTCGCCTCCGGCATGGCGGCCATCATGGGGTGTGTGATGGGGTTACTGAAGTCCGGCGATCACATCGTCGCTTCGCAAAGTTTGTTCGGTGCGACGGTGCAGTTGCTGGCGAATCAGTTTTCGAAGTTCGGTGTACGCACGACCTTCGTCACCGGTGTGGACCCCGCCGCCTGGGAGTCTGCCATCGAATCCAGCACTAAGTTGATGTTCCTGGAGACTCCTTCCAATCCGCTGACGCAGGTTTACGATATCGCGGCGTTTTCGCGGCTTGCCCGTGCCAAGGGCGTATGGCTGGCGGTGGACAATTGCTTCTGCACTCCGGTCCTGCAACGCCCTCTCGAACTGGGTGCGGACATCGTGATTCATTCGGCCACCAAATTCCTGGACGGCCAGGGCCGCGTGCTGGGCGGCGCTGTGCTGGGCAAGAAAGAATTGATTCACCAATGCCTCACGACATTTCTGCGCAATGCGGGGCCCACGCTTAGCCCCTTTAACGCTTGGTTGATCTTGAAGGGCATGGAGACGCTCAAGATCCGCATGGAGGCGCAATCGGCGTCGGCATTGGCGCTGGCGAGTTGGCTTGAATCGCATCCCAGGGTGGCGCGTGTGTACTACCCTGGGTTGCGCAGTCATCCGCAGTACGAGTTGGCTGCGAGGCAACAGAAGCTGGGCGGTGCGATTGTTTCCTTCGAAGTGCGCGGCGGGAAAGAGGCGGCGTGGCGTGTCATCGATCGTACGCAGCTTATTTCTATCACCGCTAATTTGGGTGACGTGAAGACGACGATTACCCATCCGGCTACTACCACGCATTTACGCGTTACGCCGGAAACGCGCGAAGCCGCAGGCATCACCGACGGATTGGTTCGTTTGGCGATCGGGCTGGAGTCGGTTGAAGACTTGAAGAAGGATTTGGAGCGGGGGTTAAGCTAGGCGCACAACCTGGCACCCGTTCTTATCGCAACGCAGATACTCGCCGTGGGCGTACCAATCCGATAACACCCAGCGCTCTCGGGTGGTGGCATCGATCGTATGCTCGTGCCGGGCGGGCCGGTGCGTGTGCCCGTGGATGATGCGCTCGCATGGGTGGGCGCGAAAGGCGCTCTCCACGGCGCTTTGGGTAACATCCATGATCTCGCTGGACTTGCCTTGCTTTTCCTTCTCGCTGAAGCGGCGGGTACGCTCCACCAGCTTGAGCCGGGAAGACAAGGGTAAGGCCAGGAACAACCACTGCACGATGGGGTTGCGCGCGCGCTTGCGAAAGGCTTGGTAGCGAAGATCGTCCGTGCACAAGGTATCGCCGTGCATGAGCAAGGTGGGTTGGCCATGGAGATCGATGAGCGAGGGGTCTTCGATGATCCGCACGCCGCTCTTTTTTTCGAATCGCGTCTTGAGCAGAAAATCCCGGTTGCCGCGCATGACGTAGACCGGTATGCCCCGCGCGGTTAATGCGTGCAGCGCACTCGCTATCAGTGCGTTGAACTCCTGGGAAATCCCGTCATCGCCTATCCAGTGCTCGAACAAGTCGCCCAGGATGTAAAGGGCGCCGGCTTGCGTGGCGTCTTGGCTGAGGAACCGAAGAAAGACCTGGGTGATGCCAGGCCTATCCGGGCTTAGATGTAGATCCGATATGAAGGCGGTGAACATTCCCTGGGGACAAGAGGCTGGGGACTCGGGACTGGGTCATGGTTTCCCTAGCCCCTAGCCCCTAGTCCCCAGCCCCTGGTTTTCAGGCCTCCTCGGCCTTGGTGATGACGACGTCGTCCACGGGTACGTCGCGGTGAAAGCCCTTGGTGCCAGTCTTCACTTTCTTGATCTGGTCCACGACATCCGTACCCGCCACCACTTTTCCGAACACGCAATAGCCGAATTCCTGGGGAGTGGGCGCGCGGTAATCGAGGAAATCGTTGTCGGTGGCGTTGATGAAAAACTGGCTGGACGCGGAGTGGGGGTCGGGGGTGCGCGCCATGGCTACAGTGTATGCGCTGTTCTTGAGGCCGTTGGCGGCCTCGTTCTTGATGTTCGCCCCGGAAGTCTTCTCTTTCATGCCGGGCTCGAAGCCGCCGCCCTGGATCATGAACCCGTCGATGACGCGGTGAAATACCGTGTTCGCGTAAAAGCCGCTTCGTACGTATTCGAGGAAATTAGCTACGGTGACAGGGGCTTTCTCGGCGTCGAGTTCGATGCAGATGACGCCGAAGTTGGTGTGCAGATTGACCATGATGTTCCTTACTGTCGTGGGCTTAGTTGGCGTTGAGTATTTTGATGTGCTCAATGATGAGGGGCCGCGCCGGCTGGTCGCCGACGAAATCGCCGCCCGAGATGATACCGGGCTCCACCATCTTCTTGAGGGTGTCGAATCCGCTTATGACCTTGCCGAATACGCAGTAGTAAGCGCTCGATCGATCATGCGCGTAGTCGAAATCGCTGTTGTCCCCGATATTGATGAAAAACTCGGAGGTCGCGGAGTCCGGATCGCGTCCGTGCCCCATGGCGACGGACCATTTGGTGTTACTCAAGCCGTTGGCGGCCTCGCTCGGTACCGGCGAGCGCGCGGTTTTCATCCGCCAGTCTGAATCGTAGAAGCCCGCTTGCAGCAAAACATTGGGCACGAGCCGGTGGAAGAGTACCTTCTGGTAGAAGCCCTCGCGCACGTAGGCTAAAAAATTCTCCGCGGTTTTGGGCGCTTTGTCCGGGTAGAGCTCGATTTCGAAGCTGCCGAGGTTGGTTTTGACTTCCACGCTGGGCTGCGCGCAGGCGGCGGGGCAAAGTGTGCACAGCAGGGCCCGCAAGATAAACTTTTTCATTGAGATGTTTTACTAGCGCTTGGCCGCTCAGGTCAAGCGCTGCCTTCGTAGATGATGCGCCAGCCTTCGGTGTCTCGCAGCCAATACTGGCGCTTCTTCATCTCGTTCGTGAGGTTGTTACTGCTGTAGTTCTGCGTGAAATTCACGACCGCCAAGTCGTCCCGGCCGGGATATAGGAACATGGATACATCGTTGAGCGTGACGCGAATCCAGGATTTTTCGGCGTTGATCTTGCGCTTCTGGCTGGCGAACTCCTTGAATCCCATCTTACCGGCCTCAAAACTTGGTGAGTAGTGCTTAAGGTAAGCCTCCACGTTGCGCGTTTCCCAATCGCGCCGCCATAGCTCGATATTCTCGTACATCTTGGCGCGCAGATCGGTCAGTTGCGGGGCACTTACCCACTCAATGCCATCGGTGATGACCACCGGCGTTTCTCCAAGATCCAGTTGCTTGGAAAGGACTTCGAGATCTTGATTGCTCAGCACCACGCAACCGTCGCTCGCGCGCGGCGGGCGGCTATAGGTATCGGGTGGCACCCCATGCACCCAGATGCCATGGCCGCTGCGTCCCAACCTGCGGTCCCACTCGTTGGGGTAACTGATGGGATAGGCGGCGCGCCCGTAGAAGTCCGTGAGTTGGCGGCTCGGCAGGCGTTCGCTGGAAAAGTACAAACCTACCGGAGTGCGTTTGTCGCCTTCCTTCAACTTGTTGGTGCCATTTTTCCCAACGGTCACGTAGTAGTCGGCGATGTAGTGCGCAATGCCCTGCTGGTTCTCGAAGACGTACATGGTCGAGGTGGAAGAATCCACCACGATGGCGTGACGGTAGGAGGCGGGCATTTGCAGCAGATAGCGCGGAATCCGGTTGCCTGGGGATTCAAGGTGGTAGCGCATCAAGCGCGCGCGAGCCTCTTGGCGCAACGCCGCCATTTCCTCGGGAAGCGCCGCGCCTGCATTGCCCACGGTTTCGATGGGGCGGGTGCGAGCAAGCAATAGGTCGCCTTTCACCAGTTGCGCCAAGCGAAAGTTGGGCGTTTTACTCAACAACGAATCGATCTGTTTGCGCGCGGAGTCAATTTCGCCCGCGCCCACTTGCAGCAGCGCTTGCGCCATCGCCATCTCTTGATAGGTGACCGTGCGCAGAGGTAGAAAGCCGGAGGGCTTATAGACGGCCATGCCGCACGAGGCGCCCACCGACAATATCACCAGGAGCGCGATGGCTCCGCGAAAGGCTTTGGTGGCTAGAAGGTTCGGCATGCAGTTACTTGGCGACAGTCTCGCGCTGGATTAACCAGCGATTGTCGTGTTTTATCATCTCCAGCGTCTTTCCACCCGAGGCTTTGAGCGAATCGGATTGGTAGTGTTGACGGAAGACGACCGTTACATGATTCGCGTCCGCGATTTGAACGCGCGGCCCGGACACGGACACTTCAATTTTCTTGGGTTTTGCCAGCCTTTCGCGCCGGCTTGCTTCCCATTGAGCGCGGGGCTCGCCCTTGGGCGTGTGAAACTCCGGCGCATAGAAAGACAGGTAGCGATCCGCATCGTTGTTCGACCATGCCTTGGTCCACTCGTGGACCGCGGCCAGCACCTCGTCCGAGATATTGGACTTTGCAGGTTCCGCTTTCGCGGGTTCCGCCTTGACCGGCTCCACCTTGGCCGGTGCAGGTTTGGCCGGCGGATTCGCCACTACCGGTGGGGCAGGCGGTGCGGGGGTAAGCTGCGCGACCGCTACCCCTGGCCTTGGAACCAAATCCTTGATCAGCGCCAGCTTGTCGCGTGCCGCGCTGTTCTTGCTGTCGATTTGCAGGGCCTTGTCGTAGGCTTGGCTCGCCAAGGTGGCGTATACGTCGCCAAGATTTTCGTGGGCGATAGCGTAACTAGGATGGGTGCGAATGGCCATTTCCAGGGCCGTACGCGCTTTCTCGTAGTCTCCCTGTGCGACGTATATCACCGCGAGATTATTGTAGGGCTCGGGTAGCTCGGGGTGGTCCTTGGTGAGTTCTGTGAAGATCTTCAAGGCTTCCGGGGTTCGCTTCTGTTCCGCGTGGATCACGCCCAGGAGAAAGCGGGCGCGGGCATCCTTGGGGTTCTCGCTCAGATAGGCAGTCAGGCGGCTTTGCGCTTCGCTCTTATTGCCCTGCTTGTATAAGACAGTAGCCTCCTGCACATCGCTGGGTTTTGCCCAGACAACCGGGGGCAATCCGAACACAAGAGCCAGCGCCACAGACAAGAGGGACAATTTCATCGTGCTATACTCGCACGCGAATTTTCGCGCGTAGGTCGTTGTAATACGGGCGATTTTAGCAACAAGCCGTCCGCATACTCAATCGAAATAAGTGTTGGCATAAAGTGCATTGTCGGCACATTGCGCGTTGGACATAAGGCACCCGTGAACTTTTCATGGCGCGCTGCGCGGGTTTCGCGTGATCCCTGGCGCGCCGAAGCGGGCCTAGGTCTGGCCCGCACGATTGATGCCGACTTCTTGGACTTTCCACCACAACGGTACCGCCACCCCCGTAAGCTAAAAAGAAGCGCATGCTCAGGATCTACAACTCCCTCCACCGGGAAAAGCAGGAGTTCGTTCCCCTAGTTCCTGGGCACGTGTCCATGTACGTTTGCGGCATGACGGTCTACGACTATTGTCACATCGGGCATGCGCGCGTGATGGTCGTCTTCGATATGGTGCGGCGCTGGCTGCGCGCCTCGGGGTTGCAGGTGAAGTACGTACGCAACATCACGGACATCGAGGACAAGATCATCCGGCGCGCCGCCGAAAACGGGGAGGACATCGGCACGCTGACGCAGCGCTTCATCGGTTTCATGGACGAGGATGCCGCCGCCCTGGGGGTGGAGAAACCCGATTACGAGCCCAAGGCGACCGAGCACATCGAGGGTATGCTCGCCCTGATCGGCACATTGACCCAACAAGGCCTCGCCTATCAAGGCGCCAATGGGGATGTTTTTTATGCCGTGCGCCGCTTCGTGGGCTACGGCAAGCTGTCGGGCAAATCCTTGGAGGACCTGCGCGCCGGAGAGCGGGTGGACGTGGACCG
>JBJXGQ010000181.1:0-8745 GCA_046160525.1 Burkholderiales bacterium
TTAGATTGAGCCCGATGCTCACCAGGGCGTAAATGCCACCGAGCAAGATGCCGGTGACGAGAACGTTAGCGAGGGTTTCCATGAAAGTTAGGAATGGGCTGCGGAATTTTCTTGCGTTTTTCCTGCCCCGTTGAAAAGGTTCCTCGCCTGGGGGCCGCTATTTATTCGCGCGCGATTGCTCGCTGGCTAGAACAGTTTCTCCGCGTTCTTGTAGGCGATGCGTTGCGCGATGTCTGGGGGTAACTGGTTGAGCCAATGACGGGCTTCCTGTGCCAAGGCGGGGACTTGTGGCCAGCGAAAGGGCATCCAGGTATCGCTGCCGTAGAGGAAGCGGTCCGGAAATTTCAGGAGCAATTCTTTCCACTCCGGATCGATGGAATCGCCCGTGGTGACATCGCGATAGGACAGATCCGCCCACAGCGCGGGATAACGCGCCATGAATTCCCCGATTACCTTGGGCGGCGTGCTCATGCCGGCGTGGGCCCAAATTATCCGCGCCTTGGCGTTGAAGGAAAACAGCAAGGCTATGGCTTCGGCGTCGCTGTGGGCGTGAAGATGGAGGTTGTGCGATACGGCGAGATCCACGAGCTTGCGCATCACCGGTGTGTCCACCTCATGGCCGTTCACGTGAAACTCGCCGATGCCGCGATAAATTCCCCGTTGCAATTCGCGTTCGAGGAAAGGGATCAGCTCCGGATCCTTGAACCACATAGCGCGCTCCGCCGGCCAAGTGTCCAGGCTCTTGGTCTTTCGGTAGACGCGTAACTCGGGAATAAACCTATCCGGCGCGTGGTTGTAGAGTTTGAGCGTTCCCTCGATGGGCGTGGAGGAGAGCAACGCTTTCTTTACGCCTGCCCGGTCGAGCAACTCGATCACCGCCTGCGGGGGAAACTCCTCCCAGGCGTTAGCGCTGTAATGCAGGTGCGCGTCGAAGAGTGGTAGTTCCCCGGCCACGGCGGGGGAACTTATCAGTGCGGCAATCAGAAAATATTTCAGCATGATCTCAATGAAAGATGTAAGCATCCATGGCCAGCATGCCGTAGATGACTTCGTTGACCAAGTGTTCCACCTCGCCGGATTCGCCGTTTGCCCCCATGGCGATGAAAAGTGGCAGCAAATGCTCATCTTCGGGATGGGCTCGCTGGGCATTGGGTGCGCGTTGCCGGTAATCGAGCAACTCGTCCATTTGGCGCGCGCCGATCCGGCGCGCGAACCATTCCTGGAATTGCGTGACGTAGGGTTGCGGCGGGCTATCGAAGCGCTTGCCGCGAAACTCGCTCAGGTTGTGCGTCATGCTGCCCGAGCCGATGACGAGCACGTTCTCATCGCGCAAGGGGGCCAGCGCCTTTCCCACGCCGAGTTGGTAACCAGGCTCGCGCTGGGATTGCAGCGATAGCTGCGTCACCGGAATGTCCGCTTCGGGGAACAAGAAACGCAGTGGCGACCAGGCACCGTGATCCAATCCGCGCGCGGGGTCGCTGGTGCACGCAATTCCGGCCGCTTGCAGTAATGCGCTGACGCGCCGCGCCAAGGCCGGGGCACCAGGCGCTGGATAGCGCAATTCGTAGAGCGGTGCGGGAAACCCGTGGAAATCGTGGATGGTTTCGGGTTGCCCGGCGCTACTCACCACCGCCGATGGGGTATCCCAGTGCGGCGAGATAATGAGAATGGATGAGGGCCGCTGAAGGCGCTTGCCCAGCGCGCTCAAGGCCGCTCCCGCCTTGCCGGGCTCCAGCGCCATGGTGGGAGCGCCGTGGGAGACAAATAGTGTAGGTTGCCTAAGTGTGGATTGCATGAATGTGCCGAACCAAAAATCGAATGGGGAAGTCTAGTGCAGAACTCGCGTGCGTGCACCTTCAGTTCATCGGTGCCCGGCCGTGATCTGCTAACCTGCGTTATACATGGACTTGCCGAAGCGATTGCGAAGAGTATCTCTATTTCTTGTACTGGTTGGCGCTGTTTTTTCCGCAACCGCCGTTATCCATGCCGCGCAGCCCGCGCCTTGCCCGCCCGTGCCGGCCGCGGGGTCGGTCCTGGCGCTCGCGCAGACCATCGATATCGCCCTGTGCAATAACCCGCGCACGCGCCAGTCGTGGATTGCTGCCAAGGTCTCCGCAACGCAAGCCGAACTGGCCAAGACGCCTTACCGGCCGGAAATCGCCGGGAGCGCCGGGCTCGAACGCAGGGAGACGCGTAACGTTTCCAATCCTGGAGGCACCACGCAGCTCTCCGCGGCGCTCGCGCTGAGCTACCTGCTGCTCGACTTCGGCGGGCGCGAGGCCGCCTTACAGCAGGCCCAAGAGGCCCTCACGGCGGCGAACTGGACGCACAGCGCCACCGTGCAGACGGTGATGCTCGATGCCATCACGGGTTACTACCAGTTGGCTGGCAATGCGGAAGCCCTTGAAGCGGCGCGTGCCGCCGAGAAATCCAGCCTGCAAAGCCTGGAAGCCGCGCGGGCGCGCTTGAAGGCAGGTACCGCTACCCGCGCCGACGTGTTGCAGGCACAAACGGCGAACTCGCAAGACCGCTTGAACCGCGTCCTGTCCGAAGGCAATCTCGCCAACGCCCAGGGCGTGCTGGCGAGTGCCCTGGGTGTACCCGTGGATCTGGATCTGAAGGTGGTGGCTTCGCGGGATTTTGGTTCGGCGGAAGTGGCCGAACAAAAGGTGCCCTCCCTGCTCGCGATGGCGAGACAGCAGCGGCCCGATTTGGCGGCCGCCCAAGCCCAGGTACGCGCGGCCCGCCAGAACGTGAGGATTCAAGATAGTGCCAACCGGCCCGAATTGTCCCTATCCGGTACCCTCGGTGCCACGCAATCCGCGCCGGGTTCGGATCCTCGCACGGGAGCCGTGGGCGTAACGCTGAGCGTGCCCATCTATACGGGGCAGCGCAGGGCCTACCAGAAATTGCTCGCGGAACAGCAACTCGAAGCACAGATCGCGGCTGCTGACCGCCTGGAGCAAGATGCCGCCCTGGAAGTATGGCGCTCCTACCAGGATTTGCGCACCCAGCGCCAGTCGGTGATGAGCGCGGCGGATTTGGCCAGCAGCGCGCAGGAGTCCTACAACGTGGCGCTGGGGCGTTACAAATCTGGCGTGGGAACGGTGACGGACTTGCTCAATGCCCAAGCTACGCTGGCCAACGCCAACCTGCAGGACATTCAAGCGCGCTACAAATGGAATTTGGCGAAATCCTCCCTGGCGCGAGCCTTGGGAATTCTCGACCGCTCCATGTTCGATAGCGCCAAGACCCAGTGAGAAAAATTGAATAAAAAGCTACCGTATTACCTTTGGCGGTTGGGCATCCTGGCATTGATGCTGGGTGGGACCTACCTTGCCTGGGCCTATTGGAAGACCAGCAACGAAAAATCCATCGAGGAACGCTACCGCTTCGAGGAAGCGCGCCGCGGAGATCTACTGCAATCAGTCACCGCCAACGGCACACTCAATCCGCTCACGCTGGTGAGTGTGGGCACGCAGGTGTCCGGCACGGTCATGGCCTTGCGCGCGGACTTCAACGACAAGGTGGCCCAGGGCCAGACCTTGCTGGAACTCGATGCCACGACTTTCCGCGCGGCCGTGGAGCAAAGCAGCGGCGAGGTGTCCAACATGCAAGCGCAGCTCAGGCTCGCCACGGCGGAGGAGGCGCGCATGCGCCAGCTCTTCGCTCAGGAATACGTGTCGCGGCAAGAGCTGGAGCGTGCCATACAAGGACGCGAAACCGCGCAAGCTTTGCTGCGCACGGCCCTGGGCAAACTCTCCCGCGATAACGCTAATTTGGCCTACACCGTGATCCGTTCGCCGGTCTCCGGCGTGGTGGTGTCGCGCGAGGTGGACGTTGGCCAGACCGTGGCGGCGAGCTTTCAAACACCCACCTTGTTCAAGATCGCCAAGGATCTTTCCGTCATGCGGGTGGATTCCAACGTGGCGGAAGCCGACGTGGGAAAGATCCGCGTGGGGCAGGGCGTGCGCTTGACGGTGGACGCCTTTCCCGAGCAGAAATTTGAAGGCGAGGTGCAGCAAATCCGCTTGAATCCCATCACCCAGCAAAACGTGGTGACCTATAACGTGGTGGTCCACGTGCAGAACAAGGATTTGAAGTTGATGCCGGGCATGACTGCTTATCTCAACGTGCAGATCGACAAGCGCGCCAACGCCCTGCTGGTGCCCAACGCGGCCTTGCGTTTCAAGCCAAGCGGCAAGGAGCGCTCCGAGCCGCGCAAGCGCGAAGGTGCTAGTCCCGGCGAGAAGCCGCGCGGGCGCCCCACTACGGTCCACGTTTTGCGCGCGGGCAAGCTCGTGCCGGTGATGCTCGCCATTGGTATCGCGGACAGCCGCTTCAGCGAAGTGCTGTCGGGCGATATCAACGAAGGCGAGCAAGTCGTGGTGGAGGAATTGGCGAGCGACCCAAGTGCTGGCGGCGCACCCCAGCCCTTCCGCATGCGCGCCTACTGATGCCGCCAGAGCTACACCCCGTGGTGCGCGTGCAAGGCCTGCACAAGCAATACGACACGGACGCCGGCCCCCAACCCGTTTTGAAGGACGTAAGCCTCACCATCATGCCCGGAGAATTCGTGGCCTTGATGGGGCCCTCGGGTTCGGGCAAGACCACCTTCATGAATCTTCTGGGCTGTCTCGATACGCCCACGCAAGGAAGTTACTGGTTGGATGGCCAGGACACCGCGTCCTTGAGCCCAGACAGCATGGCGGGCCTTAGAAACCGGTTCATCGGCTTCGTGTTTCAGGGGTTCAACTTGCTGCCCAGGGTGAGCTTGCAGGACAACGTGGCGTTGCCGCTGCTCTATGCCGGCGTGCCGCGCCGCGAGCGCCAATTGATCGCGGCGCAACTGCTCAAGCGCGTGGGGTTGGAGCGTTACGCGGATTATTTTCCCAACCACATTTCTGGCGGCCAGCAGCAACGCGTGGCCATCGCCCGTGCCCTGGCCAACTCGCCAAAATTGCTCTTGGCCGACGAGCCCACGGGGAACCTCGACACGCACACGAGCGCCGAGATCATGGATCTTTTCACGCAGCTCAACGCCAGCATGGGATTGAGCGTGGTGCTGGTGACCCACGAACTGGACATCGCGCGCCATGCCCGGCGCCTGGTGAATTTCGTGGATGGCCGCATCTCCTACGACGGGCCCACGGAAGAATTCGTGCGCAACTTGGACGCCGTCCGAACATGATTTTCAGCTTGATGCGCGAAGCGCTGCGCAGCATGGCGGGAAACCGCATGCGCACCTTCCTCACCATGCTGGGGCTGGTGATCGGCGTGGGCGCGGTGGTGCTGATGGCGGCCATCGGCGCGGGAGCGCAAAGCCAAGTGCAGCTTGCCATTCAGAGCATGGGCAGCAATTTGTTCATCGTTCTGCCCGGTTCATCCACCGCAGGGGGAGTGCGTAGCGGCAGCGGCGGGGTGAGCACTCTGACGGGGGCCGATGCCCAGGCCATCGCCGAATTACCTTCCGTGGCGGCGGCGGCGCCGCTCTTCCCAGGGTCTGGCCAAGTGGTCTATGCGGGGGCCAACTGGAGTACGCAAATTCTCGGCGTGACGCCGTCGTACTTCGATGTGCGCGGCTGGCGCATCGAGCAAGGTTATGCCTTCGCCGATACGGATTTGCGCGCCATGGCCAGGGTGGCCCTGTTGGGGCGCACGGTCGCACGCCAATTATTTGGCGATGACTCGCCCGTGGGCAAGACTGTTCGCATCCGCAACGCGCCCTTCACCGTCGTGGGCGTCTTGGCAGCCAAGGGGCAAAGCTTCGATGGGCGCGACCAGGACGACACCGTGCTGGTGCCGCTCACCACCGCGCGGCGCAAACTCTTTGGCTCGCCCTTTCCGGATGCCGTGCGCATGATCATGGTGCAGGCGGTTTCCGGCGCCACCATGGCCAGCGCGGAGCGGTCCATGGGTGCGCTGTTGCGCGAGCGCCATCGTATCCCTCCTGACGGGGAGCCGGACTTCATGATGCGCAATTTGAGCGCGGCAGCCGATGTTCAGGCGCAAACCACGAAGGTCATGTCCATGATGCTGGGGGCGGTCGCCTCCGTGTCCCTGGTGGTGGGTGGCATCGGCATCATGAACATCATGCTGGTGTCGGTGACGGAGCGCACACGCGAAATCGGTATACGCATGGCGGTGGGCGCGCGCAGGCGTGACGTACTGCTTCAGTTTCTCATGGAGGCGCTGGTGGTGTCCGTCATGGGCGGCATGATTGGCGTGGCGCTGGGAATCGCATGCGCTTACCTGGTGAGCCAAACCGCTGGCACCTTTGTGGTGGTGACGTTAGCGTCCGTATTGCTTGCCTTCGTCGTGGCGGCCGCCGTGGGAGTGTTCTTTGGCTTCTCTCCGGCGCGCAAGGCTTCCCTGCTCAAGCCAATCGAAGCCCTTCGATATCAGTGACGGAACCTTGCGCAAGTTTTTTCAGATAGCGGGCGAGAAATTCCTCACCGGCGATGGGCTTCGTCGTCAAGAAGCCCTGAAAATTATCGCAGCGTAATTCCCGTAGCGCCTGTAACTGAGGTTCGGTTTCCACGCCTTCGGCGGTCACGGTCAATCCGAGGCTGCGCGCCAAGGCGATGATGGCGCGCACGATGGCCGCCGCGTCGCTGCTTTCCTCGATGCCGGCAATGAAAGAGCGATCGATCTTGATGGCGTGAATGGGCAGGTAACGCAGATAACTCATGCACGAGTATCCCGTGCCAAAGTCGTCGATGGTGATCTTCGCCCCGGCCGCCGCCAAATTCCACAGGACCCCGGCTTCGCGCTGCTCTTGCTCATGGGCGAGCATGGATTCGGTGATTTCGAACTCGATCAGTTTGCCGTCCAGGCCGCCGGCCACCAGAAGATTCTCGAAATGATCGAGCAAGGCCTTGCCATGGGCAAATTGGCGGGCCGACACGTTGACCGCGATGCGCGGAACTTCGTATCCCTGGTCGAGCCAAGCGCGGATCTTCTCGCAGGTCTTGCGCAAGACCTGCTCGCCCATGGGGATGATGAGTCCGGTGTCCTCCGCGACGGCGATAAACTCCTTGGGCGCTAGCAAGCCGCGCTCGGGATGCTGCCAGCGCACCAGCACTTCCGCGCCCACGAGGGCCTGGGTTCTTACATCCAGTTGGGGCTGAAATAGGATGCGCAGTTCGTCGCGCTCCAAGGCGGTGCGAAACTCGCGCTCGATGCTCACTTTGTTGTTCCGGCGCTGGGCGAGTTCCTTGGAGAAAAAACGAACCTGGCCGCGCCCGTCGGCTTTCGCCTGGTACATGGCGGTGTCCGCCCGTTGTATCAGGGTGGCGGCGTCGCTGGCATCGTCGGGAAAGACCGCGATGCCCACGCTGGCACCCGTTAGCAAGGAATGGCCATCGATGTTCAGGGGCTGCGACAGGGCAGCGGAAAGTTTGGCGGCAATCGCGCTCACGTCCTGCGCATCCTTGACGCCCTTGAGCACCACCACGAACTCGTCGCCGCCGAGCCGAGCCACGGTATCTTCCGTGCGCACGCTGGCCTCTAACCGGTACGCGACTTCGCGCAGCAACTTGTCCCCGGTTTCGTGCCCCAGGGTGTCGTTGACGTTCTTGAAGCGGTCGAGGTCGATGAACAGCACCCCGACTTTAGCGGCCGTCTTAATGGCATGGTGCAGGCGGTCGTTGAGCATCGCACGGTTGGGCAACCCGGTGACCTGGTCGCGCGTGGCCAAGTATTCGCTACGATCCGAAGCGAGCTTGATCTGCGTGATATCACGCCCCGTGCCGCGATAGCCCAGGAAGGTGCCCGATTCATCGAAGATGGGTTTGCCGTTGACGGAAACCCAGCGCAACCGGTCCTTGCTCTTCAAAACCAAGTCCCGGAACGGTTTGCGTGCCTGGAGGGTTTCCCAGTGCTCCTGCTTGGCTTGCTCGGATTCGAACTCGATGGCGGCCTCGAATCTTGTTTTTCCAAGCAGATCTTGCGCGGGGAGAATGGCCTTTTCCGCGGCGCTGTCTGGGAAGTAGGTGAAGCGCAGATCTGCGTCTTGCTCCCAGTAAAAATCCGAAGACAAGGTGGCCAGGTCGCGAAAGCGCTCCTCGCTTTCGAGCAGGGCGCGTACGGCGCGTTTTTCCTGGGTCACTTCGGTACCCGTACCCCGGTAGCCGGTAAAAAGCCCCCCGGCACCGAATAGGGGATCGCCGTTGATGAGGTAGTAGCGATCCTGCTCGCGGTCTCGCAGCAGCAAATCGCGAAAAGGCTTCCGGTTCGCGAGGGTAGTGGCGTGCTGTGTCTTGGCTTCCTCGCTTTCCCACTCGTAGGCCATCTCGAAGCGCGTTTTTCCCAGGTAAGCAGAGGATGCCTTCTCGTTATGGCTGGCGGCATTGTTGGAGAAGAAAGTGAAGCGCAACTGCGCGTCTTGCTCCCAGTACCAGTCGGAGGCGAGCGCGGTCAACTGGCGGAAGCGCTCTTCGCTTTGCTTGAGCGCGCGTTCGGCCCGTTTCTCATGGGTTATCTCACGGCTCACCCCGCGGTAGCCGGCGAACTGCCCTTCGTCGTCGAAGCGCGGTTCCCCGCATACGATGATCCAGCGGTCGCCCTTGGGGGCTCTTAGCAGCAAATCGCGAAACACACGCTTTTGCTCCAGCACGGCGCGATGGGCCTGCATGGTCTCTGCGCTTTCCCACTCGAAGGGCAGTTCGAAGCGTGTCTTGCCAAGTGAGTCGCTCGGATCGTGAAGATGAGTACCCGCATCGAGTTTGGAGAAGTAGCTGAAGC
>JBJXGQ010000182.1:0-3584 GCA_046160525.1 Burkholderiales bacterium
TGGTCTGCCACATGGTGAATTTGTACAGATCCGTGTCGAGCAGGCTGGTGATGACGGGCTTCATGGGGGGTGTTGGCCGGTGAATGTTCAAGTGACGGCGTGGGCACGCTGCGCTTTTCCCACCCAACGGTACTCAATCTCGACACAAACGTATGGATCTACGCGATTGAGGGATACCCCTCTTACGCACCCGCCCTTAAGGCCCTCCTGCAAAGGATTGACCAGAAGACCCTACTGGCCGTCTCCAGCGACCTAACCCTAGGGTCACCGCCAGTAGGGTGGGCAAAGCGTAGCGTGCCCACGCAGATTTTTCCCTGAGCACTGTGAGCAGAATAAGACGTGGGCACGCTGCGCTTTGCCCACCCTACCGTATTGCTCATCGGCGCGCAGAGCTTGCCCCTGGAGAAGCTTCTGAGCGAACCACTCGCCGATTGGATCACGTAAGGAGTTTTCGCAGTATCCTTCCCTCATAGCAGCGCAGAATGGGAGGAGGCCTTGAAGTGGATCGAGTATTCGGGCAGTTCCAGATTGCGGTACGCGCGCCGTTAAGAGCCCGCTTATCATGACTCCTCGCGAGCGCACTCCTCGGCAACCCGCGCAAGGGATGCGCTCGATTTCCAAGCCTGCCTTGGCGGCGCCTGCACGCTTCATCGAACTTTCCGCAGCCCTAAACAAGGATCTTTCCCTTGACCAGCAGATCCCCCACGTGCTGCAAGTGGCGCGCGAGGTCACGGGGTTCGACCGCCTCGTCCTTTGGGCCAAGGTCCCGGCGGCGAAGCGCTTGGTCTATGTATCCAGCGCGGGTTTGACTGCGGAGGAAACCGAACCGCTCTGCGCCCCGCTTGAGATTCCGCTATCCAAGGCGGGCGTCCTCGGCAAGGCCTATCGCGAGCAAACGGCGCTCATCGTCGATGCCGGGCATCCGAGTCCATCGAAGTCCCGGCTTAAGTCCCCCTACTCCAGCGTCAAAGCCCTTCGCACCCATTGTTTTGCCGTTTTGCCGCTGGCTGCTCACGGCGAAATTCTTGGACTGCTGGTCGCGGACAACAAATACAGCCTCGCGCCCCTCGATCCAGATGCGCTCTGCCTTCTACCGGCCTATGCTCTGCACCTTGCAACGGCAGTAGGCAACGAGGCATGGTCCCGCTCCCAACGGGAAAGCGAAACAGCGCTGGCCGAATCCATCGACCAGCAGGCTGCCATCAGCGAGATATTGCGAACGATTGGCGGCTCTTCGGCTAATCTGCAATTCGTTCTGGATAAGGTCGCGGAAACCGCCGCTCGGTTGATCGGCGCGAACGATGTCGTCATCGTACAGACGGAGGGAGGTTTTTACCGGCGTACCGCGTATTTCACTTCCGGCTCTGCGGTTACGACTTTCTCGGCGCAGGACAGAGTGCCTCTACGGCGGGACTTTGTACTTAGCCGTGCCATCCTGGACAAACGTGCCGTCCACGTCCCGGATATATTCGCCGAACCCGATGAGGAATACGCCGGGGGCAAGGAGTACGCAGCCCGCCTTGGCTATCGCACTAACCTGGCGGTCCCGCTTCTGCGAGACGGAAAGGCAATCGGCGCGATCTCCATGCGCCGCGCCGAAGTTCAGCCGTTTTCCGAAAAGCAGATCGCATTGCTTCAAATATTTTCGGATCAGGCCGTGATCGCCATCGAGAACGCGCGGTTGTTCAACGAGCTGGAGTCGCGCAACCGAGAATTGACCGAGGCCCTTGAACAGCAAACCGCCACCAGCGATATTCTCCGGGTCATCAGCAGTTCCCCAACGAATTTGCAACCGGTGTTGGATTCGGTGGCGGCCAATGCCGCTCGACTTTGCGATGCCTTTGATACGCTCATTATGCTGGTCGAGGGCAAACATCTGCGCATCATGGCCAAGTACGGCAGCTTTTCTGGGTTGTCAGTGGGAGACAAGTCACCCCTGGCGCGAGACATGGTAACCGGCCGTTCGATCATCGATGGAGAGATCATCCATGTGCTGGATCTCCAAACCGCGGAGGATTACGAATGGGCGACCACCAAGCGCGTGGCGCAAACTACCGGCGTCCGGACAATGCTGGGCGTACCGATGTTCCGCCAGGGAATCGCCATCGGAGCCATCGGCATTGCCCGAAAGGAAGTCAAACCGTTTACCGAGACGCAGATCGCGCTCGTCAAGACTTTCGCCGACCAAGCCGTCATCGCCATCGAAAACACACGGCTGTTTAGCGAGCTTGAAACGCGCAACCGAGATTTGTCGGACGCTCTGGAACAGCAAACAGCAACTAGCGAAATCCTACGAGTGATCAGTAGTTCCCCAACGGATTTGCAACCTGTATTGGATGCCGTTGCCCAAAGCGCGGCACGCTTTTGCGATGCAGAGGATGTCACTATTTTTCAGACCGAAGAAGGGGCCGCGCGTGTTGCCGCTCACCACGGCAACATCCCAACCAGCAACGTGGGAACGGCTTTCCGAATCGAGGATCTCTATGCGGGGCAATCCATACTCGGACAAAAAATCTATCACGTGCCAGATCTGGAATCGTCGAACGACATGCGTGGCAATAGGGACTTTCTTCTGAAATCCGGGGTACGAGCGGTGCTGTCGGCGCCATTGATTCGAGAAGGCGTGTCTGTTGGAGCCATCAGCCTCCGGCGCATGGAACGGCAACCCTTCTCCGAGAAGCAGATCTCCTTGCTACAAACCTTCGCCGACCAGGCCGTGATCGCCATCGAGAACACGCGCCTGTTCAAGGAACTAGAAGACAGAAATGCTTCGCTGGCCGAGTCTTTGGAGCAACAGACCGCCACAAGCGAGATATTGGCAGTGATTAGCCGGTCCCAGCGCGATACGCAGCCGGTTTTCGACGCGATCTGCGCCAGCGCGATGGCGCTCACAAAGGGCTCCAGTGCCGTGGTTCTTAGGCTGGAAGGCGAGGTACTCAATTACCAGACCCGGTATCCCGCTCCCAACGAAGAACAACTTGAGTTCTTGCGTACCCTCTTTCCGATGCCAATCACCAGCGCTTACTCCGGGGCACGCGCTGTCGCCACCAGATCCCTTGTCTATATTCCGGACCGGTTCGCAGACGAGGCGTACATTCGCGCGGACATCGCCAACCGCAATAGCGGCCCATATCGCAGCGTAGTCGCGGTGCCGATGCTTCATAACGGACAACCGATCGGGGCAATCGTCGTGGGAGGTGAACAGGCCGATATGTTTTCCAAACGGCAGATGGCATTGCTGCAAACCTTCGCCGACCAAGCGGTGATTGCCATCGAAAACACGCGGCTGTTCACCGAACTTCAGGCGCAACTCGAACAGCAAACCGCCACCAGCGAAATCCTGCGAGTGATCAGCCAGTCGCAACGCGATGTGCAACCTGTGTTCGAGACCATCGCCACGAATGCGCTCAAGCTATGCGGGGCTCACACCGGGGCGGTATTCAT
Source organism: Burkholderiales bacterium (assembly GCA_046160525.1). Classification (GTDB taxonomy): domain Bacteria; phylum Pseudomonadota; class Gammaproteobacteria; order Burkholderiales; family SHXO01; genus SHXO01. The sequence goes on from JBJXGQ010000182.1 coordinate 3,445, forward strand.
GTTCGATGGCGAACTCATCCGATTCGCCGCCGCTGACAGCGCCAATCCGGACAGGATCGAGGCAATCCGGCGAAGTTTTCCCATGCCTCCGGGCCGCGCTGGTACGACGGCTCGGGCCATCCTCAACCGCGACATCGCCT
>JBJXGQ010000183.1:0-5709 GCA_046160525.1 Burkholderiales bacterium
GCGCCCTGGCGCGGAAATGGCGATGGCGTTGTCCGCGCCCGCGGAAAGAAGATCCAGAATGGTGTCGGTCATGGTGGAGAGGATCGTTAGGTCAATAAAACCTATTCACCACAGAGGCACAGAGACACAGAGAAGAAAATACCACCATGGTTTTCTCTGTGTCTCTGTGCCTCTGTGGTTCAGGTGTACAGTTTAAAGTGGTTGCATTTGCAGCCGCGCTCGCTGCGTTTCCAGCGTCTTGGCAAGCAAGCTCGCGCAGGCGTAGACGGCGTCGATGTGGGGCGTGGGCGTGCCGGTCATGCGCCCCAGTTCGGCGACAGAACCCACGAGGGCTTGTAGCTCCATGGCGCGGCCATGTTCGACGTCTTGCAGCATGGAGGTTTTGTGCGCACCCACCTGCTCGGCGCCGGCAATGCGTTTCTCCAGGGAGATGCGAAAGCGCACTCCCAATTTTTCTCCAATGTTCTGGGCTTCCGTCATCATCGCGGCGGCGAGCGCGCGCGTGAGCGGGTATTGGCAGATATCCACCAATGTAGCGTGGGTCAGCGCGCTGATGGGGTTGAAACTCAAGTTGCCCCACAGCTTGAGCCATATCTCGGCGCGTATGTCGCTGCTGATGGGCGCTTTGAATCCCGCGCGTGTCATGGCAGCGGATATCGCTTGGATTCGCTGCGTGCTGGTGCCATCCAACTCCCCGAGCGAGAAGCGGTTGCCCTCTACCCACTGCACCATGCCGGGCCGCACCAGTTCGGCGGCGGGGTAAACCACCGAGCCGATGACACGCTTGGGATCGATGTGGGCCGCGATGGACCCATCCGGATCGGCGCTCGTGACGGCCTTGCCTTCGTGCTCGCCTTTGAGCCCATGAAAGTACCACCACGGGATGCCGTTTTGCATGGTGACGATGGTGGTGTTCTCGTGGCACAGGGCCGCGAGTTGCGGCGCCAAAGGGGCAACTTGATGCGCCTTCACCGTGAGCAAGATGGCATCGTGCGTTCCGGCCTCCGTGGTCTTGTCGTAGGCGCGCACGTCCCGGGCGGTTTCCTCCTTGCCATCTTCGAGGATGAGCGTCATTCCCTTCTCGCGCAAGGCGGCCAAATTGGCGCCACGCGCGATGAAGGTGACGCTCTCGCCCGCCAGCGCGAGCTTGGCGCCGAGATAACCGCCGATCGCGCCGGCGCCTACTACGGCGAACTTCATACTATTCTCCTGAATTGCGTCCCCCACCCTAGCCCTCCCCCGCACGCAGGGGAGGGGATGATCGCGATGCTACGGTTCCCTCCCTTGGGCGTAGCGCGGGGGAGGGTTAGGGTGGGGGCGATGGCCTAAAAACTGACGTTATTCTTGCCCTTCAATTGAAGGATCTGGCGCGCTTCATCGGGTGTTGCCACCTGTAGGCCCAACTCTTCCATGATGCGTTTGATCTTCGAGACCTGGTCGGCGTTGGTCTTGGCAAGCTGGCCGGGGCCAATCCATAGGCTGTCTTCCAAGCCCACGCGCACGTTACCGCCCATCACCGCGGACTGCGTGGCGATGTACATCTGATTGCGCCCGCCGCCTAGTACGGACCACTGGTACTGGTCGCCGAACAAACGGTCGGCGGTGCGGCGCATGTGCATGACGTCTTCGGGATGCGGGCCAATGCCTCCGCGAATGCCGAATACCGATTGGATGAAAAGCGGCGGCTTCACCAGCCCGCGCTCCAGAAAATGCAGCGCGGTGTAGAGATGGCCGATGTCGTAGCACTCGATCTCGAAGCGCGTGTTGTTGTCGCTGCACGATTGCAGAATGTAGGCGATATCCTTGAAGGTATTCTTGAAGAGGCGCTCATCGCTGCCCGCCAAGTAGGGCAATTCCCAATCGTGTTTCCACTCCTTGACGCGCGGGATCATTTCGTAGAGCCCGAAATTCATGGACCCCATGTTGAGCGAAGCCACTTCTGGCTTTAATTTCAGCGCGGGTTGCAGGCGCTCCTCCACGAGCATGGTGGGCGCCCCGCCCGTGGTGAGGTTGATCACGACATCGGATGCCGCCTTGATCTTGGGCAGAAACTCCATGAACATTTTGGGGTCTTGCGTCGGGCGGCCATCGGCGGGCATGCGGGCATGTAAGTGCACGATGGAGGCCCCAGCCTTGGCCGCACCGATGGCGGCGTCGGCGATTTCCGCGGGCGAGATGGGCAGGTACGGGGACATGCTCGGGGTGTGAATGGCGCCCGTGACCGCGCAGGTGATGATGACTTTACGTTGTGCCATGGAAAAATCTCCGTGTATGAATGGGGGTTACTTGTGTGTGTCTTTGTTGGCCATGTCGCGCTTGTGCGCGGCCAGGGCCATCAATCTGCGGTCGCGCCAAGCCTCGCGTTCTGCGTGCTTTTCTTGCGGCATGATTTTGCGCCATTGTGCATTAACCCCGGCGATCAGTTTGGCATCCCAAGGTTCGTGCTTGACGTCTTGCATCATGCCAAACATCTTGGCGCCGTAGCGCTGCGCATAATCGGGAATGCCTCCCGGCGCGTTGAGGTCGATGGTCTCGAAGGGGCCCATGAAGGCCCAGCGCAACCCAAGGCCGTCGCGGATGCACTTGTCCGCATCCTCCACGCTTACGTAGCCTTCCTTGACCAGGCGCCATGCTTCCAGCAGAAGCGCTGCCTGCAAGCGGTTGAGGATGAAGCCCTCCACCTCGCGCTTGACGGTAATGGGCACTTGGGACACCCGGGCGTGTAAGTCCAAGGTACGTTGTGTGACTTCCTCGCTTGTCCAAGGCGCCGGCGAGACTTCCACCACGGGCACGATATGGGGAGGATTCACCGGGTGCGCCACGATGCAGCGGTGCTTGCCGGGCAGCCCTTCGCTGAAACGAGAAGTCTGAATGGTGGAAGTGGAACTGGCGAGAATGCAATGAGGTGGTGCCAGCTCGTCCATCTGTTTGTACACCGCGCGCTTGATATCCAAATCCTCCGAGGTGTTTTCCTGCACGTAATCGGCATCGCTTAGAGCTTGCGCCAACGTAGGCGCCGCGCGAATCCTGCCGGCCACCACCTTCGGGTTTTCCTTGATGAGCCCCGCGCGCTGTAGCTCCACGAGCCCTTCCTCGATAAGGGACAAAGCCTTGGGCATGGCTTGCGGAACGTTGTCCCATATCGTGACGCTATGACCCGCACGGGCAAAGACCATGGCCCACGCACGGCCGATGAGGCCTGAACCGATGACTGCTATTTTTTCCATGTTTATTCCTATCCCAGCATCTCGACCCCGGCGCAAACGGAAATCGCCTGCCCCGTGATGTGTTTACCCATATCGCTCGCGAGATAGAGCGCCATGTTGGCGATATCTTGTGGCGATACCATGCTCTTCATGGACACGCGCTCCAATGAGATGGCGCGCTGCTCCTCGAAGCTGATACCCAAGGCCTTTGCCTTGGCGCTGATGACGCGGTCGATGCGTTCGCCCTCGACTACTCCGGGTTGAATGGCGTTGACACGGATATTGTCCGTGCCAACTTCCATGGACAGGCTCTTGGTGAATCCCACCACCGCCCACTTGGCCGCCGCGTAGGGCGTGCGGTAGGGGAATCCTAAACGCCCAGCCGCGGAAGATAAATTGATGATACTTCCACCGCCCGCTGCCTTGATCATGGGCACGCCTAAGCGCGTGCAGTAAAACATGCCGTTCAAATCGATGTCGATGCAGCGCCGCCAATCTTCGACCGTAATGTCTTCCACCTTGCCAGTAGGACCGGCGATGCCCGCGTTATTCACCAGCACGTCAAGCCCGCCGAGATGTTTTTTCGCATCGGCGAAAAGTTGGTCCACTTGCTTCAGGTCGGAAACGTCGCACAAGGTGGCGCTAACGCCAAGGGCCTTGGTGGTCTCCTCGATAGCGCCAGGCACTACGTCGCAAATGTGGACGCGGGCGCCAGCGTTGACGAAGGTTTCCGCCATCACCCGGCCGATTCCCCCAGCGCCCGCGGTGACTAGTATTCTTTGGTTATGAAGGCTGAGTTGCATGGGTTCCTGAATTTCAATTAAACCTCAAAAAAAGCTATTAACCGCCAAGGACGCGAAGGACGCAAAGGAAAGACATTCAGAATGATTCAGAATGAAACTGTTGGTTTTCCCTCGCGTCCTTGGCGGTGAAATGTTTTTCTATATCGTCATTTACCCACCAGCTCCGCCCCCACCAAAAACCGGTCTGGCACTTTCAGGCCCAGTTTCTGGGCGGTCTTGGTGTTAATCAGAAAATCGAACCTAGTCGGGGTTTCGATGGGCAGTTCGCTTGGTTTCGCGCCTTCGAGAATCCGCGACGCCAAGTTGAACACACGTTCGTCCACCTCATGCCTATTCGGGCCGTAACTCACCGTACCGCCGTCCTCGGCGAAGCTTCGAGGCATGGAGACAGCCGGCAGCCTATCCTTGAGCGCCAGCTCCGCGATGCGCGCGCTATGAGCGTAAACCAAAGGCGACGGCAGGATGACCACCGCTTGGTGTTTACCACGAAAGCTTGAGAATGCCTTCTCCACTTCCGTTATGGATTGGACTTCGTACACTTGGATCCGTATTCCGAAAGACTTTGCGGTTTGTTCGATCGAATGCAGATGCACTTTTCCAGCGCTCGGATTCCATAGTACGGCGACGCGCTTCAATCTGGGCATGAGTCCCTTGAGGATGTCCAGCCATTTTCCCGCGAACTGCGGGGCGTCGAGGAACACGCCCGCCACGTTCTTTCCTGGCCGGTTGTAGCTATCGGCGTAGCCGGAGGCCAATGGATCGGAAGAAAAATCCGACGTGACAATCGGAATAGTGCGGGTGGCGGCGAATTGCGCTCGCAACGCCGGAGTCCCCGCGGCGAAGATGAAGTCCAGCTTGAGAGCTGCCAGTTCTTTCGCGGCCTGCGTGTACTGCGGCGGTTCTCCGCTCGCGTAGCGAACTTCCACCACGAGATTCTTACCTTGAATCCATCCTTTCTCAGCCAGGATTTGCTTCATTCGGGCAATGCGCTTCTCGTCCACGTCCGCGCCCAGACCCAGGTACCCGACATGGGCGGACTTGGACTGCGCCCATGACGCCGGTGCCGCGATGAACGCTACTGCAAGGCCTACCATCAACCAAAGTGCCGCTATACGCTTCATCGAAGTTCCTCAGTGGCTTGCGCAGACCGGTGTCCGCCCTTCGATGTGCTCAAGGCGAACGGCTGCGCGATCCTCACCTACATACTCGGCACTAAAAATTCCGTTCAACCTGAGCCAGTCGAAGGGTGAAGAGGATTTTCCCATGCTGGCGTCCTTAGCGGTGAACGCCTTTACAGCATTAAACCCCCAACGCCTGCTTGCGAAACTCCAGATCCGCCAGCAGAGGCTGAGCCGAACCGGTGTAGGAAACGCGCCCGCGATCCAAGATAACCGCGCGATCGGCGAGCGACAGCACGGTATCCAGATGATGCCCTGCGATCAATATCGCAACCTCGTGGCTCAGGTGCTCGATGGATTTGAACACCTCCTCGGCCATGGCTGGGCTCAAGCCCTCGAAGGGTTCGTCCAGCAGCAGCAGCTTGACCTGGCCCGACAGGGCGCGTGCGATAGCAACCATTTGCTGCTCGCCGCCAGAGAGATGCTCCGCCTTGGTGTGCAGGCGTTCGCGCACGCGGGGAAAGTAGCTGTAGATACGGTTGAGGTCCCAGCTCACGCCGGTACCCCCTTGGCGGGAGAGAC
>JBJXGQ010000184.1:0-12460 GCA_046160525.1 Burkholderiales bacterium
GTGTTGCGCCCCGCCGGCAAGGTGGTCTACGTGATTGAAGGAGGCCTCGCGCGCCAGCGAGTGGTGAGCGGCGGAGTCAAGCAAGATGGCTGGGTCGAAATCTTGTCCGGCCTCAAGGCGGGCGAGACCGTGGTGCTCGACGGCGCGGGATTCTTGACCGACCAGGCGCCCGTCAGCGTGCAAGCGCCAAAGTCTTAAGTGACCCTCCCCGAACTCTCCATCAAGCGCCACGTGCTCGCCATCATGGTGAACGCGGTGCTGGTGCTCTTCGGCGTGATCGCCTACCAGCGCATCGGCATGGACCGGTTGCCCTATGTGGAACTACCCAACGTGTCCGTGACCACGACGCTCAAGGGTGCGAACCCAGCAGTGGTGGATGCCAGCGTCACCAACATCATCGAAAGCGCCATCAACAGTGTGCCGGGGATCGAGCATGTGCAGTCCACTTCGTCGCCCGGCGTTTCCACCATCAACATCACGTTCGATCTGAGCAAGCGCATCGACGTGGCCTTCAACGAAGTGCAGGCCAAGGTCAATCAAGTGCTGCGGCGCTTGCCCGAGGATACGGACCCGCCGGTGGTCTCCAAGGTGGAAACGAACACCCAGCCCATCATCTGGCTCGCCTTGCAAGGAGACCGCACGCAACAGCAACTCAATCAATACGCCATCAACGTCATCAAGAAGAGGTTGGAGACCATCGATGGCGTGGGTGAAGTGCGCCTGGGCGGCCGGCGCGACCGTACCATTCGCGTGAACCTCGATCCTGCGCGTATGGCCGCGCTCAACGTCACGGCCTCGGATTTGAGGCGCGCCTTCGCGCAAGAGCACGTGCAATTGCCCGGCGGCTTCATCGTGGGCACCACCACGGAAAGTTTGGTCAAACTCGATCTCGAATATCACAACCTGGACGAGATGCGCGGCCTCATCGTGGCCCAGCGCGAGAGCTTGCCGGTGCGGCTGTCCGATATCGCCGAGGTGGAAGATGGCCTGAGCGACAACCGGCAACTCGCGCGCTACAACGGCAAGGGCACCATCGGCATCGGCGTGGTGAAGGTCTCCAACACCAACACCGTGGAGATCGCGCGCAACGTTCTGGAAAAAGTCGAGAATGAAATCATCCCCGCCCTTCCACCCGGGCTTACGCTGTCCACCGTCTCGAACGATGCGGTGTTCATCTTGCAATTGGTGGCCACCCTCAAGGAACACTTGATCGAGGGCACGCTGTTGGCCTCCTTGGTGGTGTGGTTGTTTCTGCGCAGCATTCGCTCCACCCTCATCATCGCCACGGCCATTCCGGTGAGCTTATTCGGCGCCATCGCCGTGATGTACTTCGCCGGGTTCACCTTCAACTCCATCACCATGCTGGGGTTGCTGCTGTTGATCGGTGTGGTGGTGGACGATGCCATCGTGGTGCTGGAGAACATCTACCGGCACCGCGAAACGCTGGACGCTGACCCCATCTCCGCCGCCACCAACGGCGCGCGCGAAGTGGTGTTCGCCATTTTGGCCACGACGCTTTCGCTCGTATGCATTTTCGCGCCGGTGATTTTCATGTCTGGCATCATCGGGCGCTTCCTCAATTCCTTTGGCGTGGTGGTGGTGGCTGGCGTGTTGGTTTCGTGGTTCGTATCCCTCACGCTTACCCCCATGCTGTGTTCGCGCTACTTGAAAGTCGCGCAGAACGAGGGCTTCGTCTATCGCAAGCTGCACCGCGGATTCGATAGACTAGATAGGATCTATCGCCGCTTGCTCGGCTTGGCCTTGCGCCACCGGTGGCTGGTCTTACTGATTGCGGTGGCCGCCTTTGCGTCCAGTTTTTATTTCTTCGCCAAGGTCGGCAAGACCTTGGCGCCCGATACGGACGAGTCGCGCTTCAACGTGAGTCTGCGCACCCCCTTGGGGTCTAGCATCCAATACACCGAAGGCAAGATCCGCGAAATCGAAGCGATCCTCGACCGCTTCAAGGAAGTCCACACGGAGTTCTCTCTGATCGGATTGGGTTCCGCCGGCCAGGTGAACCAGGGCTACGTGGTTGCTCGTATGCTGCCCAAGGCTCAGCGCGAGCGCTCTCAGAAAGAAGTCATGGGGGAGGTGCAGAAAGCCTTGGCGCAACTGCCGGGTGTGCGCGCCTTCGCCGCGCCACAGTCCTTCGTGGGTGGAGGGCGCGGAGAACGCTTGCAGTTCGCCTTGGTCGGGCCAGTGTTGGACGATCTTGGAAGGTACGCCACCACCTTGCAGCAACGCCTGCAAAGCGAACCGGGCATTGGGCGCACCGACACCGATCTGCAATTGAGTTTGCCGCAGATCGTTCTCTTGCCTGATCGCACGCGCGCCAACGCCCTGGGAATCTCCACGGAGGAGTTGGCCTTCGCCGTGAACATGCTCACGGGGGGTACCGACATCGCCAGTTACAGCGACGAGCCGGGCGACGGACAGCGCTATTTCGTGAGGTTGAAAGCGAGCGATGCGCAGTTCACCCAGCCTGCGGATCTGCGCAAGATCTATTTGCGCAGCAAGGACGGCACGCTGGTGCGCCTGGATTCCGTCGCGCAGTGGAAGGAAACCGTCGGCCCCGCCGTGGTGGCCAGACTCGATCTGCAATACGCCGCCAATTTTTTCAACAACCCCACCGCCGATCTGGGCGAGGCGGTTAAAACGGTGCGCGCCATCGCCGCTGAAATTCTCCCGCCGGGCTACAAGATCCAACTCATCGGCCAAGCGGAGGAGTTCCAGAAGACGCTGAAGTACATGGGCTTCGCCTTCGGACTTGCCCTGGTGTTGCTCTACATGGTGCTGGCAAGCCAGTTCAATTCCTTTCTGCAACCCGTGATCATCATGCTGGCGCAACCGCTTGCCATCGTCGGTGGCGTGATGGCCCTGTGGCTCACCGGACAGACCTTGAACATCTACTCCATGATTGGCCTCATCCTGCTGATCGGATTGGTGGCGAAGAACTCCATCTTGCTGGTGGACCTCACCAACCAACGGCGGGCGGAAGGCATGGAGGTGGACGATGCATTGCGCGATGCCTGTCCCATTCGTATGCGCCCGGTGTTGATGACATCGTTGACCATCATCCTCGCGCTACTTCCCGCCGCCCTGGGAATCGGCGCGGGAGCGGAGACAAACCAGACGTTATCCATTGCGGTGATCGGCGGGATGATCACTTCGACACTGCTAACCCTGGTCGTCGTTCCCGCGGCTTATTCGCTTATCGCCCAAGGGTATGTTCCACGGCGGTGGAGAAAGAGCGCGGATTTGTTACCGCAGAAGTGAAAAAGCCGGAAGGCCAAAGTTTCTGGCGCTCAAGGAGGGCTCCCACGCAGTAGCGGGTTTTAGCTTAATCTCCAGGTAAACCACTGGAGACCAAGCCCATGAGCAAGAGAAAAACCCCCGAGCAACTGCGCAGCCACCGCTGGTACGGCGCCAAGGACATGCGCTCCTTCGGGCACCGCTCTCGCACGCTGCAAATGGGTTATTCGCGGGAGGATTATGCAGGCAAACCCGTCATTGGCGTCATCAACACCTGGAGCGAAATCAACCCTTGCCACACGCACTTCCGCCAGCGCGCGGAAGAGGTCAAGCGCGGCGTATGGCAGGCAGGAGGATTCCCGGTGGAAATGCCCGCCATATCGCTCTCCGAGCCTTTCCAAAAGCCCAGCACCATGATGTACCGCAACTTGCTGGCATTGGAGACGGAGGAATTGCTGCGTTCCTATCCCATGGATGGCGCGGTGCTCATGGGCGGGTGCGACAAGACCACGCCGGCGTTGATCATGGGCGCGCTGTCCATGAATCTGCCCATGATCTTCTTGCCCGCCGGCCCCATGCTGCGCGGCAACTGGCGCGGCAACACGCTGGGTAGCGGCAGCGACACCTGGAAGTATTGGGCGGAGTTGCGCGCGGGCAACATCGACGAGGAAGCCTGGTCGGAGATTGAAGAGGGCATCGCGCGCTCCGCCGGGCATTGCATGACCATGGGCACCGCCTCCACCATGACCAGCCTGGCGGAAACCTTAGGCTTGAGTTTGCCTGGGTCGGCATCCATTCCCGCCGTGGACGCGGGCCATTCACGCATGGCGGAAGCTTCCGGCCGGCGCGTGGTGGAGATGGTGTGGGAAGACCTGACACCGTGCGAGATGCTGACACCCGCATCCTTCGACAACGCCATCGCGGTGTTGATGGCCTTGGGGGGTTCGACGAACGCCATCATCCACCTCGTGGCGATGGCGCGGCGCGCGGGTATCGCGCTCAACCTGGAGCGCTTCGATGAAATATCCCGCAAGGTGCCCTTGCTCGCGAACGTGCGGCCTTCTGGAAGCAAATATCTCATGGAGGATTTCTACTACGCCGGCGGCCTACGGGCGTTACTCGCCGAAATGGGGGAGTTGCTCGATCTTAAGCAACGTAACGTCAACGGCAAAACCCTGGGCGAAAACATCGCGGGAGCAAAGAGCCACAACCCGGACGTGATCGCGCCGCTCCTACAACCCGTGAAAGCCACCGGCGGCCTGGCAGTGCTGCGCGGCAATCTCGCCCCCAACGGTGCCGTGATCAAACCCACCGCCATGGAAGCGCATTTGTGGAAGCACACGGGCAAGGCTGTGGTGTTCGCCGACTACAACGACATGGCCGCGCGCATCGACGATGAGAATCTGGACGTGGACGCCAATTCCGTGCTGGTTTTGAAGCACGGCGGGCCTCTGGGCGGCCCCGGCATGCCGGAGTGGGGCCAGCTTCCCATACCGAAGAAACTGCTGAAATTGGGCGTGCGCGACATGGTGCGTATTTCCGACGCGCGCATGAGCGGTACGAGTTACGGTGCTTGCGTGCTGCACGTCTCGCCAGAGAGTTGGATTGGCGGACCCTTGGCGCTGGTGAAGGAGGGAGATCTCATTGAGCTGGATGTGCCCGCTCGAAAACTCCAACTCAAGGTGAGCGACGAGGAGTTGGCGCGCCGGCGCGCGGCCTGGGTGGCGCCAAGACCTAAGTACCAGCGCGGCTATGGAGCGTTATTCTCCGAGCACATTACTCAGGCGGAAGATGGTTGCGACTTCAGGATCCTGGAAGGGATCGCACCCACGGACGATCCGGAGATCCACTAGCTTAAGAAACGGCTTCACCACAGAGGCACAGAGACACAGAGAAAGTCTTTATTGGAGACTTACTTCTCGGGTACCGTCATCTTCACGGCCCAAAGCTTTTTCATGTAAAGGTGTTCCTCTGTGTCTATGTGCCTCTGTGGTGAGGCTTTTGCCCTACGTCTCCTCGTGCCACGAAAACCCGTCGCGCACCAGCAGCGCGCTCGATGCGGCGGGGCCCCAGGTACCGGCCGTGTAAGTTTTTGGCCGGTCACCTTGCGTGGCCCAGCCGTGCATGATGGGTTCGATCCAGCGCCAAGCGGCATCTAATTCATCGCGGCGCATGAACAACGTGAGCTTGCCGCGAATGACATCCATGATGAGGCGCTCATAGGCATCCCACTGGCGCATCTCGAAACTTTCCTCGAAGTCCAGATTGAGATGCACCGGGCGCACGCGCATGTCTTCGCCGGGCACCTTGGCCATCAGATAGAGCTTCAAGCCTTGCTCGGGTTGTAGCTGAATCACCAGGCGGTTGCTGTGACTGCCACGCACAGCCGATGGAAGAATGGCGTGTGGCACTGCGTGGAAATTGACGACGATTTCGGCCATGCGTTCTTGCATGCGCTTACCGGTGCGAAGGTAGAAAGGCACGCCGGCCCAGCGCCAAGTGGCAAGCTCAGCCTTGATGGCGACGAAGGTTTCGGTGAGGCTGTCCTTGGGGATACCCGCTTCGTCATGAAAACTGGGCACGGGTTTACCTTCGATGGCGCCCGCGCGGTATTGCGCCCGCACCGTGCGCTCGGCCACGTCCTGAGGTGTCATGGGTTTCAAGGCGCGCAAGACCTTGAGCTTCTCGTCGCGCACCGCGTCGGCGTCTATGCTGGACGGCGGCTCCATGGCGAGTATGCACAGCAACTGCAACAGATGGTTTTGCACCATGTCGCGCAGCGCGCCCGTACGGTCGTAGAACTCCCCGCGGCCTTCCACGCCCACTTGCTCCGCGATGGTGATCTGCACGTCTCGAATGGAACCTCGGTTCCACAGCGGTTCGAACAAGGTGTTGCCGAAGCGCAGCGCAATTAAGTTCTGAACCGTCTCCTTGCCCAGATAGTGGTCGATGCGGAAAATCTGGTCTTCCGCGAAGATGGCGCCAACTTGCTCGTTGATTTTTTGCGCGGAGGCCAGATCGCGCCCCAGGGGTTTTTCCAGCACGACGCGCGTCTTGGGCGTCACCAAATTCGCGCTGGCCAGGTGAGTGCAAATGGTGACGAACAGATCGGGTACGGTGGCGAGGTAGAACACCCGCACTCGCTCGCTGGCGTCCTTGAGCACGTCCTTCAGGGCCTGGTATCCCGCTGCGTCCGTGCCATCCACCTTGACGTAGAAAATATGGGCGGCGAAGGCTCTCCACGCCCCTTCGCCGAAATCCTCCGCCGGAATGAATTTCTTGCAACTTTCGAGGACCCTCTCCAGGTATTGCTCGCGGGTCAAGTTCTGGCGTGCGGCGGCGATGATGCGGGCGTTCGCCATGTCGCGCCCGCCCCGGTGGCGGTAGTACAAGCCTGGCATGAGCTTGCGCATGGCCAGATCGCCGGTGCCACCGAAGAGAATTAGATCGAAAGATTGTTCTTCCATGAGTTATCCATTAACCGCTACCGTCCATCATCGGCGCGCCGCCATCAATCATTAGCTCCCGTTGCCGATATTCCGGTGACATCCCGTAGTGTCACTTGCAGTATGGAGCCGCCGTGAACCTTAATCCCGTCCTGAAGAAAGTTACCGCCCGAATTCAAGGGCGTAGCAAGCTTACCCGCGCCGCTTACCTTGGCCGCGTGCAATCGGCTCGTGAGAAAGGGCCAGTACGAAAAGGAGTGTCGTGCACGAACTTGGCCCACGCCTTCGCGGCCTCGAATCCCGCGGACAAGCTTGTCATCAAGGAAGCGCGCAAACCCAATATCGCCATCGTGTCTTCCTACAACGATATGCTCTCCGCCCACCAACCGCTGGAGCGCTTTCCCGAGATCATCAAGCGCGCCGCGCGCGAGGCTGGGGCAGTGGCGCAATTCGCGGGGGGTGTACCGGCCATGTGCGATGGGGTGACGCAAGGGCAACCGGGGATGGAGCTGTCGCTCTTTAGCCGCGACGTCATCGCCATGTCCACGGCGATCGCACTCTCCCATAACGTCTTCGACGCCGTGCTGTGCCTGGGCGTGTGCGACAAGATCGTTCCGGGCCTGCTGATGGGCGCGCTGCAGTTCGGTCACTTGCCCGCCTTGTTCGTCCCGGCCGGTCCCATGACTTCGGGACTTGGCAACGACGAGAAATCCAAGGTGCGCCAACTCTACGCCCAAGGTAAGGTGAGCCGGGATGCCTATCTGGAGTCCGAGGCGAAGTCCTATCACGGCCCCGGCACATGCACCTTCTACGGGACGGCGAACAGCAACCAGATGCTAATGGAAGTGATGGGCCTGCATCTTCCGGGAGCCGCGTTCGTCAACCCCAACACACCGCTGCGCGATGCCCTCACGGCGCAAGCCGCCAAACGGGTGGCCGCCATCACGCATCTAGGCAAGCAATACACGCCAGTGGGGGAGGTGGTGGACGAACGCGCCATCGCCAACGCCATCGTTGGTTTGCTTGCAACGGGCGGTTCCACCAATCACACTTTGCACCTGGTAGCCATCGCCCGCGCGGCGGGCATTCAGATCAACTGGGACGATTTCTCCGATCTATCCGAGGTAGTGCCCTTGCTCGCGAAGATCTATCCCAACGGAAGTGCGGACGTGAATCATTTTCACGCCGCCGGAGGAATGGGGTTGCTGATTCGCGAACTCCTCGAACACGGTTTCTTGCATGGCGATGCGAAGACCATCGCAGGTGACCTGTGGCGCTATACGGAGGAACCCTTTCTCGACGGCAAGGAGCTCAAGTGGCGCGCAGCACCAGGACAAAGCTTGGACGCGAGCGTGCTGCGTATCTTTCTCGAACCCTTTAGCGCGGACGGTGGCCTCAAGCTCCTGAAGGGTAATCTCGGACGTGCCATCATCAAGGTGTCGGCGGTAGCGCCCGAACATCGCGTGGTGGAGGCCCCGGCGCTCGTGTTCGATACGCAAGACGAACTCCTTGCCGCCTTCAAGCGCGGCGAATTGAAGCGCGACTTCGTCGCCGTGGTGCGCTTTCAAGGCCCGCGCGTGAATGGCATGCCCGAATTGCACCAGCTCACTCCCTCGCTCGCGGTATTGCAGGAAGCGGGATTCAAGGTAGCCTTGGTCACCGACGGGCGCATGTCCGGTGCCTCCGGTAGAGTGCCCGCGGCCATTCACGTGAGTCCCGAATGCTTGTTGGGCGGGCCCTTGGGTAAAGTGCGCAGTGGCGATGTAATTCGGCTCGATGCGGAGTCTGGCGTGCTCGAGGTAAAACTAAGCGAAGTGGAACTGGCCTCCAGGCGCATGGAGATACCGGATTTGTCGCAGTACCAGAACGGATTAGGGCGGGCATTGTTTGCGACGGCGCGCGCGAATGCGTGTACGGCGGAAGAAGGCGGCAGCTTCTGCGGCTGGATCGAGGACGAGCCAAGCACGAGCCGCGTGGTGGCCAAGGTATAGAACGATGAACATTCTGGAGATCATGAAGGCGAGCCCGGTAATGCCCGTGCTCGTTATCGAAGATGCAGCCAAAGCCGTTCCCCTGGCGCGCGCCTTGGTGGCGGGCGGCATTCGCGTGCTGGAAATCACGCTGCGTACCGCCGCGGCGCTGGATTGCGTTAAAGCCATCCTCAAGGAAGTGCCCGAAGCCATCACGGGAGTGGGCACCATTACCCAGCTCCATCAATTGATAGCGGTCATTGAAACCGGCGCGGCTTTCGGAGTAAGTCCTGGGCTCAGCGAATCCTTGCTGGCTGAAGTCAAACGGCGGGAATTTCCTTTTCTTCCCGGAGTGATGACCCCAACGGAAGTGATGAGGGCCTACGACCTGGGCTTTCGCGCCATGAAGTTATTTCCCGCGCAGCAGGCCGGTGGCCTGGGCATGCTCAAAGCACTCGCAGGTCCCTTCACCGATGTGCGTTTCTGCCCCACCGGTGGCGTGGATGCGAACACCGCCACGGATTTTCTTGCGCTACCCAATGTCGGCTGCGTGGGCGGTTCGTGGATAGCGCCGAAAGCACTCGCCGATCGAGGCGATTGGGCGGGAATCACCGCTTTGGCGCGGCAGGCAAGCGCGCTTCGCACCTAATGGAAAAAGGGGGCTCTCGCGAGCCCCCAATAGTTTTAGCCTAGGAGGAAACGCCCGTCTCGAAGGGGGGCTAAAACATATAACCGATACCTAAATTCCAGCGGTCTTTCTTGTTGTCCGCCTTGTAATTCTGGTAGTCCGCCTTGATCACCACTTGCGGATGAGGTTTGTAATTCAATCCCAGGGTGATCACTTTCTCGTCGTTTAGCGGATCGGTGGCGAATCCGGCGGCGACTTCCTTCTGCGTGTTGTAGCGCTCGTAGCGCATGAAGGGCGCTAAGTCGTGATCGCCTTTTCGCCACACGTGATAGGCCACTTCGCCCAGCCAGCCATAAAAAGCTTCGGGCGCGGCTTTGTTGGATCCGGGGGCGATCCCCGCGGCGGCGTTTATGGCAGCCGTATCGTCAAGACCGCCCGCCGCATAGAGAGCTTTCAAATCGAATCCTGCAACGGAGTATTTGGCGTGCACGTCCCACAAAGTGAGCCGGGCGCCGGTTCCGGCTAGCTGGGCTTTCGCGGTGGCACCATTGCCGTTTTGTGCTGTATCTCCCATGTACAAGCTGCCGCCTACCAGCAGCCCGGGAATACCGCGCCAATTGAGTCCCGCGTAGAAGCCGAAATCGTTGGCAACGGACTTGCTACCGCTCGTTCTCATCCCGCGAAAGCCGCTTGCGGCGCCGGTGCTGGAGCTATACAGGCTCGCGTCGGGAGTCGTCACGATTCCGGCGTTGTATTCCAAGCCATCCGCCACGACGCCTTGCACGGCTACGCCCAACTCGCGCCACGTGGTCGGAATAATGCGGGATTCGACTTCGTTTCGCTCCACCCCATAGAAGACCGGGGGTTCATGGTATTCGTTGATGGTCCCGGAGGGAATAATCATCAGGCCTGCGCGAACATTGATTGGGTTAGCGACCCTGAATTCAAGAAACGCCTGCTCCATTTCGAGTTCGCCTTGGGAGGGCGCATTTCCATTCTTGACGAAAGCATGCTCGACCTCCAATTCGGAATAGAACTTGATTCCCTCGCTGAACCGGTAACCGAAAAAAAGCACGAAGCGCTTGAGGTCCGCGATGTCCTTGACGTTATGGTCACGGAAGTTGTTATAGGTGACTTCGCCATATCCGCCGATGGAAACCTTGCTCTCATCGGGCCAATTGGCCGCACTAGCCTCGCTAGGCGAAACACCTCCATCCTTTTTCATTTGAGCTTCCAAGGTTTCGACGCGTTTCTGTAAGGCTTCGACTTTCTCCTCGGCTGTTTCCGCCCTTAGATTCCCACCGCCCAGCAGCGCAGTAACCAGCGCAATACCCACGACCTGCTTCATTCCTTTTGCCTCCCGGTTGAGCGCTCGCCGCAGTGACTTCGTGCGCCGTTAACCCCTCCTCGGCACGTCTTCTCCTGGCGAGCACAATTCTGATCTAAACCTCACTACGATTGCAAATGATAATGGTTCGCATTTACCCATGCAAGGGTTTTTCGAGGCCGAGAGAGAAGCCTGGACCAAGGTCGAGCGCTTAAGCGGTAAGCGCTGGCTTACTTGCCGGCTTCGGCAAAAGCGAGCCGGGGTGATCCGATGACGACTTTTTATTGGCTTAAAGCTTCGCGGCAAACTCCGCGAAGGCCTTGCCGGCGCCCGCTGTAACGGGCTCACCGTGCCCGAAATAGGCCTTCTCGAAACGCAACCGGGAGAGCTTTTTCAGGCTTCTGTTGGCCTCGGCCATATCGGCTATGTACATGGGATTGGGGCCGGAAAGTTGGTGGTTATGGTGATTCGCCGCATCGCCCACCACCATCAGCGAACTCACTGGATCATGCACGCAGATGTGGCCGGGGGTGTGTCCCGGAGTCGCGATGATGTGCAATCCGGCCACTTGATCGCCGTCTCCCACCGGGCGGATGGTCTGTCTTGAACTGATGTTGGGAACATCGGCGGCACCGGCGTACACCGTCGCGCTCGTGGCCCAACTCGATACTTCATCCAGACTTCCCACATGATCGGGGTGTTTGTGGGTGAGAATCAGATGGCGAACATTGCTCGCACCGAGGCCGGCCTTGCTCACCACTTCGGCGAATTTCGCGCCGCTGTTAGGGATCCCGGTATCCACAATCACTGCTTCCTTGCCGCGAACAAGGACGTAGGAGTTCACGTAGCTGGTTGCCACACGCAACACTTCAACGGGAGACTGGTCCTGGGCAGCGGCGAACTTGGCCGCCAGCGCGCTTCCTCCCATGGCAACGCGCCAGCCGGTTTTTCCCAATCCAAACGCCACTTGGCTCCACACTGCAACGGCGCCCGATGACATACGCACCAGCCACATTCTGCGATCGAGCTGCTTTACCGTATCCATAGAGGCCCCCTTGGTTAATCGAGATTTCCAAGCGTGTGGAAGCTTACGCTTTTCGGGGAGCCAGGCCTACATCGTCTCCGAGCCACCCCGGCTTGCGCGCACGCCCTGCAACATCTCGTGTACGTCGTAGGACATGACCGCCAAAAACGCCGCCAGTCCGATGTACCAAATGGCGTATTCCCAGCGCTTGCCCGTGGGTACAGTGTAGTAAGCCGCGTTCTCCGGTGCGTTGGGATCGAACTTGATGGCCTTCCACACCTGCGGGGCGGCGATGAGCGCCATCAAGATCAGCAACGGGCTGGGGCGGTAGAAGAACAAGGCAATGAGCATGGGCGCACCCACCAGCCACAGCTTGGGCGAGATCGCGGCGGTGATGCGCCCGCCGTCGAAGGGCGAGAGCGGAATGAGGTTGAAGAGGTTGAGGAAAAAACCGGAATAGGCCACGGCCAGCAGCAAATCGCTGTTGTAGCTACGCGCGAAGAAATAGCACACTAGGGCGCCGATGGTACCGATCAACGGGCCCGCAAGCCCGATGTAGGCTTCGGTCTCCGCGTCGTGGGGCAGATCCTTGAGCTGTATCCACGCGCCCACGAAGGGAATGAAGGTAGGTGCTCCCACGTCGAGCCCGCGCCGCCGCGCCGCGATGTAATGCCCCATCTCGTGGACGAAGATCAGTGCCACGAAGCCCACGGCGTACCACCAGCCGAAAATGAAGGCGTACACCACCACGGATATCAGCATGGTGCCGCCCGTGGTGAGAATCTTCCCGAACTTCAAGCCCGAGAAGAGCAG
>JBJXGQ010000185.1:0-15889 GCA_046160525.1 Burkholderiales bacterium
GGCGGATCTCCATGATCTGGGCTTCGTTGAAGCCGACCATCTTGCCGATTGCCGTGTGCGCTGCAAGGCAGTACGCACAGCTGTTGACTTGGCTCACAACGAGGTTGACGACCTCGCGTGCCTTGCCGTTGATCGAGCTTTTCGCGCCCTGCAGCGCAAGGTAGCTGGCGAGCGCGTTCTCGGAGTGCGCCAGCGTGGCGTACAGGTTGGGCACCAAGCCCAGGCCCTTCTTCAGGTTGTCGAAGTGGGCTTGGTTGGCGGGGGACACTTGGTCACGGGTAGGGACGTTGATCGTGGTCATGATGGGTTCCTTTGGGATTCGTTGGGTGGCAGGGGTGGACTTGGGGGTGGCTTACTTGGACGCGTTGAACGACTTGACGAGTGCCGCGGCGCTCGCGCCTTCGAGGCTCAGGCCGTAGCCGGTCTGTTGAATCAGAGCCAGCTTCAGGGGTTGCACGAAGTGAATGCGCGTGTTGCGCAGTGTCACCTCGGGCTTTTTCAGATAGGCACTGGCGATGTCGTAGGCTCGGGCAGTAGCGCGCCCATCGGCCACGACTTCAGTGACGGCTCCCCATTCCTTGGCAGTAGCCGCCGAGAATGGCTTGGGATCGAACAGCATGGCTTCTGCGCGGGTGGGGCCGATGCGGTACGACCAAGCCGTGAAAATGCCGTCGCCGGGAACGATGCCGCCGGCGAAGTGGGGGGCGTCGTGGAAGGTGGCACCGTTGGCGGCAACGATGACGTTGGCCAGCAGGCAATACTCCGTGTGGACCCAGGCCTTGCCTTCGACGGCGCAGATCATTGGCACACGGATGTTGGCAATGTTCTCGACGATCTGCGTGCCTTCGTCGTGGACCTTGGACCACACGTCAGGATCAGCCACGTTTCCGAACGACGGGAAGTCAATGTCGCCAATCCACTGACCGCCCGCACCTGTGAGGATGACGACCTTGTTGGCGCGGTCGCGGCCAACGTCGTAGAAGGCATCGACGAACTGCTCATGATCGCGCGCGGAGAACTTGAGCGGTCCACCTTTGGTGTGCATCTCCATCAGCAACACGCCGGCCGCATTGCGGCTCATGCGCATGCCCTCGTATTTGGTGAAATAGGTGGGGTCAGCGGCTTGGGCAGATCCAATGGTCACAACGGCTGCAGCCGTCGCAGTGAGTAGGCACTTGGCTAATGTCATTTCATTTCTCCAGTGAAGAAGGGGTAGGCAGAGGTTGAGGGTCAGTCGAGGGGAAGCCGGGAAAGAGGCACGCAGGGTTACTGCGCGGTGTAGCCGCCATCGACGGCCAGGCACTGTCCCGTGAGGAAGCGCGCCTTGTCGCTGGCGAGGAAAACAATCGTTTGGGCAATCTCTTCGGGCGTGCCCGCACGGCGTGCTGGCAGGCTGGCCAGGAAGCCGCTCTTGGCGGCTGCATTGCCGCCGGTGAAGCGCTCGAGCATGTCGGTCTGGATGGGGCCCGGGGCCACCGCATTAACGCGCACGCCGGCCGCGGCACCCTCGAGTGCCGCGCTTTTCGTCAGGCCTTCGACGGCATGTTTGCTCGCCGCGTAGACCGAGGTGCCGGCAATGCCCACCTGCCCGGCGATGGACGACAGGTTGACGATGGCACCCGCGCCTTGGCGCAGCATCACGCGCATCTCGTGCTTCAGCGCGAGCAGCGTGCCCAGCACGTTGGTGTCGAAGGTGTTGCGATAGTTGTCTTCGGACTGCTCGGTCAGGGGTCCGAGCTGGCCTTCGGTGCCGGCGTTGTTGACGGCGACGTCCAGGAGGCCGAAGCGCTCCACAGTCTGCTCGACCAGGCTGCGCACATCGGATTCGCTGCGCACGTCGGCGTGCAGGTACTCGGCGCGAACGCCCAGGGTGCGCAGTTCGGCGGCCAGTGCGTGGCCGGCGTCGTCACGGCGGCCCGAAATGACGACAGAAGCGCCTTCGCGGGCAAAGGCCAGCGCGGTGGCGCGGCCGATGCCGGTGAGTGCACCGGTGATGAGGACAACGGGTTTGTTCATGGTGAGGCTCCTTGTTTCAAGTGGCGGGGAATCGATGGCTGAACTGTGGCTCGTTCCAAGCCTTTGCACTAGCCAGCGCCTTGGCCTAACATTCAGTCCATCTCGGAATGAATAGAGGATCAAGATGGATCGCCTTTTGGCCATGCAGACCTTTGTGCGCGTCGTCGAAAGTGGCAGCTTCTCGGCTGTGGCGCGCGAGGTGCAGACGACGCAGAGCGCGGTCAGCAAACAAGTGGCCGCGCTGGAACGTGCGCTGGGTGCCAAGCTGCTGAGCCGCACAACACGCTCGCTGGCCTTGACGGAAGAGGGCGAGCGCTACTTCGAGCAAGCGCGCCGCCTGGTGGCCGAGATCGCAGAGGCCGAGAGTGCGCTGGCGCAGGGCGAGCGGCAACTCAGCGGCTGGTTGCGCGTCGCGGCGTCGGTGGGCTATGGGCGACTGAAGCTGCTGCCGATCGTCAGGACCTTCCTGGCCAAGTACCCCGGCGTGAAGGTCGATCTGCGGCTGAATGACGGGTTCATCGATCTTGTCGAACAGGGCATCGACGTTGCCGTGCGCATTGGTGAGTTGGCCGACAGCTCGTTGGTAGCGCGGCGCGTCGGCAGCACGCAGCGCGTCTTGATTGCCAGCCGCGGCTACGTGCGCTCGCTACGCAAGGGCCTGAAGGCCCCAGCCACGCCGCAGGACCTTGCACAACACAATTGCATCGTCTACACGGAGTTGGCGACGCAAAACGCCTGGAGCTTCACGGCCGGACCCGGCGCGCCGGTGGATGTGGGCACGACTGTAACTTTGCGTGCCCAGGGCAACCTGCAAACCAACAGCAGCGAGGTCATCCGCGCCGCGGTCTTGTCAGGCATGGGCATAGGCTATTCGCCGACATGGCTGTTCGATGAAGAGATGGCCAGTGGCGAGCTGCGGCTGCTGCTGCCCGATTGGCCCGCGGCACCGATACCTGTGCATTTGGTCAGCCCCGGCCAGAGAAGGCACTCAACCAAGGTCAAGGCTTTCGCGGATCATTTCATTGCGACCCACGGCACCGCGGCAAAGTAGTTCAATACCGCCCTTGAGCGCAAATACCAAAAGTGGAGTCCGTTCTGACTTTGAATGACTTCCTTGGATGCCGGTCTATTTTTCTGCGCCACCCGGATTTCTCCTTCAAGACCAATATTCTTCCAGGCTCAGCGAATTATGGTTTGTCGCCGCGAAACTCCTTCGGCCATGATCGCGTGCAATCGCAAAATCCCAAAATGGAGGCGGCGTTTACCGGGGTGGCGGCAGAGGCTCGCCCAGCGCGCGTTTCCAAATCCAGGGCACCACGCGCTCAATGTCGATGAAAGCGCCAACCTGCTCGGGAATTGCCAAGGGCACGGAGGCACTATGCCGTTCGGCGACGGCGAAGGCGAAAATGTAATTGGGCTCTTGTCCCATGCGCAGGTCGCTCATCAGCACGCGAACGCCCTCCTGCTTGAGCTTGAAGAATCCCTTGCTGAACGCGGCGAGGCGCGTAACGCCATCGATGCCCTGCAATTCCGGTTTCATATCGGCGCCACTCGGGAAGCGGTCGAACTGGATGCGAGGCTCGGCATCGAGCAAGGAGTAGAAGCCTTCGTGGTAATGCTCGCCTGACATGGCGAGCACACGCCACAGTACCGAGTTGAACGGCGTTGGGACGACCAGAACACGTTCGGCGGCGATGCCCTGCGCGGCGAGCGAGCTACGCGCGATAACGTCCACATATTGTTGCGCGGCGAAACCCCATGCTAAATAAAGGGTGCTGAGCACGAGCCCGGCGGCGTTGGCCGCCAGACCTCGAGCGTTGCCCCGCGCGGACAGCGCCCAGCCTGCACCCACCAGCAAGGGCAGCGTGTACAAGGGGTCGATGATAAAAACACTGCCCACGCCGAAGGGATGAGTCGAGAAAGGCAGCGCGAGCTGTGTGCCGTAGACCGTCATGGCATCAAGCAGCGGATGCGTGACCAGTACCAGCCAGATCGCGAGCCACCAGCGCCGCCACAAGGCCCATTCGCCGTGTAGGCGGGCAATTGCCGCGGCGAAAGGCAACGAGAACAGCGTCAACCAGAAAGGCGCATGGGTCTCGGCACGGTGCAGCACCATGTTGCGAATCGGGCCGCCGTGCTCGATCAACACGTCGAGATCGGGCAGCGTGCCCGCCACCGCTCCCCATAAAGCCGGCTTCCACACCGCGGTGCGCCGGCCCATTGTGGCCACGCCAGCAGCGGCGCCAAGTGCGATTTGCGAGAGGGTGTCCATGGATCGAAATTGTATTCGAGAATCGGCAAGCTTCGGCTCGAACCAAAGCGGGTGCAAATGGCGTGCTCGCCCGTAGCTGGCCTAAGGGGAATGCTCTCATCGCTCGACAGGCCATATGGCTGAATCATGATAAACGCCGAGCGGCTCGTATCCGGAGTCTCCGGCATTCGCAATGCCCATGCGATAGTCCATCGTGCCCTTGAACATGAAGTATTCCCCCGCGCCATAGTGCGAATTACGGGGTGCTGCACGTCCTGCAGGGTAAGGAGATGTTGCGCCAAGGCGGGCGCGAGGCTTGGTTGGGTGCCGGCGACGTTGTGCTCTGGGATAGCGCAACCCCCATAGATTTTGCCGTCGGAGAACGTCTGCGGAAGATTACGCTCCTCGTCCCGCACAGTCTGTTGTACGCGACCATGCTGCGGGCGCATGAGTTCGTTGCCGCCAAGCTGTCAGGACTCGGCGGCCGGGGTGCTTTGTTTGCCAATCATCTACGGGCGCTGGCGCGAATGCGAGAAACCATTCCTTCGGCGCTCGTGCCCAGAAACAGCGATTGAGGCTTCGCCGGTATGGCCATAGATTGGCGCTTAGCGAAAAAGGTTTTGAAATTCCTATTCCCCGCCGGCGAGGACGAATCCCCGGGATTTGATTTGATTCATCGCTTTAACCTCCTGTTGGTAACCCGCTATGGCGGCGACGGCGCGAGATTCTCGCCCGGCCGGGCAGCGCGGGTGCGAATGATTTTCTCGATGCTGATCACGGGCAGGATGATCATTCCGGCGAGAACCGACAGGCTGAAGTCCCGCGCCGATAGCGGGGCGGTGCCGAAGATCTCCTGCATGAAGGGCGCATAGATGAACGCGAGCTGCAATACGAGCACCGCGCCGACGCCCAGGAACACGGCCGGGTTGCTGAAGAATCCAATCTTGAATATCGAATCCCTCAGGCTGCGGCAGTTGAGCATGTAGAAGATCTGAAACATCACGACGGTGCTCACCGCCATCGTCTGGGTGCGGGCGAGCGCGGCGTCATCGCCCGAGCTCACATCGTACTCATAGAGGAAGAGCCCGATCGCGCCGGCAGTCATCAGGATCGCGGCGACGAACGTTCGCATCACGACGAAACTGCTGAACACGGGCTCGTCGGGGCGCCGCGGCGGCCGCGACATCACGTTCGGCTCTTTCGCTTCGAAGGCGAGCGGGAGCGCAAGGGCCACGCTCGCGACGACGTTGATCCACAGAAGCTGTGTCGGGAGCATGGGTAGCAGCAGCTCGCGCGAGGCCGCATCGAATGGGAAGAAAGCCACCGCGCACATGAGAATCATCGCCAGCCCGAGGTTGGTCGGCAACACGAACGCTAGCGACTTCACGAGATTGTCGTAGACGCGGCGCCCTTCCTTGACCGCTGCGGCGATCGAGGCGAAGTTATCGTCGGTGAGCACGACCGCTGACGATTCCTTGCTCACGCTGGTTCCCGTGATGCCCATGGCCACGCCGATGTTCGCCTGCTTGAGTGCGGGAGCGTCGTTGACGCCGTCGCCGGTCATCGCCACCACTTCCCCGTTCGCCTGGAGCGCCCGCACGAGCTTCAGCTTGTGCTCGGGTGCCACGCGCGCGAACACGTTTGTCGTCCGCACGGCCGCACACAGTGCGCTGTCGTCCATGCGTGCGAGCTCGATTCCCGTGACCGGGACACTGCGCTCGCCGGCGATGGCGATCTGGCGGCCGATCGCGTACGCCGTGAGTTTGTGGTCACCGGTAATCATCTTCACGTTGATGCCGGCGAGATGGCACAGCCGTATCGCTTTGATCGCCTCGGCGCGGGGGGGATCGATCATGCCCTGCAGACCGAGAAAGGTGAAGCCGCGGGCAACGTCTTCGGTGCCGAGCGCGAGGGTGTGCGGTGCCGGGCGCGCTGCAAGCCCGAGCACCCGCATTCCCTGCTCAGCCATCCGCTCGACTTCCGCCATCACCGCGCCGGCGTCGATACCCGCGCACCGCTTCAGAATGACCTCCGGCGCACCCTTCAAGTAAATTTTGGGTATGTGCTCCGTCGCGTTAAGCGTCGCCATGTACTGGTGCTCGGACTCGAACGGAATCGCATCAAGACGGCTGTTGCGCCGCCGCTCGGCTTCGACCTCCAGGCCCAGCTTCTCGCCGGCCACGACGAGCGCCGCTTCAGTGGGATCGCCGGTGACGGTCCAGCGTTCGCTGCGTTATTGCGTGGTTGCGTCACTGCACAGAACGCACGCGCGCGCGAGTTCCACGACGTCGTCCGGCGCCCCGGCAAGCGCCTGCTCGTTCCTTAAAATCTGGCCTATAGGCTCGTAGCCCACGCCGGTCAGCGCGTAGGAGCCACTCCCCGGTGTCCACAGCGCTTTCACCGTCATCTCGTTACGCGTGAGGGTGCCGGTCTTGTCCGAACAGATGACGGTGGTGGATCCGAGCGTCTCGACCGCTGGGAGCTTGCGGATCACCGCGCGGCGGCGGACCATGCGCTGTACGCCGATCGCGAGGGCGATGGTGACGATCGCGGGCAGACCCTCGGGTATCGCGCCCACCGCGAGTGCGATCGCGAAGATCAGCGTTTCGCGGAAGCTCAGCCACAGGCCCTGGTCGGTGGCCCACTCGGTTCGCACCGTGCCCACCGCGAGCATGACCAAGCTCACCACTATAATCGCGACGGTGAGGTACTTGCCGATCGAGGCGAGTGCGGCGGTAAGCGGCGTCTGGAGGTCGGTCGTTTCCTTGAGCATGGCTGAAATCTTGCCGAGCTCGGTGGCGCTCCCTGTCTGCACCACCACTGCGGTACCGGTGCCGTAGGTGACCAGGGTTCCAGCAAACGCCATGTTGGCGCGATCGCCAACCAGCGCGGACGCATCCACGGGATCCACTTGTTTTTCGGCGGGGACCGATTCGCCCGTGAGCGCCGCTTCCTCGATCTACAGCGAGCGAACGCCGATCAGGCGCAGGTCCGTGGGCACCTTGTCGCCCGAGGCGAGCATGACGACGTCGCCGGGCACGAGCTGCGCCGCCGGGAGCGTGGTCTTGCGGCCATCTCGCAGCACAGTGACGTTTTCCGGGACCATCTGGGAGAGTGCCTCGATCGCCTTGCCGGCCTTGAACTCCTGTACGAACCCAATGACGGTGTTCACGATTACCGTGGCAAGGATCACCAGACCGTTTTTAAGCCCTTCGCCGTGCCAGTCAGCAAGGATCGCGGCCCCGCCCGCCCCGATCAACACCCAGATCAGCGGATTATTGATCTGCCGCCACAGCAACTCGAGCGGCGTATCGCGCTTTGCGCGTGGCAGCACGTTAGGTCCATGGTGCGCGAGCCGGTGCGCTGCTTCCGACGCCGCGAGCCCTTCACGCGTCACCCCGAGCGCATCGAGTACCTGGCCGGCGGCGCACGCGTGGAACGGCTCGCTCCGAGGGCTCGATGAGGGTGTTACTGCGAGTTGGGCTTGCGGCATGTCTCGATCTCCTGATCGCTTAAGGTTTACGCCGGCTAGGCGTCGTGGTCGCTGGGCTTGTCACGGAAGGCGTACATACCCCCCGTTATCGCGAGCGAGTCAGCCACAACGGCGCAGGCCTCACCACTCGCGTTCACGCCATCCAGGAAAAAGTGATGATGGAGAACAGCATGCAGCCGAGTAGTAGCACGGCTTTCTGAGGCGGGTTGAGTTTCATTCGCATACATTTTCATGAGAAACGCGGGACAGTCGTTGCTCGCTCGCGTTGGTGCTGTAATAGTTAATGCATGGCACGTCCGGTTGGAGGCGGCCAAGGGCTGGGTAGTTCATAGATGAAAATCAGGTATTTTGATGGTTATGATCGCTGAAACACTATCATCGGCGTGACGTACTCCGGGACGCGTGGAGGTCCAGCGTCCAGGCCGGCTCCGGAGCTTAGCGTAGGCCGGGTCGGTGTGCCGCGGGCAGTGCCAGTTACTTTACGAGCACCGTCGTTACCGATGCCCGTGCAGCAACGCTCAGGGCGGCTGAGTCCACGAACGCGTGATAGGCCGCGCCGAGGCCGCGTTTGCCCATTGCCACGAGGTGCTAGGCAGGCTAAGTTCGTTTACTTTCGGCACCGGCCGGTCACCTCAGAGTGCTAAATTAGCAGGCAACGAATGTCAACGCGACACCTTTGGTGCACGTTACCGGCCAGCAGTAACGTGATCACGGAGTATGGAAATGCAAGTCGTCATGACAATGAGCGGGTTGAGCGCGAAGCAAATTTCCTGGATAGGTTTGTTCGCTGGCGCAGCGGTTTTTTCTTCGCAGGCGTCGGCGAGCGACGCCCTCGCCCGCAAGCACGGTTGCGTGGCATGTCACGACGCCGTGCGAAAATTAACCGGGCCGTCGTGGAAGGACATTTCCAGCAGATACCGGGATGGTGCGAAGAGCTCAGGCCAGCTTGCCGCGAGTATCAAGGCTGGGGGCTCTGGCAAGTGGGGTCCGATACCGATGCCCAGGCAGGCCCATGTCTCCGATAGCGAACTAAAAGCGCTGGCCACCTGGATTCTTGCGCGCAAGTAGCCGCGGCCGGCGCGGCATCCTCATCTTATCTGGCGCGAGACGGTCGTCGGGAGAAGGCGCAAGGCATATTCGGGTCGCCCGCGACATTTACGACTTAACCGGATGCGGTGGCGCCTTGCACTTGGTCCCTTAGCGCTCAACTGCTACGTTGTTGGAACTGCGCCGCTCAATCGAGCGTGTCTCCCCGTGCCTGAGTACCCAGAACGCGTCGTCCGCGAGATTGCGCGCCTTCAGGGCTTGCGCGAGGCGCATCGGAGGCTCGTATAACGATTCGTCGGTGAGCCGCTCGAAGGTTCCCCAGTGGATCGCCATGGAATGCCTAGCCTTGAGGTCGGAGTGGATCTGAACCGCTTCTTCGGGATTGACATGGAAGATGCGCATGAACCAGCGCGGCTCGTAGGCGCCGATCGGAAGTGCCGCCAGGTCGATGGGGCCGAAGCGCTCTCCTATGTCCGCGAAGTCTTTCGAATAACCCGTGTCACCGGCAAAGAAGAAGCGCAGCTCAGGATGCTCCACCACGTAAGCGCCCCATAACGTGCGACTGGCATCGAACGGGGTTCTGGCACTCCAATGCTGCACTGGAGCGAAATGGATGGTCACGCCCGAAAGTGTGCGCTGTTCCCACCAATCCATTTCGGCCACATTCTCGATTCCAAGCTGGGCGAACCATGTCTTAAGACCCAGTCCCACGAAGAATAGCGGCGGGCCACCGGGCTGTTTCGCCAGCGCCGTGACGCTTGGTGCATCGAGGTGGTCGTAATGACTGTGCGAGATCAATACGGCATCGATATGCGGAAGTTCGCGAAGCGGTATGGCGGGGGGCACGACACGTTTCGGGCCCGCGAAGGGAACTGGAGAGGCGCGCTCCGAGAATTGCGGATCGGTTAGGATGTTGAGTCCGCCTACACGAAGCAATACAGTGGCATGCCCTATCCAGGTCACGCTTGGATTGGGGAGTTGCAAAATGCTTTGCTTCACAAAATCGAAGCGGTAACCCTCCGGGGGTTTCTTTGGCAAGCCGCGTCGCAAGCGCTCCCATTGCCAAGCCCAGAAGCTACCCTTGGGATCGTGCGGGTAGTTATTGCGAAAGCCCTCCCGGGTGTGGTGGGGCTTCGAGGCATCGTAGTAGGGGTTCGGCGCCGAGCAGGCGGCGAGCGCGGTAACAAGGAGTACGGATGCTATGTGGCGGGCGGGGCGCTTCATTTGAGATCCGAGTTCCTCATCGTAAACCCCCTCGGGAAAGTACAGGTCTGCAACCAAGCTATTCGCGGTATGATAAAGGCCATTCGCGTGCCGCGCTTTTACCGGTGCGTTTCGCACCAGTCAATAGCGACTTTGTGGCATGCGTAACACTCAATGCGGTATCGGAAGTGACATTGAAGCCATTGAGAGGAAACATCCCGAAACCGCCCAACAAGTGGGAACCGCCCAATGACGAACACAATGACAATGACGGCAACGGCCAGTGCGCCAGCCGCCGGTATTCAAAACTCCATAACGGCCGGGCCGCGTAGCCCCGTTCTGCTGCAAGGTAACGGCGCCGCGAGGGATTGCTTATGGCGCCAAGCCACGATGCGCTCGAAGGCGGTGACGCTTGAATCGAATGACCACCGCCGGTAATGGAAGATACTATGCAACGCCTGTGTTTTCTTGTCTTGTGGAGCGTCATGGCGTCCGTTTCTTTAGGCGGGCGGGCCAACGCTGCGGACATCGCAAAGCTGGCGAACTGCCAGGCCGGCCAAGATGCCACCGTAAAGACACAGATGGGCCTCGTGCGGGTGCACGAAGTGTGCGGCCAATTGCTCTACGAGATTCCCAGCGCGGTTCTGAACCGGGATCTGCTCTTCAATAGCGAGTTCGTGGGCATGTCCACTGGCGCCGACTTCGCGGCCCCGGGGACGGTCGTGAGCAATAGGGTCATCCGGTGGGTGTTGAAGGAAGACAAGATACACGTCATGCGCATGACCTTCGAGGTCACTGCGCGAGAAGAAGAACACATTGCACGCGGAGTGCAGGCCGCGCAGATGCCGATGCTCGCACGCAAGTATGAAGTGCTAGGTTACGGAAGCGGCGGCGCTCCCATCATCAATGTCACGCCGTTGTTCACCAGCAATCCCCCGGAAGGATTCGGACTCGGTTTTCGCAAGGCGTTCGGTTTGGAGCGCATCGATCCTGACCGGTCTTTCATTCAAACGGTCAAGGTTTACCCCGACAGCATCAAGGTCAATCACTACCAGACGTGGGCGACGGACATCGGCAATGCGCTTGAGCGCACGGAAGAGGGGGAGGAAAGCGCTCCTGTCTCCGCTGGATTCTCCTTCGCCACCAGCATTCTCCTACTTTCGCAGACGCCCATGCGTCCCCGGCTTGCCGATCCTCGCGTGGGATATTTCGATGTCGATTTCACCGACTACGGCACCGACCAGTACGGCGGCGTGAGCAGAGCATTCATTACGCGCTACCGCTTGGAGAAGAAATTTCCAGAGCAGGAGGTATCGGAGCCCGTCAAGCCCATCATCTTCTACGTTAGCCCGGAAGTGCCGGCGCGCTGGCGTCCGTACCTGAAGATGGCCGTCGATGATTGGCGCCGACTCTTCGAACAGGCGGGTTTTCGTGACGCCATCATGGCCCGGGAGGCCCCCTCCGAGGCCGAAGATCCCAGCTGGGATCCCGACGATGTGCGCTATAACGTCATTCGCTGGACTCCTAGCGGGCGCCAGAACGCCCTGGGTGCCTCGACGATCGATCCGCGTAGCGGAGAGGTCATCTCCTCGCGAACGTTGTTTTGGCACGACGTGCTGAAGTTGCTCGAGACTTGGTACTTTACCCAGGCGAGCCCGCTCGATCCGCGCGCGCAGAAGTTGCCTTTGCCCGACGATCTCATGGGCGAGTTGCTGCGCTATGTGGCGCGCCACGAAATCGGTCACGCGCTGGGCTTGCGACACAATTTCAAGGCCTCGGCCAGCGTCAGCGTGGAGCAACTGCGCGATCCGGTGTGGACCCGCCGCTGGGGGACATCGGCCTCGATCATGAGCTACGCGAGGTTCAATTACGTAGCGCAGCCTGGTGACAATGCGCACTTGCTGCCGGAATTCGGGCCCTACGATTACTTCGCGGTGGATTGGGGTTACCGGCAGTTTCCAGGCGGACTCACCCCCGACGAGGAGGTGCCGCTTCTGGATCGCATGGCCGCGAGGCAGTTGGAGGAGCCGGCCCTGCGTTTTGGAGGCGAGGATTCTCACGATGCGCTGGATCCCCTGGTCAGCCAGAATGTACTCGGCTCGGACCCGGTCCAAGCCGCGGATCTGGGGCTGCGTAACGTAGACCGGGTGATGAGTTACATGCTGCCCGCCACCACGCGCACCGGCAAGGGTTACGAGAGAATGTCCGAGATGTATGAGGCACTTGTACAGCAGCGCCACCGGCAACTCTTGCAGGTAGCGAAACTGGTGGGCGGAGTGGAAGAGCATCGCACGCTGGCGGGGCGCGGCATCGTGCGCTTCCGTCCGGTTGCGCCCGAGGTTCAAAAAAAGGCTGCCGGCTTTCTGATTGACCGTGCCTTTAGTACGCCAACGGCACTCTTGCGACCGGATGTTCTTGGGCAACTGGTACCGGCCGGGGGTAGTTCTCCGCTGTTGGGCTCCAACATTACGCTCCTGCGGCGCATGATCGATCCCAACGTGTTCGAGCGCATGGTTGAGGCGGGCCAGGATGGTAGCAAGAGATACCTCGGTGCGGATCTCCTGCGCGACCTCAATAACGGACTATTCAAGGAACTTGAATCCAAGGCGCCGCGAATAGAGTTTTACCGGCGGCAGCTTCAACGGCACTTCACTTCCGTGCTGTTGGTGGCCTCCGGCGAGATGGAGGATCCGGGGGATTCGAAGCGCAGTCTAGACTCTGGCAAAGCGGCCAGCCACCGGCCGGGTGCATCCGCGTTGGACACTCGCGGGTTTTCTTCCGCGCTGGCGCTGGCTGGCCGAAACTTCACCGGCAGTTTTAAACAACCCAGCGAATTCCGCGATGCGCTGGTGGTGGGAATGCGGCATCTCAAGAGAAAGATCGCCGCCGCTATCCCGAAGGCCAAGGATGAAGTAACGGCGGCTCACCTTCAATCGCTACATGATCTGCTCAAGGGTGTGTAATGCGGGCTTGATTGGAGACCTGTGAATGAGTTATCGCGGCAGATCGAAGAGCAGTAGCTCCGCGTCCTTCGCATCAGTCAAACCCACTGACGATTCTCCACTGAGTTTCGCCGCATCGCCCGTGCCAAGTGCTTGACCATTCACAGTGACCTCTCCGCGCACCACGTGTACGTACGCTTGGCGGCCCGGCCCCAAATCATGTGAGATCGTCTCGCCACCGTCCAGAAAACTCGCGTAGACGTAAGCATCTTGATGGATCGTGACGGAGCCGTCTCTCCCGCCGGGTGAGGCGATTAGGCGAAGCCGGCCGCGTTTGTCCGCGGCGCTGAAGTTGGCTTCCTCGTACCCGGGACCAATTCCAAGGACGTTGGGTTCGATCCAGATCTGGAGAAAATGCACCGAATCTTCCTGGGAATGATTGAACTCGCTGTGCAGCACGCCTTTACCGGCGCTCATGCGCTGGACGTACCCCGGACGCAGCACTGAACCGTTTCCCATGCTGTCCTTGTGTTCCAGTGCGCCTTCCAGCACATAGCTGATGATCTCCATATCGCGATGGCCGTGGGTGCCGAATCCCTGGCCGGGCGCAACGCGATCTTCGTTGATCACCCGTAACGGACCAAATCCTATGTGATCCGGGTCCTGATAACCGGCGAAGGAAAAGGAATGATAGGAATTGAGCCAGCCGTGATCGGCATGGCCGCGCTCTTTGGAGCGCCGGAGTGTAATCATGATGTCCTTACCAAGACGTTATTCGGGAATCTTGCATATGACAACGAAAATTGGTTTCTCAAGGCCTCATGCCGGGCGCGCAGGTCCTCGATCCTGAACACGGCGCCGCCAGAAACATTTGTGCATCAAAGCTCACCTTAGTTCCACCGGAACGATGCCGCGATGAAGCATTTCGCCTCCGCGCAGCACCACGACGTCGAATGCCCGATCTTCGCGTAGAAAAATCTGTGATCTCAGGTCCTGCGCTGTTTCCTATTTAGAAGAAACAGTTCGCAATGAGCGGCTTCGCTGATAGCGACCACCGCCGGATGCGTGAGCCGGCGTTCCACGGAGATGACGAAGAATTACTGTGTTACCGCCTTGGTGCGTCCAATGGCCGTTACGCCATACTTCTTGCAAACCTCGGTTTCGGATACGGACGGCGCGGCGAAAATTCCGGTACTGGCCTCGCCAAACGCCTTCAGTAAGGCGGTGTCGTCAAAATCTCCGGTGAATCTCGGCTGAATGCGCTCCTTCTCGAACCATTGAACCAACCTTGCACGCACAACCGTGTCCTCGCCGGGCAAGAGGAACGGCGCGTTATCAAGGCAACGGGGAAAAGGCCCCCGGTGTGCCTTCTTCAGGGCAGGGGAGGCGAAGAAAGTGAATCCCGATTCGCCGAGTAGGTGGTTGTAGCCTTGGACGTTGATGTTTCCCGGCATGGGGCTATCGGAAAGCACGATGTCTAGCCGGTGTACGGCAAGCTCCGCCAGAAGCGCGGCGAGCTTGCCCTCGCGGAAGTGGATACGCAAGGGCTCGGGCAAATGAAGAGCCGGCTCCAGCAGCCGAAACGCGATGGATTTGGGCACGATGTCGCACACGCCGACGCGAAACTGAAGGGGGCGCCCCGCTGGACTTTGGCGCAGTACTTCCTTGAGTTCCTCGCCCAGGATGAAAATTTCGTCCGCGTAGCTCAATGCCACACGGCCCGCATCGGTGAGTTCCAGGCGGCGTCCAACTCGCGCAAAGAGCTTGTAGCCCAACAGATCTTCGAACAGCGTTATCTGGCCACTGATGGTCTGGGGTGTCAGGTGCAGGCGCTCCCCGGCGCGGGCGATGCTGCCGGACTTGGCGACCACCCAGAAGTAGTGCAGGTGCTTATAGTTCAAACCAGCCATCGCTCTTCGTTCGGAATTTTCGATGATGGTAAATATGATATTCGACTTTTCGAGCATCGGGGCTCAAGGTAAATTGCGATGATCAGGTTAGCCGGCAAGGTGGAAAGGAAACGCCGATGATGGAAGTTGCGCATACCGGGACTTCGGTCCTTTATCTGGGCTTCAGCTTACTTGTTGTGCTGTTTCTTGTGCTGGACTTCGTGCTGCTCAAGGCAAAGAGCCTGCCGCGCTTGCCGGCAAGCGCGGCAAGGGGCCGCCACACGTGACAGGTGTTTCGTTGTTCTGGCCGAGAATCGTTCGGGTTATTCGATCATGATCCATGTATTAATCGAATTTACGCGGTCTCCGCATGCGGCCACAATTTCGGTGCTACTGAATTGGAGATATCAATCATGTTGAAGGTCAGGTTCCATGAATAAGTTCGGTCTTCTTGCCTATGCGGCCAACGTCGCGCCACGGCTCTTGAAGGTCCGCCGCTCAACCTGGATCGCGACGGGTATCGGGTTACTCGTAACGTTCGGGCTCTTGATTTGGGCGGCCATTGCTCTGATTGGCTGGCTCTGGGGACAAGTCCAAGGTTTGCCGGATACCGCGCCGGCTGTTGTGCGTGACACCGCGCGCGGAGTCGTGGAGCGGGCAAAGGAGGTCTTGCCCGCCGCTCGCGAAACGCTTGGAGAGTTTGTGCCGTCCCTCAAGCCTGACCCGGCCCGGCCGGAGCAAGATGTGTCGGGTGGAGATTTGGGTCCGGTAGCGCGCTACCCAGGGCTCGTTCGAACGCGCTGGCAGCAAGACGGCGCGAAGGCACAGGTGGAGTATTCAGGTAAGGCCGGTTACGCGCAAGTTCTTGCTCACTATGCAAACGGGTTTACGGCCCATGGCTTCACGCAAAGCGTGCAGTCAGCGGCACCAGAATCCGAGACGCACGCCTACTCCATGGGCACGGAGCGCCTCGTTCTGACGATCTCGCGCAAGCCTAAGGACGAGGTGAGCGTGCGAATAGAGGGGTTCAAGCAATGACGAACTTTCC
>JBJXGQ010000186.1:0-11344 GCA_046160525.1 Burkholderiales bacterium
CTGGAATGAGCTTCGGCGAAGCCGTGATGTTTCTCGAATCGCCTCACATCGTCTATGCCCAGACGCTGAGCGACGCCTTGCTGCTCTATGTATCGAAATCCGTCGTGTTCGCGGAGATCGAACGCAATGCTGGATTCGCCAGAAAACTTCTTGGCGGGCTCAGCAAGCGCCTGCACGGCGTGGTGAGCGATGTGGAGGCCTACTGCCTGCGGTCGGGGGCGCAGCGCGTGATCGGCTATCTATTGCGCGACGCCGAGAACGATCAAAACGACGGCAAGGAAATCACCGTCGACCTTCCGATCAACAAAGGTGTCATTGCCTCCCGGCTTAATCTAACTCCCCAGCATTTCTCGCGCATTCTGCACGATCTCGCCAATTCGGGCCTGGTGTCGGTGCAAGGGCGTTCTATTCGTATTCTCGACCTTGCGCGTCTGCAATCCTACGAGTAAGGGATCGCGTGAACGTGCCTTATTGGCTATGGCTTAACTCAGCCGGCCGGTGATTACGCCGGCGCCGGGGTCCTTGCTCCGGCTGCTCAAGCGGCCAGTCTCCCCAAGGCGGGACAGCAAGGAAAGAGCTTCCGACCGGGTCGCACAGGGCCCGTGAAACACCGCGTGTTCGTCGAAGCGTTTGGGGCTCTCCATTTCAGGCCAGGTCACCATGTAGTATCCGTTCGACAGCGGCCTTTGATCGTCTCTCGAATAGCGGCGCTGGTAGGATTCTTCGTCGATCAGGAAAAATTCTCGAATAACGTGAACCACCTCGTAATCGTATTGCGCTTCCATGGTGCGAACTCTCCTTCCGGTTGGCTCCCGCTCGCTGGCCCGGTTTGAATAGGGCGTATCTCGATTTGGTTAAATTTAGAGCAGGGAAGCGCTGTCTACATTGATTTGGATCAATGCCGGGGAAGTTGCACCTCGGCGATCAGAGGCAGATGATCGGAAGCCACCCGTGTGAGTTCGGTGCCAGGTACTTCGATGTCCAGCACGTCCATCCTAGGATCCACGAAGATGTGGTCGATGCGGGCGGCGGGAAAGCGCCCGGAAAAAGTTTGCCGCGGCCGGTGCCCTTGAAGGAAAGTCTGCGCATCCTTAAGCCGCGAGCTGAGGCGCCGGCACACGCTGGAGGAGGGTAAGGCGTTGAGGTCCCCGCACAACACCACTGAATCCTTGCACTCCGGGTGCGACAGCCAATCGGCGCCGAGCAGAGCATCGGTCTGAATCCTACGCTCGTGGCGCATGAGTCCGAGATGGGTGTTGATGATCTGGATCTCGCGGCCGTCTATTTCGATGGCGGCCCACAGGGCGCCGCGCGGCTCCGCGGCCAGTCCGCTGGTGGGAAGGGCGCCCGCCCGTATGAGCCGCATCGGCAAATGGGTAAGGATGGCATCGCCGTAGCGTTCTTCCTCCAGATGCAAAGCGGGATGGAAGTGAAAGTCCATCGCGAGATGCCGGGCGATCACATGCGCTTGGTCGACTCCATCGGAGCGCGTGCGGCCAACATCGAGTTCCTGCAACGCGACCACGTCCGGTGAATAGCGCGCGATGACGCGGGCGATGCGCTCCGGCGAGAGCTTGCCGTCCATGCCGATGCAACTATGCACGTTATAAGTCATGATGCGCAAGGTTCTCGGGGTGGCGCGCGCGCCGGTCTTACGGGAAGGCACGATGCGTTGAAGCGCCCTCAGGCCAGCCTGGCGTAAATCGTTAGGGCGTGCATAGGGCATCGCGGGTAGTGGCGTATCGGCAGGCAGAAGGGCAAAGGCGCTGGTTTCGTTGGGCCCGAAGCCTCCATGGGCGCCCCTTTCCGCGGCGAAGGTATAGACGGGCATGCCCGCGCACCACCCGGATACCAGCAGGTCGCCGCTGTCGGGGTCATGACAGAGCAGCGCAAGGTCGCGCGCCGCTTCTTCCAAAAAAGGATGCTCCGAGCCAAGCACTTCCGCTGCCTGGGCGGGTAGCAGGAATTCTCCTTGAGCTGTCCAGGCGCGCGCTTGCACGTCTCCTTCCGCCATGAGCACCAGCGGAAAGCGCGCATCGCTCACAAACGAGCGCGCGAGTTTCAATTTGTCCGAGTGCGGCAGCGCGCCGGTGTACACCAGGCCAATGGGGCCCAGGGCCACCGCCAGCGGGGTGCAATCAGGTGACTCCGGTGTTTGTTGCACCGCGAACAACCGTTGAATGCACTTGCCTCCGAGCCAGCGCACGCGAGTGGTCTGCTCGCTATTTGCCGTGGCGCTCAAGTCCGGCGGACGCACGCCATCCAAGCGGCTAAACGCTTCTTTCACGGCCTGGGCGAAGTCTTGTCCGAAGCGGTCTCGGTAGGGCAGGGCTTCTTCCTGCCCATGATCGGAGTAGATCCATAGGTCGTACGCGCGGCGTGCCGACCGGTGACCCGCGCGCCACAGCCTGGCGATGGCGTCGTCGATGCCCTTGAGTGTCCAATGGGCGAAGGCCGAAGCGGGTCCGCGGCGGTGCGCTTGTTCGTCATAGCCCAGGAAGTTGATTTGAACCACGGGCAGGCCGCGGGCGAGGTCGATCTTCGCACCAATAGTGGCGAGCTCGCGAAGGAGCACCGAGATCGCCACGCGCGTGGGTACGAATTTCAGTTCAAGAGTAAGTTTCTCGCCTTGAATCACCCCGCGAATGCAGTCATAGATGGCGAGAACGATCTCCCACAGGAACAGCAGCCCCACGCGCACGAAGCTATAGGCATTGGCGGTAATCAGCAACAAAACCACCCAGGACCTTGCTTGCCGCAGGCTCGGTCCCCATCCGCGCGAGGCCGAGCAGAAATGAGACTCCGCCGCGCCGCCGGAGAAAATGTTGACGTAAGCGCTACCGCCTTCCAGCAGAGGTGTGCCGCCGCGTAGGGCCAGGTCGTGCTCGATCCTGGCCGTAGGGATGGCATCGGTAAGCCGGATGATGGCGCCCGAGGCACTGTCCAGGAAGCTGAAGGCTGGCACCGCGCGCTTGACGCCATAGTAGAGTTCGCCTTGGAATGCCCCCGTGGTGGAGGGAACCCCGGCGTAGAGCGTGTGCAGACGGTAATGCTCTCGGTTTAGCAGATGATTCAGGAAAGGCATTTCCCCGTGCGCCAGGGCGCGCTGCAATTGCGCATGAGACAGGCCATCGATTTGCACCAACAGCAAACCAGGTCCTGCTTCGGTGCCCACCGATGGGGGCAATCGTAGGAGCGCGGCAAGCCACTCGCTGCGACTCGCCAAGCGGCGCAAGCGTCGCAGGAAGACTTCGATGCGGCCGATCAAGGCTTGGCGCCAGTCAAGGCTGCCCCCGCGGCTTCGGTCACGCCCTTGAGAATCTCCCACTCGGCGGCGATCAAGTCCCGCACGCGCTCCCATTGGGTGAAGTGCTCTTGCTTAGAAGTCGTGGAGCGCTTGAGGAGGGTGGCGTAACAGGCCATGGCGCGATCCGCTGAATGCTCCATGGAAAACGAGTTGGCGGTGGCGAGCGCGCCGTCCTTCAAGGCGCGCAGCTGAGCGGCGTTGCGATTCGCGGCCCACCGCAAGGCCTGCGCGAACGCGCCGGGCGTTTCTTCCGTCAGCAGGCGGCCATTGACACCGTCTTTGACTACCTCACGCACCCCCGGCGCATCCAATCCCACCACTGGGACGCCGGCCGCCATGGCTTCCGTGAGCACCATGCCTTGTGTTTCGCTCTTGGAGGCAAAGGCGAACACGTCCATGGCGTGGTACGCGTCCGCCAGCGCGGGTGGATCGAGGATCCCGGCCACATGAATCCGGTTCGATAATTGGTCGCGCTCGAACGCCGAACGTACCGCTTCCTCGGAGGGGCCGCTCCCCACCAACAGGAAGCAAGCCTGAGGAATTAAACGCAGCGCGCTCCCAACGGCGTGGGCCAAGAACTCAAGATTCTTCTCCGGGGCCAAGCGACCGAGGTGACCGATCACGAAGGCTTCATCCGGAATCCCCGCGGCGCGCCGAAATCGTTGGCCATCCCCCGCGGCGAAGCGCGCGATGTTCACGCCGGTGGGCACCACGGCAACTGGTGCGCTCACGCCGCGATCTTGTAGCAGTTGCGCGATGCTCTCGCTCGGGGCGAACACCTGGTCGCAGAGGTTGGCGTAGTGGGTGGCTAGCTCCGCCACGAAGCGCTGAAGGAGCGGGGAATCGCCTGGCACGTAATGGGTGTATTGCTCGTACAAGGTGTGATGAGTGAACACCAGGGGCACTTGGCGGTAGCGCGCGATGCGCACCGCCGTCATGCCGAGCAAGTAGGGATGATGAGAATGGACGATATCCGGGGAGAAACTATCCAACGCATCGCTCAGCAGCCCGGAAACAGGCAGCACCGCCGAAAAATCGCTGCCGTTGAAATTCTGGATGGCGGGAATGCGCACGACATCGAGCTCCGCGGCGGGCATGCCGGAAAATTCTGGAGCCACCACCAGCACGCGATGCCCATGCTTACGGTACGCGCCCGCAAAGGCCGCCACGGATCGCGCCACGCCTCCCACGTGCGGCGTGTAGGTGTTGGTGAGCATGACGATGTTCATTTTTCCAGGCATACCAACTCCACGCTATCCGTGCCGGGCACGGCTGTGACGGGCGTAAAACCCGGAACCCTGATTTCGGCCGGCGGGGCCTGGCCATGCCATTGGGCTGTCCATGACACGCGTAGTTCGCGGCCTGCGGCGTGAGGTCTTAGAGTCAAGGAAACGCTTCCGAAAGCAGTGGGCGCGGGACCGAAGCGCAAGGCTTCCCCGCTGTCTAACCAGCGCCGTGGAATTCCCTGGCACAGGATCAGTTTCTCGCGATCTTCTCTGACAAAAGCGTTGCGGATCATCATGAGCCATTCGGCTGCTGCCCACACGTGCTGGCCGTCTCCCATGCAACCGCCTCCGGTGCGAGGATGAATGGCCTCCGGCCACTGGCCGGTGGGAGTGGCAAGTTCGCCTACCGCGTCCATGAGGCCGAGATAGCGCGAATCCTCCGCACGCAAGAGCACCTGAGCCAAGTGCAGGGTCAAGTAGGGATTGATGCCCGAGTGAATCATGTCTTGAAAGAAACCTCCGCGCACCAGGCAGCGTTCGATCAGGAACTCGGCGGTGTCCAGCAACCTCGGGTCGCGCGGCGCGCATAGCTGGAGTGGGTAGCCCGTGGCCAGGGAACCGATGGCCCCCGAATCCATGCGGCGGTAGGGCGAGGCTGGCATGGCTTCGCGGCCAAGGCGCGTTTCCACCTGCGAAAGGCTTCGGTGCACCGCGTCCTGGAAAGTCCCAGCAAGGCGCTGGAATTGCGTTTGGTTGGAGGTATCGCCCATGCGCGCGCACAGCCAAGCGGCCGCGTGCAGCCCCGCGATTCCCCAAAAATCGTCCCAGTAGTAATAATCGTTGGGGCCAAGGTGCTCCGCGCTGAAGCCTGGCGGAAACAGGCCCGCATGCGGACTGTCGATTTGGTCCGGGGTGCGCTTGCGCGCGATCCAATTGGCCGCGCGTACGATGGCCTGGCGCCACGCAGTTTTCGGGCGTACGTTCTGAAGTTCGCAAAAGCGCTGCATGATCCACAAGGCTTCGCCATTGGAATCCCATTCGCCTTCCTGAGAATGAAAGTAACCCAGGGAGTTTTGCCGGGGCGGGAAACGGTCCAGCGCACGCTCGGCGCGCCCTGCCAATCCAACGCACAGCATTGCATGAATGATGAAGGCCGCGTCGCGAAACCAAAAGCGCTTATAGGTATACGGTCCTGGATAGACATCGCCGGGCGAATGCAGAACCAGCGTTCGCAAGGCGGCGTCGTAGAGAAACTGCACTCGCTCCTCGGGAACGCTCAGTTCGCAGCAACCCTCCAGTGCATCTCTCCATCCGTGAGAGCTATACCGCTTAGTGCGGTCCTCTTCGATCGCGACGGTTGCGCAGATCTCTCGGGGCTCACCAGCTTTAAGGGCAAACATGGCGACCGCCGTTGTCATGCCGACGTCGCACTGGCCTTGTGACTGCTCCTTGGCGTCGCTCAGTTGGAGCAATACGGACCCGCGCCGGTAATCCGACACGTGGTGCCGGTCCGCCGCATCGCTGAATCGCACCGTCGCTTTGCCCTCGACGCGCCAAGCCTTGCGGTTCGCGGCAAGGCTGGCATCATGGATGAAACTGATTCCCTCCGGGTTGAACGGACACAGCGCCAACACCATCCAACCCGCCACGGGGCTCTGGCCCCTGAGACGCAACCGGCACACGGGCATGCCGTGCTCCCGGATAACGGATGCTTCGCTACGCAACGAAAGGCTGTCTTGCGCGGTTTCGGTGATTACAGTGGGTTCGGCTTCCAGTTCCAGCCATTGCTTGGCGGACCTCGCACGCGAAGGCAAAAGGCGGCGCCCATCGTCCGTGACGATCCAACCGTCCAGCGACCAACCGTCGCGCAGCGGAGTCAGTAACCCGCGCGGATCGGCGATGGGTAGCGAATCGCAATCCGGCCAGCCCACCGCAGTCCAATTGCGGTGGGTGAGATTGACATGGGTGATGGAGAACGCGCGCGGAATAAAGGCATCGTCCGCGGGATCGAATTGGCGCTCGATCCAATAGGGCCATACCCAGTCCAAGTTGTGTTGAATCACACGGCTGTTGATCAGGCCGCGCGCATGAAACACGGCACCGGCCCTGAGCAGCTCGACCGGCTGTGCCACTTCCGAAGGCTGGGCCAAGCGTTCGAGCCGTGCAAGGAGCGGGATCGGATCGAGAAACCCATGAGCATGCGCCACGCGGCTTAGGACCAGACGCCACGGTAACCACTTCAGCCATGGCATGGAGGATTTCCTAGGGCGCATAGCGCGCCAAGGTGCGATGGGCGATCCGGCCGAGCGCTATGAGGGCTCCCAGGGCCAGTAGAAAACCCATCCCATAGAGAGACCATTGCAGCGGCGTGCGATCGCCGTGCCGGGCCCCCAAGGTAGCGATGTCCGAGGCGATGGCGCCCAGATACACGTTATGGACCGAGAAGGGAATGATGCCGAGAAAAGTGCCGGCGGTGAAATCGCGCAATGAAAACCGCGCCAGCCCGAAGAAGTAATTCGACGCCTTGAAGGGAAAGAACGGAACGAGGCGGGTCAGCAGTACGAATTTGAATCCTTCGGATGCCAAGGCATCGCTGGCCATGGAAACCTTTGGGTAGCGATTAAGGAGATAGCGTGCCGGGCGCTGGAGCCCATGGCGGGCGAGCACGAACGCCGCGGCAGCCCCCAAGGTGGTGCCTGCCACCACGCACGCCGCTCCCAGCGGCACACCAAATACAAAACCGGCACCGGTGGTCAGCATCACACCGGGCAGCAAGAAGATCACTACCAAGGCCATGACTATCACGAACAAGATAGGGCCCCATGCGCCTTGCGCATCGAACCAGGACAACAATTCCTGCAATTGCTGTTGCGCACCGAAGTAATACAACAGCGCCAACACGGCCGCCACGAACAGGGTGCTGCCCAGGATCGTCTTGACGATGAATGACCGGAAATTCGGATCTGCTTTCATAGAGCCCCGTATCGCACTCTAGACGTCTTGTCGCGAGCGATCCTTGACCTTCATCAACACCCTGCGAGGCTCGCCTGCTTACAGCGTTACACCTGCCCGGCGCAGCAAAGGGATAAGGGCCACGTAAAGACCGGCGGTGGCGGCGGTGGACAGACCCAAGCTCAACCAAAATCCAAGACCTGTCTTGATGAAGACGGGTAAGAGTATGAACAGAGCAAGAGAGGGAATGACCAACCAGAACACCTGGGTCGAAAGCTCAGAGATCTGCTGCGTGGACCCCGACTCGACATACATCCACACAAAGGCCAGCAAACTCGTCAATGGCAAGGAGGCGATCAGTGCCGCGAATCCCGTGTGCCGTTTGGCGATTTCGGAGATCGCGACAATCAATGCCGCCGATAAGGCGATCTTCACGGCGTAGTAGAGCATGGTCTGTGTTCTCGGTTGAAGTTAGCCGGGAAGGTCACGGTAGCAGAACCGCCGCTCCCGAAAGTTGTCCGCTGCGCAAATCGGATAATGCTTGGCTGGCGTCTTCGAGCGCGTAGGGTCTCAGGGCGAACTCCTGCGCTACCCGGTCTCCGGGCCGGGTGAACGCATAGACCTCGCGCCCTTGGTGGCGCGCCACTTGGGAAATGATGTGCGCCGCCGCGCCAAAACCGTAAATCCCTAAACGTTGCACCTCCCCGGCGGCCTTGAGAGCGCGGTAACCGATGAGCCCGGCGCATAGCAGCGGAGCGGCTTGCGCGTCCGAGTAGCCCTCCGGAATGGCGAAGCAATAGCGTTCGTCCGCGAGCGCATACTGCGCATAGCCGCCGTCGATCACATGCAGGTCGGTGCGGCAAACTCCGCAGGCCTGTACGCGAAGGAGGATTTCATGACCTTGCGGGGAGCCAATGGGGAGGCTGGCGCCGCGGATCTCGCCGGGCTTCCCTTCGTAGACCATCGCGCGCATTGTGGCCGGTCTCTTATCCATGGGCTTGATTCTCCCTCCTGTAAAACGCGCGCTTCGCAAATTCGGTGGCGAAGGCATAGGCCAACACGATGCTCGCTATTGTGAGCATGATTTCCCAGGGCAGAGGGACAAAGCCAAGCAGTTCACTGAAGGGGAGATAGGGCAGGGCGGCAGCCAGCGCTCCGATCGCGATAGCCAAGCGCAACAGCCAGCTTCCAACCCGGCTGTGCCGGAAAGAGCCCCGTGTGCGCAGGAGCAACAAGACAACTAATTCGGTCAGCAAGGATTCCACGAACCATGCCGTGCGAAATTCCGCGGCTACGGATTTGAAGACGAACAAAAGTACGGCGAACGTGAGCAAGTCGAAGACGGAGCTGACCAACCCGAATACGATCATGAAGCGGCGCAAGAAGGCTACATCCCAGCGCCGTGGTTTCTCGGTCCAATCGCGGTCGACTTTGTCGTTGGCGATGGCCATGGCGGGAATGTCGGAGAGAAAGTTATTGAGCAGGATTTGCGTTGCCAGTAGCGGCAGGAAGGGCAGCACCATTGAGACGGCCGCCATGCTGATCATGTTGCCGAAATTGGCGCTGCTGGTGATGAGCACGTACTTGAGGGAATTGGCGAAGGTGACGCGCCCGTTCTCGATGCCCCGGCGCAGCACGTCCAGATCATGGCGCAGCAGCACGATGTCGGCCGCCTCGCGCGCCACCTCGGCGGCACCGTCCACGGA
Organism: Burkholderiales bacterium; assembly: GCA_046160525.1. Taxonomy (GTDB): domain Bacteria; phylum Pseudomonadota; class Gammaproteobacteria; order Burkholderiales; family SHXO01; genus SHXO01. The sequence continues at coordinate 9,192 of JBJXGQ010000186.1, forward strand.
AATGCCCACATCGGCATCGTGCAAGGCCGGCGCATCGTTGATTCCATCGCCCAAGTACCCGACGACATGCCCGCGCTTTTTCAAGGCACGGATGACGCGCTCCTTTTGCATCGGATCGAGCTCGGCGAACAGATCCGTGTGATCCACCAAATGCCACAGGGCTTCGTCTCGAATCTTGTTGAGTTCTTGTCCTGTCAATATTCCCGGTACCGGCAGCCCTACTTCATGGGCCACGTGGGCCGCCACGTGGCGGTTGTCCCCCGTGAGAATCTTTAGCCGCACACCCAGGCGCGCGAGGGATTCTATGGTCGCGCGAGCGTCGCGCTTGGGCGGATCGAAAAAGAGCAAGAAACCCTCGAAGACCAAATCCCTTTCCTGTTCGCTCGTATAAACAGGCAAATCGGGTAGTGCCCGGGTCGCTACGCCAAGCACCCGAAAGCCTTGTTCGCTCCACTGCCGAAAGCGCTCGTCGGTGCGCTGCCGTTGCGCGCTATCCATGGGGGCAACCTCGGTTCCCTGTCTCATGTGGGAGCACACGTCCAGCACCTGCGCCAAGGCCCCCTTCATGATTAAGAGCACCTCCCCATGTTCTTCTACGACGATGCTCAGGCGCTTGCGCACGAAATCGTAGGGGATCTCGTCGCGCTTCTTGGCGCCGCCGGCGTCCCTTTTTCCCATCGCCAGGATGGCCTCGTCCAGCGGGTTATCGATGCCCGTTTGAAAATGGGCGTTGAGATAAGCGTAGCGTCCCACGCTATCGGATGGATCGCCTTCAGGGTCCAGGGTGCGATCGAGCTCTATGTGGCCTTCGGTCAGGGTGCCGGTCTTGTCCGTGCACAGCACATCCATGCTGCCGAAATTCTCGATGGCGTTCAGGTGGCGCACAATCACCCCGTGCCTTGCCATTTCGCGCGCCCCGCGAGAAAGCGTGATGGAAATGATGGCGGGGAGTAACTCCGGAGAGATGCCCACCGCCAGGGCGATGGCGAACAGTAGAGAATCGATGGGAGGCTTGGCGGAAAAGACGTTCACCGTGAATACTACGACCACCAGCGCGATCATGATCTGCGAAAGCATGGAGCTGTAGTGGCGTACGCCGCGTTCGAAGTCCGTCTCTGGAGGACGCAATGCCAACTTGGCGGCACTTGCGCCGTAGACGGTTGCGCTTCCTGTCCCAACGATGAGTGCGTGCCCGGTACCGCTGCGCACCGAAGTGCCCATGAACACGCATTGGGTGCGTTGCGCCATGCTCGCGTTCTTGGCCGCGAGTCCAGGCAACTTCTCCACGGGGAAAGACTCCCCGGTGAGTACGGCCTGCGTCACGAAGAGATCCCTCGATTCCAGCACGACTCCATCGGCGGGAATGAGACTTCCCGCGCGTAGCGCGATGACGTCTCCGGGAACGATTTCCTTTGCATCGATGAGAATTTCGGTACCGTCGCGCAGCACGTTCACCCGGTGCGCAATCAGGGTGCGCAACTTCTCCACTGCTTGGTCTGCGGAATACTCCTGAAGAAAAGACAGCACCCCGCTCGCGAGCAGGATGGCCGCGATGATGGCGGCATCCGTCCAATCCTGCACGAAGAGCGACACGCCCGCCGCGAACACGAGAATCAGCACCAGGGGACTGGAAAACTGCCGAAGGAATAAGCGGACCGCTGGGGTCCGGGAATGGGGTTTAAGCGCGTTTGGGCCAAAGATGGCTAGGCGCTTTCTTCCTTCAACCGCGGAGAGGCCGCCGGTGGATGTTTCTAGCTCTCTTAGCAACTGGGCGGCGGATAAGCTCCAGTAGTCCGCGGGCCGTGTGCCTAGCATGGGAGCGGGAGGCGCCCGCGTGGAAGTGCGTGTCCGCGAGGGGACGCGAAAATCCACCTCGCGCTATTTGACCAGCGTCACCGGCACATTGGCGAAATGGACCAATTTGGTTGCCACTGACCCCATGACCAAATTGCCAATCGCAGTCATGCCGCGCGTGCCCAGCACGATCCCCTTGCATCCGAGGGCGTCCGCGCACTGCGCGAGGGACTTAGCGACAGGGCCGGCCAGGATTTCCTTCGTGTACGGCACAGCCGCTTCCTTCAATACTTTTTCGGCACCATCCAGTACGCGCGCGCTGTGCTCTCTTTGCAGTTCGGCAAGCTTTTCGTTCGAGA
>JBJXGQ010000187.1:0-5433 GCA_046160525.1 Burkholderiales bacterium
ACAACGCAGCGATCGACGATGCGCATCAATACACCCATGATGTGCTCCACCCAAATAATTGTAATTCCGCGCTGTGTGCGAATGCTGCGCAGCATGTCCGCTGCCTGGTCCATTTCGTGTTCGTCGAGGCCGCCCAATGACTCGTCCGCGAGCAGCAGTTTGGGCTCCGTGGCGAGCGCACGTGCAAGCTCCAGTTTCTTTAATCCCGCGGCACCGAGACCCTCGGCACGCGTTTGCGAGTCCGAAGGTAGGTTGACGAGCTGGAGAATTTCCGCCGCGCGCACGAAGGCGCGTTCGCGCGAGGGGCGCTGCTCCGATCCATAGTGCGCGGCAAGCGCGACGTTCTCGAGTAGTGAAAGCCTGCGAAACGGCCGGGGAATTTGATGGGTACGGGCGATGCCCGCGTGCGCCACACGATACGGCGGATATCCCGCGATATCGCGGCCTTGAAATCGCACCGATCCGGCGGATGGAATCAATGCGCCGGCGATCAAGTTGAACGTCGTGCTCTTTCCCGAACCGTTGGGGCCGATGAGCCCCAGGATTTCTCCTTCCCGAACGTCGAAGGAAATTGCGTTGACCGCGGTGAAGCCGCCAAAGCGCTTGGTCAAGCCGCTGACAGATAGCATGGCCTCGCCGGTTTTCGCTACTGATTGGAATACCGGTGCGTCTTCGGCCAAGGAAACACCGGTTCCGCGGTGCGCAGCTTGGCGGGCCACACAACCCTTGCATCGCCGCCAACGTACTGGGTGATCACGGGGTAGGAGCGTTCGTTTTGCCCCGACATGGCGTGGCCGGGCGGGTGGAATTTCACGCCATAACCTTGGATGGTGCCGCCATCTGGGATATCCGTATCCAATGCAGCTTTGCGCAGCGCCTCGGGATCCATGCCCTTATATTTTCCGATGGCGCGTGGCAACACATCGGTTAGGAAGATCCACGTTTGGTTGAATCCCATGGACACGTGCGGTGGGATTTCGTCAGCCTTGGTTTGCGCTTTGTAGCGCTTGATCATCTCCGCGGTCAGTTTCACAAGCTCGGGGGATAGCGCCTTGGGGTTGAGATGTTGCGCGGCGGGCGGGTCCACGCTCATGATGTTCTCGGCATCCGGGCCTAGAGACTCATGCAGTTTGTCGAATTGGCTGTAGCCCGCGCCATGGCCAATGAGCGCGGCCCACTTCAAGCCTTGCTCGCGTGCCTGGCGCCAAAACAACGTAATGTCCGGGTTGTAACCCGTATGCAAGATCACGTCGGCACGTGCGCGGCGAAGCTTGGTGATGAGGCTCGATAGATCCGGCGCGGTCGCCGAATAGCCTTCCTTCAGCACGACCTGGATTCCCAGCTTCTTGCAGACTTCATCGTTGGCCGCGGCCACGCCGGTGCCATAGGGACCATCTTCATACAGGATGGCGACCTTGACATCCTTCGGCTCTTTGTTGAGTTTCGTCTTGGCGTTTTCGGCGATGAACATGCAGGAGGCCGCGCCGAATTGATCGGTGTGCGCTTGCGGGCGGAATACGTAGCGCAGATTCTTGTTCTTGAACACCGCGGAGGCGGTACATACGTTCGCCCACATGAATTTCTTCGCGGCATCCACTTTTTGCGCCATGGGCACGCAGTGCGCGCTCGAATACACGCCCATGACCAGATTTACTTTTTCCTGGTCCAGAAGGCGCGTGGCCTCGTTGATGGCAACCTCGGCCTTGGATTGCGCGTCGGCGTAGATTGCGTTGATCTTGTACCCGGAAACTCCGCCGCGCTCGTTCACCATGTCGATGGCGATCTTCGTTCCGAGGGCCGCCGCCTGCGATCCGCCCGCGGCAAAGGGGCCGCTATAGTCGTAGATGACGCCGATCTTTACCTCCTGCGCCCCGGCGCCAAGACCGGTGCATAGCATGGCCAGCGCAATGACAGATCTAAAACCACCGCCCATAATCCTTCTCCCTGGGTATCTTCATGCCGGCGGATAATGCCTGACATTGTGGCCCGGTTCAATGAGGCCAGACGGCACCCATCAAACAGCACCCTGGAGGATAAGAATCATGCTTATTGGAATTCGTACTGGATTACTTGCCATGATGATGGCCCTCGCCCCTGGACTTTGCGCGGGCGCGGACGAACCCAAGATTTACACCATTGCCAGTTTCACCTTCGAGAACGGCAAGACCCTGAACAATATGCGCGTGGCCTACGACAGCTATGGCGAATTGAACGCGGCGCGCGACAACGCCATCTTGGTGACCCACGGCGCCAGCCAGGGACGCAATGCCTACAAGATTTTCATCGGAGCGGGCAAGGCGTTCGATACCAACAAGTATTTTGTCGTGACGGTTGACGCCCTTGGAGGCGGTGGGTCGAGTAAACCGGCCGATGGACTGGGGGCGGAGTTTCCCGCCTACAGCATTCGCGACATGGTGCGTGCGCAGTACGATCTGGTTACGAAGGGCTTGGATTTGAAGAGCTTGGTCGCGGTGGGCGGGCCTTCCATGGGCTCCTTTCAGGCATTGGAATGGGGCATTCATTTTCGCGACTTCATGAAGGGCCTGCTGCTCATAGTGCCCAGTGCGCGCAGTGACCGCCACGTGCACGCCATTTTCGATGCGGTGATCAACACGATCAAGTTGGATTCCAAATGGAACAACGGGAACTACACGGAGAGCCCGGTGGATGGCATCGTCACGGCTGGCATGATCTACTTTCCATGGCTCTACAGCGACGAGCAACTCAACACGCTGGTGAGCGCTGAGGAATACCAGAAAGCGCAGCGCGCTTTTGGCACGGGCTGGGCCAAGACCTGGGATGCCCGCGGCTTGATCTATCGTTACCAGGCCACGGCCAACCACGATGTATCGCAACCGTTCGGAGGCGACATGGCGGATGCCTTGGGCCGGATCAAGGCCAGAACGTTGATCATGCCAGGCATGACCGACCGCACCTTACCCACCTACATGGCGCGCGAGATTTACCGTGGCGTAAAAAATAGCATGTACGTGGAAATTCCTTCCTACCTGGGGCACATCGCTTGTTGCCCTGGTAGCGAAGACAGCACGGAGTACGCTTTCGTTTCCGGCCAGATCAAGCGCTTCCTGGCGGATCTGGCGCGCTAGTGTTGCTTCACTGCGAACGAGATGGAGCGGCGGAACGCTCCTCTCGCGCTTTGTTCACCAGATCGAAAAGCGCTTGCCGCGCCGGTTCGGCGATCAAGTTGGTCTTCACGCCCACCAGGCTCGCGGCGAGGGCTTGCTGAAAGACGAATCGTTTCCATACCAGTAATAGTTTTCGTTGCGCGTATTGACTGTGCGCAGCCAGGGGCCCTTGCCGGGAAGCGTCTTGATTAATTCCGCCACCGGTATGGCGTGATAGGTCTTCATTGGCAGGGCCGCCAACTGGTAACGGTGCTCCAAAATATGCGCGGCAAGGAATCCTTCAAAACGCTCATCGATGGGGAAAGGCTGGATCAGGTCCGAGTACTTTCTCCACAACGATTCCGAGGAGAGGGGCGCGGAGAAAAATAAATGTTGGTCGGCTGCCACGAGCAAACGCAAGGATTCGCTCATGCTCTTGGCGCCGGTGAAATCCAGCAACAATTCCCGGGTAAACGCGTTATCCGGCGCTCCCAGATCCGCCACGGACTGGTGATTGCCTCCAAGCACTGTCTGGTAGATCACCTTCGCGCCCGCGTTCTTGAGCGCCAAGGCGAAGGCCTGTGCATCGCGTGCAAAACCGTCGAGGTCTTTTTCGCCCGCCAGGATGAGAAAGCGCCCTTGCACGGATTTGGGTACGGAAGCGGATGGCTTCTCCTTGAAGGCCCCATCGATGAACTGCGCAATGCGTCCTTGGTAGGCTGGACCGCCCAGATGGTGCAGGCCGCTTAGTGTGATGACGCCGGCCAAGCTACCGGCAGTGTCTTGCTCCAAGGCAAGCCTGCTGGCGGTAAATCCGCCGGACGAGTGGCCCATGAGAAAGATGCGCCGTGGGTCTATGCGATAGCGGCGTGCCTCGCGCTTGAGCATGGCGATAGCCGCCGCCGCGTCCTGCCTGGATGCTGGCCAAGGGGCCTCGGTTGCGGTGCGCGTTCGAAGGATGGCCACGGCTACGCCCTCGAATCGCAGCTTGCTGCTGCCATCGGCCAGCACGCGAAAGCGCTCATCGAGTGCCCCCCAGAATCCTCCCGGTAAGTAAATCAGCAAGGGCGCGTCGTTCTTGCCGGCCGTCATGTAAAGATTGAGCCGTTGCGCTGGGTGTGAACCGTAGGGTAGACCGAGGATGAAATCGTCCTCGGCGCGGGCGCCGGAGATGGCAATCCATGCCAGCAGGAGTGCGGCGCGAATCAAGGCCATGCCATTCACGCCAGCAGATCGTTATCCGCGCCCAAGATGGGGTAGGGGACTTCGGTACGCGGCTCGCGTAGTGCACTGGCGAACGGTACGCAGTTGGCCATCAATTCATCGCCGTTGGCGGCGGTTACGCTGTGTGCGAATAGTCCGCGTCCCCGGTAGTGAGGGTCTCGCAACGCTTCCTCGACATTGCGCACGAGATTGCAGCACGCATCGCGTCCTTCAAAGCGCTTCATCCATTCGGCGGCCGGTCTGTCTGCGATGAGTTCCGCCACGGCACGAAGAGTGGCCTGGCCGTCCATGCTGTCGTCGCGTAGGTGAGCTGGGAGTTCGATCACTTCACAGAACACGCTCCAGAAGCGGTCTTCCAAGGGCGCGGCGGCGAGAAACTGTCCGTCTTCTGTGCGGTACACCTGGTATCGCGCGCTTCCTCCCGAGAGCATCTCCTGGCCAGGCTCCGGCCATTTCCCGGTGGTATTTCCCGTACCCATGGCCCAGAACATGAAAGGAAACAAGCAGTCTGTCATGGAGATGTCGATGTAACAGCCCGCGTGCGTGCGGTCGCGCTGCCGTAAGGCAAGCAGGATGTTCATGACCGCCGGGTATGAGCCCCCCGCGATGTCGGCGACCAGGGCCTGTGGCACGACCGGTGCGCCGTCGCTCCCCGCCGCGATGGCGAGCATTCCGGTGTCCGCTTGGTAATTCAAGTCATGGGCGGCAATAGGTGACTTGGGTCCTTGTTGCCCATAGCCCGTGATGGAGCAATAGATCAACCCTGGATTGATCTCTCGCAACGCGCCGTACCCCAAGCCCAAGCGATCCATTACCCCTGGACGAAATTGTTCGACCAACACATCGGCCGTTTCCAGTAGGGGAAGTAGGCGTGCCTTGGCGCCGGGAGCTTTCAGATCGAGGGCCACGGAGCGCTTGCCCCGGTTGAGCATGGCGAAGGATGCGCTCGTGTCCCCAAAGCGCGGTTCGTAACGGCGCATGTCCTCGCCGTCTGGGCGCTCCACCTTGATGACTTCGGCGCCGGCTTCGGCCAGGAGCAAGGTGGCCATGGGGCCGGGGAGCAAGGTGCTGAAGTCCAGAACGC
>JBJXGQ010000188.1:0-2542 GCA_046160525.1 Burkholderiales bacterium
CTTTTGCGACATCACTTCGTCGCGCGAAAGTCCCACGGCGAGCCCGAGCGTGAGCCACGCCTCGATGCCGCCTTCGTCGCCTTGGGTGCCATCGTGATCGATGATGCGCTGTATCCACTTGCGGCGGTGGTCGCGTTCAGGGATGTTGGTGAGCACCCCGGCGTCCTTGATGGGGATGGCAAGCTGGTAATAGAAACGATTGCACACCCATCCTTGAATCTGCTCGCGCGTGAGCTGGCCGCTATTCATCGCCATCTGGTAGGGATGGTAGATGTGATAACGCTTGCCCTTGTTGCGCAAGCGCTGCTCGAATTCCTCTTTGCTCCACGGCATCATGTCTTGTGCGCCCATATTCCTCCTCTACAGGTCAATAGCCATGCCGTCATAGGCCACTTCGATTCCCGCGCGGCCCAGTTCGGCGCGCTGCGGCGAATCCTCGTCCAAGATGGGATTGGTGTTGTTGATGTGGATCAGAATTTTTCGCGAAGCGCGCAGCGGCTTCAAGACGTTGATCATGCCCTGCTCCCCCGATTGGGGCAGGTGCCCAATCTCTCTCGCGCGTTTTTGCGAGATGCCCATGGCCACCATCTCGTCGTCGGTCCAGAAAGTGCCGTCCACCATCACGCAATCGGCTGCCGCCATGAAGGGCTTGATGTGTGGTTCGATCTCGCCCAGCCCTGGCGCGTAAAAGACGCTCTTGCCGGTGCGCTGGTCCACGATACGCATGCCGATATTGTCCCCGTCATGGGGATCGTTACGGTGGGGAGAGTAGGGCGGGGCCTTGCTTTTCAGCGATACGCTGGTGAAGCGAAGATGCTCGATACCTTCGATGGAATATTCCTTATCGGACGCAATGGAAAGCCGGTGCCACTTCACGCCGCAGTAGTGGCCGAGGATGGTGAACAGGGGGTTCCCCGTCGTCAAATCCTCGTGAACCATATCCGTGCAGTAGATGTTGAGCGGTTGCTTGCCTTCCCGCAGCATGAGCAACCCGGTGGTGTGATCGATTTGCCCGTCCATGAGCACCACGGCTCGAATTCCCGTATCGCGAATGGCGCGGCCCGGTTGCAGGGGAGGAGTGTTCTTGATTTGCGTGAGCACGTCGGGCGAGGCATTGAACAACACCCAATTGGTCCCGTCGCTGCTCACGATAATGGAAGATTGCGTGCGTGCCACCGCGCGTAGAGTGCCCTTGCGCAACCCGTCGCAATTCTTGCAGTTGCAGTTCCATTGCGGGAACCCGCCTCCCGCCGCCGCGCCTAAGACACGAATATGCATATCTTGATGTAGGTACCTTGATGAACCTTATAAAAACGAAAGCCCCGCTCGGGGGCTTTCGCTTAACCGGCTAATTGCTTAGCGGTTGTAGATGTACATCGTTACTTCGAAGCCGAAACGCATTTCGGTGTACTCAGGCTTTGTCCACATAGTCTTCTCCAGTTAAGATGATGACATTCGAGTTGTGCGGTGGCGTCCCGGCAAAATACTTCGGAAACCACCGCTCCTGGTGCAAGAGGCCCGGTCTTGTAGCCTGCCCGTTACACCGGCGAACCACCCGTGTATCCGGCCTGCTACCCTATCCAGATCTCCAGCTATGATTTTGTCGGATTCAATTCGAATGGCTACAGCGGAAAAATCACCAAATGCCACTCATGAATATCATGAGTTTCGCCGTAGTAGCGTTTACCGAGTACCGAGACTTCAAATATGAGCGCCGCGGCCCTTTCAAGTGATTTGAGTTGGATGGAGACAAGTTGGTACGAGGATCGCCGGATCCGGGTGGCGTTCCTGGTCTCCCTCCTCATCCATGCCCTAATTCTTTGGTTGGTGCCCGGACTGCGCATTTCTCCCCCTGAGTCCGCCGAAGTCCTCCAAGTTCGGCTCGATCAGGTGGAACCCCCGCCTGCCCTCAAGAAGACCCAAGAGAAGAAGGAGCGCACGCAAGACAAGAAGTCCGCGGTACCGCCCCCTCGTATGCAACAAACCCCTACGCTGGCACGCAGCGAACCGCCCCCAGCCGTCATGCCCGAGATCAAGCCAGCGGTACGTCCCGAGGTACGGCCCGAGCCGGTAACCGTGAAGCCCGAGTCCGTGGCACCCGTGGCGCGCGCCGATCCCAGGGCCGAGCAAAGAGTTCAGCCCACACCGGTGCAAAGGGCTGAACCCAGGCCCGATGTAAGGCCTGAAGCAAGGCAAGAACCCATCACCACGCCACGCCAGGAAGCCGCTCCGCCGCAGCCACTGGCGCCACCGCGTGCCGTGCCCGCCCCGGCGCAACCGGTGGCGGCACGCGCCGAGCCACGCCAGGACCCCCGGCCGGCACCCACGGTACCGCAGTTGGAACCCAGGGCCAGCGCGCAACCCCTGGCGCGCCCGGAGCGCTCGGAGGTCACGCCCCTACAGCGTGCCGATCCCATGCCTCAGGTGCAGCCTCGTGCCGAACCCGTCACGGCCCGGCCCGAGTTGCGCGCCGAGCCGCGCCAAGACGTGATTGCCGTCGCGCGCCCCAATGCACCGGCCGAAGTGGCCCCCCCCCCCCCCC
>JBJXGQ010000189.1:0-3705 GCA_046160525.1 Burkholderiales bacterium
ATTCAGCGCTACCGCTTGGAAAAAAAAGACCCCGGCGCGGGAGTCTCCGAAGCCGTTCAGCCGATAGTGTTTTTCATCAGCCCGGAGGTGCCGCAAGAATGGCGCTCCTACATCAAGCGCGGTATCGAGGATTGGAAGCCACTGCTTGAGAGTGCGGGCTTTCGCGATGCGATCATCGCTCGCGATGCCCCGGCCCCGGAGGAAGATCCGCACTGGCATCCCGAGGACGTGCGCCATAACGTCGTGCGCTGGACGCCCAGTGGCAGGCAGAACGCCACGGGGCCCGCGGTGATCGACCCGCGTAGCGGCGAAGTGATCTCCTCCCACGTGATTCTCTGGCACGATGTATTGCGGCTAGTCGAGACGTGGTACTTCACGCAAGCCTCCCCGTCGGACCCAAGAGGCCGGCAGATTCCGCTGCCCAGGGACATCATCGGCGAAGTGCTGCGCTACGTGGTTTCCCATGAAGTGGGGCATTCCCTGGGCCTTCGCCACAACTTCAAGGGCCATTCCTCCTACTCGGTGGCGCGGTTGCGCGACAAGGAATGGACGCAACGCTGGGGCAATTCCGCCTCCATCATGGATTATTCTCGGCTCAATTATGTCGCGCAGCCTGGCGACGGCGCTTATCTCCTTCCACGCTTCGGCCCTTACGATTATTTCGCCATCGAGTGGGGCTACCGCCAGTTCACGCGGGCTGCCGCGCGCGACGGTAAGGGCGAGAAGGAAGTCATCAACACCGATGCGGAGATGGAGTTGCTCGATGAGCTTGCCGCCAAGCAGGTGGACGATCCATTGCTGCGCTTCGGGGGCGAAGACGAGTCCGCCAATCTCGATCCGGCGGTCAACACCAACGTCATCGGGGCAGACCCCATCGAAGCGGCGCAGTACGGCCTGCGCAATATCGATCGCGTCATGCCTTACCTGATCTCGGGGACGACCCGCCTGGGCGGTGACTATGCTCGCTTGCAGGAGATGTACGAGGCGCTGATTCAGCATCGCCACCGGCAACTCTCGGCCGTGGCCAAACTCGTGGGTGGGGTCGAGGAAACGCGCTATCACGCCCGGCGGGGCGGTCCGCCTTTTAAGGCAGTGCCAGCAAATCGCCAGCGCGCGGCGGTGAGGTTTCTCGTGGATCGCGCCTTTTCTGTTCCCAATTCCTTGCTCGACAAAGAAGTGTTGAGGCGCATAGGGCCTACCGGCGGAGCCGACGGGCTACAAGGTTCGAACGTCAAGCTCTTGCGGCAATTGCTGAGCGACGGCGTGTTTCAGCGCATGGCGGAAGCCCAATCCCTTGAGCCCGCGGACAAGCATTACACGGGGATAGAAATGTTGCGCGACTTGAACAATGGTTTGTTCAAGGAGCTAGCTTCAGTCAAACCGGTAACGGAGGCGTACCGGCGCGAGTTGCAACGTAACTACGTCACCTTGATGCTGGTCGCGGCGGGTGCGCAGGATGATCCTGAGTCCTCTTCCCAGGATATTGAATCGAGCTCCCCCAGCTTGCAGGTGGAAGCCATGGCGTCACACCCGCAAGCCAAGCGCTCCGCCTCCTCGCCCTTGCCGGAGGTCGCGCAACAGTACCGCGCCGGTATCCTTCCGAGCGAGGCTCGAACGATGCTCCTCGCGGGCATTTCCCATCTTCATCACAAGATCGAGATGGTTACCGGAAAGGTGCGTGACCCGGTGACCGCCGCTCATTTGCGCGATCTCAAGACGCGGTTGGGGCGCGCGTTGTAACTTACCCTACAAACGGCGATTAACCACGAGGGACACGAAGTAACACGAAGGAAATACGACGAAACATGGCACGACCAAGGCTCGCCAATCTGGTGAGAGCGATGCCCTCTCGATGTTTTTTATTTCCTTCGTGTGCCGTCGTGTCCTTCGTGTGCAATAGCTTTTTTTAGGTTTACGCGGGGAGGAGGTGATCATGAACATCCTCAATTTCCACTTTGCGAGCACGGAGCCAGTGGCAAACGCGCGTCGACTTGATCGCGCAAGGCGCGAAGTTCCCCGGAAATTGTGACCGGGATGGGGTCGCCTTCTTCCAGGGAATGTAACCTGGCCGGTAACCGCTCCACCTGTTGCGCGGCGTATTTGCGCGACTCCTCCAGGGTAGGCAAATGGGATGCGCGTCTGCCCCCCCGCATCACCAAGCGAACAAGGGGTTGGGCACTCCGCGGAGGCGGTGCTGATTCCAGAGTCACGATGTCGTGGTCCACTTCGCGGTTTTTGTTGTAGAACCGGTAAACCTGCTTGCGCCCTGGCCACGTGGCCTTGCCCTCCGAGCGCTTGTGCGTGGGCCGCCCGCCGTATTCCTGTAGCTTGTAGGCGCAATCCATGAATGGGCGGTCCGATGATGTGTCCATGCTGGTTCCGACGCCGAAACCGTCGATGGGTGCGTCTTCGGCCATGATGTCCTGGATCTTGTATTCATCCAGGTTTCCGCTGGCGACGATGCGCGTCCCGGTGAGGCCGCCGGCGTCGAGCATCGTACGTACTTGCCGGGCATGCTCGGCCAGGCCGCCGCTATCCAGGCGAACGCCGCTGATGGCGATGCCGTCCTTGGCAAGCTTGCTCGCAAGAGGGATGAGCTTAGCCGCCGCGCCTTCGGTGTCATGGAAATGGGCGATGTTCATCAGCCGGGACTCCACCAGCTGCGCTGCGCGCATGGGGGCGGCCACGCGAACGATGGGTTCATCCGGAAAAAAGGTTGTGCCTTCCGGCATGGCATGGACATCGCCGGTGAAGGAAAGAGATTCCAGGGACTTTAGGTACGCTGGCGTGAAGCGCCCCGTCTGCCTGAGCCATGCAAGTTCTTCTTCGGTGAAATGCAGAGCTTCGAGGAAATCCAATACTTGCTCGAGACCCGCTGCCACGAGGAAATTGCGGTGAGGCGGCAGCTTGCGCACGAATAGCTCGAACACGGCTTCGTCGTTCATCTTGTGATCGAAGTAGGCCTGCAACATGGTGAGTTGGTACAAGTCGGTGAGCGGAGGGCTTGTTAGGGGATTCATGAGTGCTCTTGTATGGTCTCCGATCAGACCAAGCATCCGCGATTCAACACGTCCCTCCTTGATCGTAATCAAGGAGGGACGTGCAGTAGCGGTTACATTGCATTTCCCGATGAAGGATTCGAATCCATGCCCGCAAGAACCGCTCTTTCCAAGGACCCGGAGGTGCCGATGTTTCGCGCTCTCTGCCCCATCGTCTTCCTGCTGTGCATCCTGGCGCCCTCTCAGGCGTTCTCCTCGGACGCCACGCAGGCCCAACGCGGCCGCATGCTCTACGAGGGGCGATGCGTCCAGTGCCACAGCGAGAGCGTGCATGGACGCAGATCGGCGAAGAGTTACGAGGAAGTCCGGCATTGGGTACGCCGGTGGGACAACAACCTAGGGAATTTTTGGCGGGACAAGGAAATCGAAGAGGTCACCACTTACCTTAATAACGAGTATTACCAATATCCCTGCACCGGCCCCGCATGCTAAGGCGCGTCTTACCATTTCGTATTTCGGATTCCCAAGCGAAAGGATAGTTGGTTGACGGCAATGTTGCCGGCGAAAGTCAAGACGAGAATCGTAGCGGCATCGCCCCAACTAAGCGATGCCCACGGAGCGACAACCAGAAGTACCGCGATGGCGTAATCCAATTGGTCCGCCGGGATCCAACGTTGCCCCGGAGGAATGCCAATCCGGCGCTTGA
>JBJXGQ010000190.1:0-2795 GCA_046160525.1 Burkholderiales bacterium
TCCACCGTGGGTGCCGGTGCTAATACGGGTTTTTTCCAGAACGTAGCGAAGACCCGGCGCCAAGGTCTCGAGCTTGGGTTACAGGGCAGGGCAAGAGAATTTCGCTACTCGGCCAATTACGGGTACACGCGATCCACGTTCGAGACGGACTTGGCGGTCAGCAGCCCCCACAACAGTACAAACGTAGGAGGAGACATCCAGGTGCGCCCAGGAAACAAGGTTCCCGGCATTCCCGAGCACACCGCGAAGATTCGGCTGGCCTATGAAGTGGAGGAAGATATTTCCGTGGGCACCAGCGTGGTGTATTCGGGCGACCAGTACGCCCGGGGCGACGAGAACAACCAAGACGCCAATGGCAAGGTCCCTGGTTACACACTGGTTCATCTGGACGGTTACTACCAGATCAGCCCGGCCCTGCAACTGTTTTTCCGCGTGCAGAATCTGTTCGACAAGAAGTACGAAACCTTCGGGATTTTAGGGGCGAATTTCTTCAGCGGACCCAATCGTACATTCGATTCCGCAGCTACGGACGAGCAATTCCGTTCCGCGGGCGCTCCCCGCGCGGCATGGGTCGGTATCAAGTATGCGTTTGGCGCCCGCCGGGGCACGGCTTTTCCCCAACCAGACGACTGAGCGTATCCAAAAGGACCCTCGCGCGTTGGTGAGCGGGTGGCGGACGGCTACAATTCGCGACTTTTCCACGGTTCCGCTAAAAGGGGGAGATTCATGAAGTTCTCGCGTAACAAGCTTCTCATGGCTGTATTGGGGGGCATGCTGTGCCTCGCGGTAACAGGCGTACGTGCCGGCGAAGGCCTGGCCTACGTCAGCAACCAGGAGGGCCATATCACGGTCATCGACTTGAACACCTTCGAGACCGTCAGGGAAATCGACACGGGGTCGAAATCCCCGCGTGGCATCGGGGTTACGGCGGACGGCAAGATGCTGGTCACCGCCAATGGGGATGAGGGGGATATTTCCCTTATCGACCGCGAAAGCGGCGAACTCATCAAACGCATCCGCATCGGCAAGAATCCCGAATTCGTGCGCGTTCGCGGGGATTTTGCCTTCGTGTCCTATGAACCTGCCGCCGTGGGCGGACCGCCTCCAGCACCCGGGTCCGCCGAAGCCAAGGCGCTGGAAAAAGCGCGCGAGGACGACGACGCCGAACCGGCAAAGATCGCGGTAGTGAATCTCAAGGAAGGCAAGGTCGTGCGCGCCATTACCGGCGGCATGGAAACCGAGGGGATAGAGTTCTCCGCCGACGGCAAGAAAATTCTGGTGACTAATGAAGCCGACGAGAACGTCAGCGTGCATGACATCGCGACCGGCAAGCTCGTGACCAAGGTCAGCACGAAGAAGTTCGGTAACCGGCCGCGTGGCATCAAGATGTCGCCCGACGGCAAGACTTACGTGGTGAGTTTGGAGTACGGCAACAAGCTGGTCGTGCTGGATACCCGGTACCAAGTGCTCAAAGTCGTCGCCACCGGCGAGGTTCCCTACGGCTTGGCCTTCGATCGCAAGGGCGAACGCTTGTTCGTAGCGCTCTCCAAAGGCGCTGCCCTGCAAGTGTTCGATACCAAGACCTATACGGAGATTGCCCAAGCCCCGACGGGAAAGCGCTGCTGGCACTTTACCTTCACCCCCGATGACCGCCACATCCTGGCGGCCTGCGGACGCTCCAACGAAGTGGTGGTCATCGACGCCACCACCTACCAAACGGTGAAGCGTATCGAGGACAAGAAGCTTCCCTGGGGCGTGGTGACCTATCCTAAGTCGGTTGGTAGCCTGGACGCGCCGCAATGAAGATTCCACAAGTCAAAGCATTGGTTTTCGATGTCTTCGGCACCGTCGTGGATTGGCGCGGCAGCATCATCCAGGAGAGCCGCGCCTTGGGCGAGAAGAAGCGCATTGCCATCGATTGGGTGGCTTTTACCGATGCATGGCGCGCGGGTTACCGCCCCGCCATGGACCGGGTTCGCTCGGGCGAATTGCCCTGGACCCACATCGACGTCTTGCACCGGATGATCTTGGACGATCTGGTGAAGCGCTTCGATTTGAAGAAGCTCACGCAAGCCGATAAGGCTCATCTGAACCTGGTATGGCACCGTCTCAAGCCTTGGCCCGATTCGGTGCGCGGGTTGAAGCGTTTGAAGGAGCGCTTCATCATCGGCACGCTTTCCAATGGCAACGTGTCCTTGCTGGCCAACATGGCCAAGCATGGCAAGTTGCCCTGGGACGTTATTTTCTCCGCCGAGTTGTTTCAGCATTACAAACCCGATCCAGAAACCTATTTGGGTGCCGCTAATCTCCTGGGGTTGAAGCCTGCGGAGTTGATGCTCGTGGCCGCTCACAAGGACGATCTGTTGGCGGCAAAAGCCTGCGGCTTGGCGACTGCTTTCATACCCCGGCCCAAGGAGTTCGGTCCTGGTGTTGGCGTGGACCTTAGCCACGACAAACGCTTCACATTGAATGCGGATTCGTTTATTGAACTTGCGGAGAAGATTGGCCTGTAGCGCGGGCGTGCGCTACCTCACCCTATGCTTGCTCGCGCTCGCTCTAAGCGGATGCGCAACCTTCAGAAGCTACGACAAGGAGCTTTCCGGCACCCTTTCCCGTGTCCATGACGGGGATTTTGACGCTGCGATTCGCACCCTTGGCGGCGAGCGCAAGGGCAAGGATGGCGATCTGCTCTATCACATGGAATTGGGCGAGCTGCTGCGTTTGAAGCGCAGTTTCGCCGCCAGCGAAGAAGCCTGGATCAAGGCCGACCAGACGGTGCTCGAATGGGAGAACGT
>JBJXGQ010000191.1:0-69784 GCA_046160525.1 Burkholderiales bacterium
ACGGCGGCCAGCATGCGCTTGACTTGGTGATATTTTCCCGAGGTGAGCGTGAGGTTGATCTGGCACGGGCCCGCGGCTTCGCAAGCCAGCGCCTTCACAGGTGCCGGATCATCCTCCAGCACCACACCTGCCAGCAATTGCGCGGATTGCTTTGGCGAGACGGGTTCGCGTGTCGTCACTTCGTATACTTTCGGTACCAGATGCTTGGGCGAAGCCATGCGGTGAATGAATTGTCCGTTATCGGAGAACAGCAACAAGCCAGTCGTATCCTGGTCCAGGCGCCCCACGGCCTGCACTCCGCCCCGGCCCCGCTCACGCAACGGCGCGGGCAGCAAGTTGTAGACGCTGGGATAGGATTTAGGTCTTTGCGAACACTCGTAGCCGGCCGGCTTGTGCAGCATGACATAAGCCACGGCGTGATATCGCCAGCGCACGCCTCTTACGATGAACTCGAAGGACTCTGCATCAGGATCAAACCCGGCGGCGGGATCCTCGCAGATCATGCCGCCAGTGCTGACATCGCCTTGCGCGATCAGCGCTTGGCATTGCCGGCGCGTACCGAACCCTTGGCTGAATAGAATCTGCTGCAACTCCATGCGCGTGCGCCCCGCATCGCAGCGATAGGGAAATCTTATACCTGTCCGATGAAATCCCGCTTGCCAATCTCGGCGCCGCAATGGCGCAGGATGTCGTAGGCCGTGGTGGTGTGGAAGAAAAAATTCGGCATCACGCTGTGCAGCAAGTAGGGCTGGCCCTTGTAGGTCACCGGATTGCCGGCAACTTTGACGTGGATGTCGCGATCCTCCGACCCGTCGATCTGCGCGGGTTTGAATCCCTTGCAGTACTCGATGGTCTTCGCAATACGCGTTTGAAGCTCGCCGAGGGTCGTCTCGTTGTCCTCCCACGCAGGCACGTCCATGCCTGCCAGGCGCGCACACGCACCCTTGGCGAAATCGCAGGCGATCTGAACTTGCCGCCCCATCGCCAGCATGTCGGGCGCCAGGCGGTAACCGAGCAACACGGCGTGATCGACTTTCTTGGCCGAGGCGTAGGCTGCGCCCTTTTCCAGAATGCCTGAAAGGTTGCCGAGGGTCTTGGCGAAAACGGGGACGGACGCTTGATACATCGATAGTGTCATGGAGTTACTCCTTGCAATTTGGGGGCGGACAGAGGACTGCGGGAAAGAGGCATGACTGGCTAGCCGCCAGATCATGGAAGGCACGCAGTATAGAGAATATCCAGAGGACCCCGCGTTCGATAGGCTGCGCCGCAAGCAGCGGCTCCTCGCGGATGCTCACGGGGCATCAGGCTTGCGCCACACGCTGGCGAGCCAGGGTTGTTGTTCGTGCGGCAGGCCGGGCGGCCGGTAATAGTGCTCCAACTCGGTGAATCCCGCACCGGTCATGTAGCGGCGCCAGCTTTCCAAGTCGTGATACACGCCGTAGCGGCCGCGGCTCCATCCTTCTTCATTGCGACCGCGCGGGTTAGATGAGAACAACACGCCGCCGGGCTTGAGGGTTGCGTGCAGATCCAGCAATACCCGGGGCAATTCAGCGCTGGGGACGTGAAACAACGATGCGTTGGCAAAGATTCCGTCGAAGCGCCCGGCGGGCAAATCGAGCTTGAGAAAATCCTGCCGCCACACCTCGCACTGGCTGTAGGCACGGGCTTTCTCCGCGAAAGCCAACACCCCTTCCAAACCGGTGGCCGCGTGGCCAAGGGCGGTAAAGGTCTTGAGATCGCGGCCGGGGCCGCAACCGAAATCCAGAATGACGAAAGGCGGGGGAGCGGTGATGTGAGCCAGAAGCGCACTGACGTTCTGGCTCACATCGTGATTCTTCGTGCCTTCCCAAAAATCGCTGGCGCGTTCCTCGTAACTCTGCAACGTGACTTCGGCGATTCGAGCAAGATCTTGCGATGTCACGCTAGAAGCGGGCTACGAATGTTTGGCCATGGCACCGGGGAGCGTCATGTTTTGAATCAACATGGCATCGATCTGCGCCTCGGCGGCGAGCCAATCCTGCTCCTGGTTACCTGGTGCGAAGCCACGCTGCTGCGCCAGGAAATAGGCGCGCACTTCGATCATCTTGCGTCGTTCCTCGGGGGCAATGGATCCCTGCCCGTCGAGCTTCTTGCCGCTACGTTTCCGGGGGCTCGCTGCCTTGGCCGTCTGGACCGCCGGCTTGGTGCCTTTTGCGGGACCGGTAACTTTCTTTGCTTCGGACTGTTCAGCTTTCATGTGAATCTCCCAATAGTGGACGTGGAACGATGCTCACAATGATTTCATTGCTATTGGGTGAGCGGGATCTCCTCCCCGCACGGCTATTTTGTCACGATTTTCGCCAGGATACGGCAAGGCAATGCCGGTGGCATTGCGTGACTGGCAAGATTTTCTGGCTAGCTCCTGTGGATGGCGAAGGGGCTGAAGGCCTGGCAAGTCGCCATGACTGACATGGTGTTGATGTTCACTCTCGCGGGACGGGTGGCCACCCAGTAGACCATCTCCGCAATGTCTTCGGGCGTCATGGCATCGGCCCCCGCATAGACCGCCGCTGCCTTGGCCTTGTCGCCCTTGAAGCGCACTTCCGAGAATTCCGTGCCGCCGGTTAACCCCGGCTCCACGTCCGTTACGCGGACTCCTGTGCCAAGCAGATCGGCGCGCAGATTCAAGCTGAACTGGCGCACGAAGGCCTTCACGCCACCGTAAACATTACCGCCGGGATAAGGAAACTCGCCCGCGATGGAGCCGATGTTGATCACGTGCCCGCGCTTGCGCTCGACCATGCCGGGCAAGAAAGCCCGCGTGCAGTACATGACGCCCTTGATGTTGGTATCCACCATGCGGTCCCAGTCATCCAGATTCGCTCTGTGCGCGGGCTCCAGGCCGAGCGCACCGCCGGCGTTGTTGACCAGCACATCGATTTGCGCGAACTCCGCGGGTAAGGTGCCCACGACCCTGGACACGGCATCGCGGTCGGTGACGTCCAGTTTGACGGGGAGAATCTTGCCGCCGAATTCTTTCACCAAGGGTTCCAGTTTCTCCACCCGGCGCCCCGCGGCGGCAATCTTCCAGCCGTTGTTCGCGAAATACCGCGCCATTGCGTAACCGAATCCGGCGGTGGCGCCGGTGACAAATGCAATCATTGAAATCTCCTTTTTGGCGTGAATCCCGCGGTGAATTCAGTTTATTCTAGGATCCCTTGACCAACAACCATAGAATTTGCGATGCGCCACCGGCTTTATTTGTTGTGTTGCCTGGCAGCGGTAACCTTGCTGCATAGCGGTTGCGGAGGCTTATTTAAGCGCGACCCCGGCCCGCAACTGATCGTGGATAAGACCGCTCAGACCTTGCATGGCAGAGAGTGGGAGTTGCGCGCAGTTACCATCGACGGCAACGACGTCGTGATGCACGTGGACTCCAAGATGAGCTTGCGCTTCGATGCCGACGGGCAAGCCCGGGGCAACGGCGGGGTAAACCAGTTCTCGGCCGGTTACGACTTTGGCGACGACGGCATACTAGCTTGGGAGGGATTCACATTGAAGAAACAAGCGGGCCCGCCCGAGTTCCAAGAGAAAGAAAAAATCTATCTGGGCGCACTACGAAGAACGACCCGGGCCATCGCTGGAAAAGTAATGCTCACACTGCAATCCGATGGTGGCGAGGTCATTCTCACCTTCTTGAAACCAGGGACGCTCTAGCGAAACGGACCTCGCCTAGGGCAGATCTCGTGCGATGCGCAGTCCCACCGTATAGTTGGCATAACCGGGGGTCTGCGGATGACGAAAAGCCGACCTCACCCAGGTGGGACCATGCATCCATGCGCCGCCGCGCGTGACACGGGCCTCGCAATCGTTGGCCACGGCCGCTGAACCGTCGGCGGGCGCGTCTTTGTAGGACGCCTCGCAATCCTCCACCCATTCCGCCACGTTTCCCAGCATGTCGTAAAGGCCAAACGGGTTGGGTTTGAACGTTCCCGCCGGCGCGGTGTATGTGTAACCATCCTCACACGGGTGGGCGAGCCACGCATAGTCAGGCCGGTTCGTTTTGCTCGACTGATCGTGCGTGTTGGCATAGAGGCAGCCTGCCGGTATCCCTATTCCTTCTTCGATACTGCCCCAATACCAGGCAGTCACAGTGCCTCCACGAGCCGCGTATTCCCACTCCGATTCGGAGAGCAAACGGTATCGCTTCCCAGTTTTCCTGGATAGCCACGACGCATAGGCCTTCGCCGCGGCGTGGTCGACGTTGATCACTGGCCGGTTGCCGCGACCCCAGCCTTCATCATCGGCTTGTCTGCAACCACCGCCAGAGACGCAGGCGTGCCAATTATCAAACGTGACCTCGTACTTCCCAACAGCAAACGATTTGGCGATTTTTACCAAGTGCGCCGGTTTCTCGTCCGGGAGCGAACTTTCATTGCTGTTCGAGCCCATCATGAATTGGCCCGCGGGCACGACAACCAACTCGGGACACACGCCGCAGTCCTTGATTTCATCAAAGGCATGGCTGGGAGCGGCGCTGAGCATGACCGCGGACAAAACCATTGCACATCGCATCGTCACTGATGAGTCCTTATTATTCTGATTAATTTTGACCGGGATGGGGACACAAGGCCGGTCATTACACGCTTATGATTCGTCAGTGACGTTCTACAACCGCCAGATGATTGGTGGGCCCGCTGGGACTCGAACCCAGGACCAAAGGATTATGAGTCCTCTGCTCTAACCAACTGAGCTACAGGCCCTACCGGGAGGTAGCTCGAACTTGAGCTACCTTTGCTCCAACACAAGCTTACCGCGTTCTTCCGTGGGAATCACTTCCCCCGCCACCAAGTTATCCATCGTGAGCGGCTCGGCGTTTTGAGAAAGAAGTTCGCGCACGAAGTTGGGATAGGCGAACACGGCGCGGTGGGTATCGCCGTTGTAATACTGAAGGCTATGCAAACCGCGTTCGGCGATGCGTGCATCGGCTTGCTGCGCGCTCAAGGCAAGAGGGTCGGCGCTATCGGACGCGCAGGCCATGCCCCATAGGCTGCCATAGGTGGGCACGTACACGAGGTATGGGCGCACGATCTTGAACACGCACTGCAAGGTCTTCACGATGCGGTTGAAGGTGTTCGGATGGGCGATAGGCGATTCAAGGTGCAGGGAGAGCACGCCTTGCCCGCCCAGTACACGGCGGCACGCGCTGTAGAACTCCGTGGTGTAGAGCGCGAGCGATGGGCCAGAGGCATCGGTGAGATCGATGACGATTTGGTCAAAGCGGTCGTGGGTGGTTTCGATGTAGGCTTTGCCATCCATGATGCGCACATCTAGCCGTGGGTCATCGAAGGCCCCGTTGTGGATCTTGCCGAGGTATTTCTTGGATGCCTCGACGACTCCCGGATCCAGCTCCGCGACGACCACGCGTTCCATGGTGCGGTGCTTGAGCAACTCTTCCGCGGCACCGCCATCGCCACCGCCAATGACCAATGCGCGCCGCGGCTCCGGGTGGGAGATGGCAGGCACATGGCACAGGTTCTCGTGATAGAAAAATTCGTCGCGCTCGGAGGTCTGGAAAACATTGTCCAGGCGCAGCACACGGCCGAACATTGGGGTGTCGAACACCTCGATGCTCTGAAATTGCGTGTGGCCCGACAGCAACGGCTCCCCGGCGCGCAGGAAAAACCCGTAGTTCGGGTTTACCTGCTCGGCCAGGAAGGCGGACGACGCCCTAGGCACTTCAGAAATCTCGCTCAGGCGCGATCCACCGATACGAGGCGTGGGTCGGCCGGCCTGAAGGTTTCTATGAGAGCGTCAAACAGTTTTTTGGCTTTCTCGCGGTTGTTGCAACTGTAGTTGCACACATAGACGTCGATCGTGACATAGCCACGCTCCGGCCACGTGTGAATGGACAGGTGCGATTCCGCGAGCACCACCACGCCGGTAACGCCGCCTTCGCCGGGGAACTGGTGAAAAAGTTCGCCGGCAACGGTGAGCCCCGATGCGCGTACAAGCGATACACAATGATCCCGGAGCACGTTGGCGTCGAGCATGAAATGCTTCTCGCTGGCGCACTCGTAAAGATCGCCGATAAGATGAAGGCCTGCTGCAGACTTCTCAACAACTGAGGTCGCTGCTTGAAGGCTAAGCGTCATCGTTACCCACCTTGTTAAGTTAAACAAGTAACGAAAAACGCCGGGCCCAGGAGTCCCGGTCTATCCCCAGGTGCGATGCATACGCCTAACCAAACTACCGTGTACGCCGCACCCCAAACAGCCGCTGCCCCGGTCCAGGGCAAACGGACGCTCGCTCAGCTTCGGGAAAAAAAGACAACCCTCGGCCTCGCGAATTCGCGCCCCAGTCAGAGAGTGCTACCCTCGTCAGGGACCGTGCGCAAAAACAAACCCCGCGAGCGGCGCCTAGACCACGCGCGGGGGGCGAATTGTGCATCAATCGAACCGGCATGTGAAGCGTTTTTTGGGTCTCGCTTTCACGCTGGAAATGCCGGTCAATTACCTCCTAGGAAGACTCCGTATCGAGGAAGCTGCGCAACCGCTCCGAGCGCGAAGGATGGCGCAGTTTGCGCAGTGCCTTGGCCTCGATCTGGCGGATGCGTTCGCGCGTGACGTCGAACTGCTTGCCCACTTCCTCCAGGGTATGGTCGGTGTTCATCTCGATACCGAAACGCATGCGAAGTACCTTGGCCTCCCTTGGGGTGAGCGTATCCAGGACCTCCTTGGTGGCCTCGCGCAGGCTGCTGTAGACCGCGGCGTCCACGGGGGCAAGGGTATTCTGGTCCTCGATGAAATCGCCCAGGTGGGAGTCGTCATCGTCTCCAATCGGGGTTTCCATGGAGATGGGCTCCTTGGAGATCTTCAAGATCTTGCGGATCTTGTCCTCGGGCATTTCCATCTTCAGCGCCAGAGTGGCCGGATCGGGCTCGAGCCCCGTTTCCTGCAGAATCTGCCGCGAAATGCGGTTCATCTTGTTGATGGTTTCGATCATATGGACCGGAATGCGAATGGTGCGCGCCTGGTCCGCGATGGAGCGGGTGATGGCCTGGCGAATCCACCATGTTGCATAGGTGGAAAACTTGTAGCCGCGGCGGTACTCGAACTTGTCCACGGCCTTCATCAAGCCGATGTTGCCCTCTTGGATCAGATCCAGGAATTGCAGGCCCCGGTTGGTGTACTTCTTCGCGATGGAGATCACCAGCCGCAGGTTCGCCTCGGTCATCTCGCGCTTGGCGCGGCGTGCCTTGGCCTCACCCGTGGACATCTGGCGGTTGATTTCCTTCAGATCGCGTAGCGAAATGGACACGCGCCGCTGCAAATCGATCAAGCGCTGTTGCTGCTCCACGATGGCTGGAGCAAACCGCGCGAGGGTTTCGGCGTAAGGTTTGCGCGAGGCGATTTCGCGCTTGATCCACTCCACGTCTTCCTCGTTGCCGGGGAAATTCTTGATGAAGTGCGAGCGCGGCATTCCGGCTTTTTCGACGCAAATTTCCATGACCGCACGCTCGTTGCCGCGGATCTCGTCCACCAGTTTGCGCACGCTGTCGCACAGCGCTTCGATCTGCTTGGCCGTGAAGCGAATTCTCATCAACTCGGCCGTCAACTCCTCT
The DNA here is from genome assembly GCA_046160525.1 of Burkholderiales bacterium. Classification (GTDB taxonomy): domain Bacteria; phylum Pseudomonadota; class Gammaproteobacteria; order Burkholderiales; family SHXO01; genus SHXO01. Next base: position 7,607 of record JBJXGQ010000191.1, read on the forward strand.
TGCGCCTTGAGATAAGGCTTGCTCTTAGTGCCGTAGCGCTGCAGCGCCTTCATCATGCGGCCGCGAATCTCGGCGATGGCGGCAAAGTGAACCAAGGCATCTTGCTTGAGCTGGAGCAAGGTGGCGCTTTGCACACCGGCTTCGTCTTCCTCGGTCTCGGCGTCCAGGTCCTCCTCCATCTCCTCCTCGGAGACTTCGGGCGGGACATCGTCGGCCGCGCCGGGATTGACTAGACCATCGACGACTTCGTCGACGCGCAGTTCATCCTTGGTGACCTTGCCGGCCAGCTGCAGAATATCGTCGATGGTGGAAGGGCAAGCCGAAATCGCCTGCATCATGTGGCGCAAGCCGTCTTCGATGCGCTTGGCGATTTCGATCTCGCCTTCGCGCGTGAGCAACTCCACGGAACCCATCTCGCGCATGTACATGCGCACGGGATCGGTGGTCCGGCCAAATTCCGAATCCACGGTGGTGAGGGCTTGCTCGGCCTCCTCCGCCGCGTCCTCGTCCGGTGCAGGCGGATTGGCCTCGGCCAAAATCAGCAACTGCTCGGAATCGGGCGCCTCGTCGTAGACCTGGATGCCCATGTCGTTGATCATGCTGATGATGCTTTCGATCTGCTCCGCATCCAGCATGTCATCGGGCAGGTGATCGTTGATCTCCGCGTAGGTGAGGTAGTTGCGCTCCTTACCCAACACGATCAGATTCTTTAACCGGGTACGCCGCGTTTCCGCGTCGTCCGCGTGTAGTTCGACCCGGACCGCATCGCGCCTCATTGCGTCCCGCTCGCGCTTCTTTTCTTCGTTACTCTTTCTCGCCATGTTCTAAGGTCCTCTTTTTCTAGGTCCCGCTCCTAGATACTGCGTACATTGCCCAAGACTGCGCCCGACTTACCGTGAAAACCCTCCATTCTAACAACGTGACCCCGCTCAAGGGAAAAGGTTCTTGAGATAAAGATCAAATAACAGGATGTTGAAGCTGCCGAAATTGCTCTTTTTCCTCTTGGGTCCACCCGCGTTCCTTCAGGGCTTCCATGAGTCCCCTCTGGCGCGCCTTCCTGACTTGGTCCTGCATGGCCCGCCAAGCCCCCTCCAAATCTTGTTTGAGCTGCGTCTCATCAAGGCCTAATCCTTCCCACTCCATGGTGGCCCTTTCCACGTCTTGTGCCATGGATTCCAGAGCGGTGCCGCGAAATACTTCGGCAAGGTTGCATTTCTCGCCGCCCGCGCGCAAGGCGGGCAGCAAGGCATGCAGAAAATCCAACTCAAGGCGGGAAACCTGCATCAGTTCAAGACCCTGGGTATTCAAGCGGTCCAAGTTCGGAACGGACTCCGCCAATTGGGGCCGCAAGGCCAGGATCTCAAGGAAAGTTCTAAAGGCCGAGCGTAATCTCGGGGAATTCGGCACCCGCGCTCGAACTTCGGCAGAGGGCCGGATTTGCAGCACCTTCAATACTTCGCTCTCCGCCAGCCCCGAGACCTCGGCCACGCGCTTGCGCATCATCAATCCAAGCATTGGGGCACTGATTTGCCCCAACAAGGGCTTCACGTCCTCCAGGAACTTGGCCTTGCCCTCCGCCGTGGACATCTCCACACGGCCCGTCAGCTCGCGGATTAGGAATGCCGACAAGGGAAGGGACTCGGAAGTGAGTAGCTTGACGAACCCCTCCGCCCCGAAGCGCCGAACGTAAGTGTCTGGATCCTCGCCATCCGGGAGGAAGAGGAATCTGATCTGCTTGCCGTCCTTGATCTGCCCAATGGAGTTTTCCAGCGCCCTCCACGCGGCGCGGCGTCCGGCATTGTCGCCATCGAAGCAGAAGACAATCTCATCGGTTTGGCGCAGTAGCTTCTGGACATGGGCAGGGGTGGTGGCCGTGCCTAGGGTAGCCACCACGTACTGCACGCCAAATTGCGCCAGCGCCACCACATCCATATAGCCTTCGACCACCACCACGCGGCCCGCGGCACGAATGGCCTGCCGTGCCTGAAAGAGCCCATAAACCTCGCGGCCCTTCTCGAACAGGGGTGTCTCGGGCGAGTTGAGGTACTTGGGTTCGCCGCCATCGAGTACCCTGCCCCCAAACCCGATCACCCGGCCTTGCACATCGTTGATGGGAAACATAATGCGGTCGCGGAAGCGGTCGTAGCGCTTTCCTGCTTCGTTATCGATGACAAGGCCCGCTTCGGACAGATCGTGGGCATCATAGTGATCGAAGGCCGCCGCCAAGTTTTGCCAGCCCTCTGGCGCATAGCCCACTCCATAGCGCGCGGCAATCTCCCCCGAGAGCCCCCGGCTTTTCAGATATTCGATGGCCCTGGGTGAGCGCTTCAATTCTTTTTTGTAGAACCGCTGGGCGTGCTCCATGACCGGTAGCAACCCCTCCACCTTGCTGCGCGAGGAGGGCACATCGGGCGTGAAGGAAGCTTCAGGGACCACCATGCCCACGCGGCCCGCTAAGTCCTTGACGGCATCCACGAACCCCATGCCGAGATGTTCCATGAGGAAGCCCACGGCCGAGCCATGGGCCCCGCAACCAAAGCAATGATAGAACTGCTTGGTCGCGCTGACGGTGAAGGATGGGGTTTTTTCGCTGTGGAAGGGGCAGCACGCGACCAGGTTAGCTCCCGCGCGCTTGAGCGGCACGAGCGGGTCGATCACATCCACGATGTCGGCCCGGGCCAGTAAATCTTGCACGAAAGATTGAGGAATCATTGCCCTATGCAAAGGATCGAACACGCCATCCGACGCCGGTGCCGAGCCTGGCACCGCCCCTTCAGCAAAGAGCGCAGATTATCGTAAAAACCGGGGAGCCAGCTAACCGGCGAGCTTCTGTTTGACCAACCCCGAGACCTTGCCGGTGTCCGCCCTGCCAGCGAGTTTTGGCTTGAGGATCGCCATGACCTTTCCCATGTCTTGCGGGCCCTTGGCCCCCGAGGCGGCGATGGCCTCGCTCACGAGGGCCGCGATTTGCGCCTCGGACAGTGGCTGCGGCATATAGCCCGTGAGGATCTGGGCTTCGAATTTTTCGTTGTCCGCGAGATCTTGCCGTCCCGCTGCCTCGAACTGGCTGATGGAATCGCGCCGCTGCTTGAGCAGCTTGTCGATAATAGCCAGGACTTGTTCGTCGCTCAGGACGATACGCTCATCAACCTCTTTTTGTTTGAGCGCCGATAGCAAGAGGCGAATGGCCGACAGGCGCTGCGCATCCTTCGCGCGCATCGCGGTCTTCATATCCTCGGTGATGCGCTCCTTGAGACTCACAGCCGAACCTTGAAAACCTAGAACATGCGAGGAGGAAGCGTCTGGCCGCGGATGCGCTTATAGTGGCGCTTGACCGCCGCCGCCAGTTTGCGTTTGCGCTCCGAGGTAGGCTTTTCGTAGAATTCGCGCGCCCTCAGTTCGGTCAGCAGACCGGTTTTCTCGATAGTGCGCTTGAAACGGCGCATCGCAACTTCAAAGGGCTCGTTCTCTTTTACGCGTACAGTAGTCATCTACGTTGAACCTTTTCGCCTGGGCCGGAAATTGGAAAGCGGCGGAGTATATCAGAACTCTTTTCAGACGCGGCTTCTAGAAAATCCTTTCATAGCTATTACTCTTGCTCGTTCTCGGCATCGAAACTTCCTGCGACGAAACCGGTGTCGCCCTCTACGACAGTGCGCGCGGGTTGCTGGCGCACGCCTTGCACTCGCAGGTGGCCATGCACCAGGAGTACGGGGGCGTGGTGCCAGAACTCGCTTCGCGGGATCACATACGGCGGCTGCCATCTCTGCTCAACAAGATTCTGCTGGATAGCGGCCAGTCGCTGCGCGCTTTGGACGCCGTCGCCTATACGGCCGGGCCGGGCTTGGCCGGTGCGCTGTTGGTGGGGGCCAGCGCGGCAAAAGGGCTAGCGTACTCCCTGGGAATTCCGGCCGTGGCCGTGCATCACCTGGAAGGCCACCTGCTCGCGCCATTCTTGTCAGGCAGCCCGCCACCGTTACCTTTCGTGGCGCTGCTCGTCTCCGGAGGACACACGCAATTGATGCGCGTCGCAGCCTTGGGGAATTACGAACTCCTTGGCGAAACCCTGGACGACGCCGCGGGGGAAGCTTTTGACAAGACGGCGCAACTACTAGGGCTGGGCTATCCTGGCGGCCCGGCACTCGCAAAGCTTGCTTGTACTGGAGACGCCTCGCGCTACCGCCTTCCCCGGCCTATGCTGCACAGTGACGATCTGAATTTCAGTTTCAGCGGGCTCAAGACCGCCGTGCTCACCACTATGCGCCGGGAAAAACCGGATTCTCAAGGCTGTGCCGACTTGGCGGCTTGCTTTCAGGACGCCGTGGCGCAAGTGCTTGCCGCAAAGACCACGGCGGCCATGGGGCGTACGGGAATCGAAACGCTCGTTGTGGCCGGCGGGGTGGGGGCCAACCTGCATTTACGCGCGGTGCTGAACGAATCGGCACGCAAGTACGGCTTCAAGATCCACTATCCGGCCCTGGAATTTTGTACCGACAACGGCGCCATGATCGCCCTGGCGGGCGCCCTCAGATTGGAGGGGGCCAATGCATCGCTCTCCTTTGGCGTGCGCCCGCGATGGGACTTAGCGGAACTGCCCCACGTTTAGGCTTTTTTCGCGAAGACCTTGCTTTCCGTTCCCGCGCGCAACCGGCGCAGGTTAGCGCCGTGGCGCCAAAGAATGAGTAATCCCATCACCGATACGGCCATCGCCATAACGGCGCTGGCGTTCAAGTAGAGCGCGACGGGTGCGGCGGCCACGGCGGCCACCACGCTAGCCAGGGATACATAGCGTGTGGCGCCCACGACCGCCAGCCAGATCACCAACACGGCAACACCGAGCATCCAGTGAAAGGCCAGCAAGATCCCCAAGGCCGTGGCTACACCCTTGCCACCCTTGAAACGAAAGAACACGGGATATAGATGCCCAAGAAAGGCCGCCAGTCCAGTCAAGGCGATACCGATGGCGAGTTGTGAACTCCCGGCCAGTAGCACATGCGTAATCCCGATGGCGGCGGCACCTTTCGCTGCATCGCCCACAAGGGTAATCAAAGCCGCCAGCTTCTTCCCGCTGCGCAGTACGTTGGTGGCGCCGGGATTACCAGAGCCGTAGGTTCTGGGGTCGGGCAAACCGAAGAGCTTCGCCGTCATGACCGCGAAGGACAAGGAACCCACCAGATACCCCAGAATGATCGCGGCAAATGTCATGGCTATCCTCGTGGATGATGCTTGGCGTGCAGCAGCTTCAAGCGCTCGCGCGCCACATGGGTGTAAATTTGAGTGGTGGAAATATCGGCGTGGCCCAACAACATTTGCACCACGCGCAGATCCGCGCCGTGATTGAGTAGGTGCGTCGCGAACGCATGCCGCAGCGTATGCGGGGATAACGCCTTGTGTATGCCCGCGCGCAGCGCATAGCGCCGAATGACGTACCAAAAGGCATTGCGCGCCATGGCGCCACCGCGCGCGGTGACGAACAAGGCATCGCTGCCACGCGCTCCCAATATCGCGGGCCTGCCTTCTCTAAGATAACGAGCCACCCAATCCAAGGCTTCCTCGCCCACTGGCACCAGCCGCTCGCGATTGCCCTTTCCCAGCACGCGCACGACCCCCATGTCCTGGCTCAACTGGTTCAGTGCCAGCGTGATGAGTTCCGTCACGCGTAAACCTGTGGCGTACAACAACTCCAGCATCGCGCGATCGCGTAATCCCAAGGGTGTACTCACCTTGGGTGCGGCGAGAAGATTTTCGACGTCAGCTTCACTCAGGCTTTTGGGCAGCGCGCGCGGAAGCTTCGGCGCTTCCACTTGCAACGTGGGATCTTCCGCGCAAATATTTTGGCGCACCAGATAGGAGTAGAAACGCCGTAGTGCGGAGAGCTGCCGCGCCACCGAGCGCGGCTTGGCGCCCCCTTGCAGGCGATGGGCAAGGTGAGCCAGGACATCTATCTTGCCGGCTTGCGAAAGAGTCTTCCGGCTCGGTATCAACCACTGGGCAAAGAGCACGAGGTCGCGCCGGTAACTGCTAAGGGAAAGGGGCGAGAGACCATCCTCCAGCCACAAGGCATCGCAGAAAGCGTCGAGCACGGGCTCGTGGCTAGGGGGCGTAGGCATCTAGTGCGGAAGGGCACCTTCATGGCGCAGCAACCAGCGTTTGATATTCAGTGCGTGCCCTTCGGCGCGGGTATGCATGAAACCACCGATGCCCTGGGCCGCGACCACCCGGTGGCAAGGAATGATGAGCGGCAAACGGTTGGCACCGCAACAGGTTCCCACGGCGCGGGCGGAAGTGTTCATGGTCTTCGCGATTTCTCCGTAGCTCTGGGTGCTGCCACCGGGAATCATCCCGATCCGTTCCCACACGCTACGCTGAAAATCGGTGCCGTGAATTTCATGGGGCAGATCGAAGCGAAAGCGTGCATCCTTGCTGAAGGCGTTTAACTGCTTGGTCACCTCCCTGGCCAGCGTATTGATGGGAGCCAAGGTAGCGGCCGCCGGCGAGAGATACTCCAGGCCCACCAGACGATCGTTCATAGTGCGCACACCAACGACAGCGAAAGGTAATGCGACGCGCGCGCAATATCCCGAAGCAAGTTCAAGGGGAGGTTTCACCAAGCAAGAACTCTCGCCGTTAGCATGCCCCGAATTCTATCAACGGCCTCGCAGCCAACAAAAAAGGCGGCATGTGCCGCCTTTCTTGGCTACCTGCCATGCCACCGGTTGATACTACTCGGCCATGACCTCGCGTGCCGAAATTTTCTCGCGAATGCGCGCCGATTTACCGGAGCGGTCACGCAAGTAGTACAGCTTCGCGCGCCGCACGTCGCCGCGGCGTTTGACTTCCACGCTGGCGATCAGGGGCGAATAGGTTTGGAAGGTACGCTCCACACCCTCGCCGGAGGATATCTTGCGCACGATGAAACTGGAATTCAGACCGCGGTTGCGCTTGGCGATGACGACCCCTTCGTAGGCCTGCACGCGCTTGCGCTCGCCTTCCACCACGCTGACGTTCACGATCACCGTATCTCCCGCGGAAAACTCGGGGACTTTCTTGCCCAAGCGCGCGATCTCTTCTTGCTCGATTATGCCAATTAGATTCATCTGACTCACTCCGCTTTATTACCCGTTATCGAACCACGTTTCCCGAAATCTGTCCTGCACTACACCAATGAGCGCTTGGGTTGCACTTGTTCCTGTCTGAACTCTTCCAGCAGGCGCGTGTGTTCCGTACTCAAATTCATCTTTGCGAGCAGCTCCGGGCGCCGGCGCCAGGTGCGCCCCAAGGACTCCTTCAACCGCCAGCGGTTTATTTCCGCATGGTTACCCGACATCAGCACGGCCGGCACGGGCGCATCGCCCCACTGCTCGGGCCGCGTGTAATGCGGGCAATCCAGCAAGCCATTGACGAAGGAATCCTGCGCGGCGGAGTCATTATCCCCCAGCACGCCAGGAATCCGCCGAATGATGGCGTCCATCAATACCATGGCGGGCAATTCCCCGCCCGACAACACGTAGTCCCCGATGGAAACTTCGTAATCCACCTGCGCATCGATCAGGCGTTCATCCACGCCTTCGTAACGGCCAGCCAATAATATCAGTCCGTCCAACTGCTCCAGCTCGGTGACCAACCCGTGGGTAAGAGACTTTCCCTGGGGCGTGAGGTACACCACCTTGGTATCCTTTCCGCCGGAACTGCGTTGCCTTTGCTTGGCCGCCTTGATGGCCTTCTCCAAAGGCTCGGCCATCATCACCATCCCTGGCCCCCCGCCATAGGGCCTGTCATCCACGGCGCGGTAGGCGTTTTGGCTAAAGTCCCGCGGATTCCACAGCACCAGTTCGTAGACCGCCGCCTCGAAGGCCCGGCGCGTCACGCCCGAGCGCGTGATGGCGTCGAACATCTCCGGAAACAAGGTGATGACATCGAACCGCTTCAAAAATCCGCCCCCCATTCCACGATCACCTGCTGCTTCTCCAAGGATACTTCTGTCACGATAGGGGCAACGAAGGGGATCAAACGCTCGCGCTCTCCGTTGACCACCATCACACTTTGCGCCCCGTTATCGGCCATCTTGGCGATGATTCCGAGCACGATGCCTTCGGTGTTTACCACCGCCACCCCGATCAGATCGGTCCAATAGAACTCACCTGGGTCGCTTTGGGGTAGTTCGTGCCTGAGAACCCCTACCTCGCAGCCTTTCAGCAGAGCCGCCTGCTCTCGTACCGAGACGCCTTGCAACTTACACAGCACACTGCGGCCATGCACCGCAACCTGCTCCACTTCATACTGCTTGTAGGGCTCCTTAGCGCCCACCCAGTAGATGGGGTATCCCCGTAATCCCGACGGTTCTTCGGTATAGGGTTGAATCTTGACCCAGCCCTGGATGCCAAAGGGGGCGGCAATGCGCCCCAGCAGAACTAGGCGGTCAAGCGGGCTTGGCGGCTCGGCCAAACTGCTTCACTAAACGGGAAACTGTCGAGCTCAGCTGCGCGCCGTGCGCCTGCCAGTGGGTAATCCGCCCCATCTCGATGCGCAGCGACTCGCGCCCCGCCGGAGCCTTGGGGTCGTAAAACCCCAGGCGTTCGATGAAACGGCCATCCCTGGCATTACGCGAATCCGTAACGACCACATTGAAAAACGGACGCTTTTTCGCGCCACCACGTGCCAAGCGAATCACTACCATGGGCCTCGTCCTAATGTATCCGGTAAAAAGCGAAGGGGCGCGATTCTAGTCCCGCGACTGCCTGGGATCAAGACGAATTTAGGCCTTTTGGGGCGTGGCCATCCTATTTGCTGGCCGCCAACTCGGGTTTCCCCGCGTGGAACACCTGGTCGAGGAAGGTCACGACAACCTTGGTCAGTTCGTCCTCCCGCCCCTCGAAGAAGTGCAGAGCGTCCTTGACGACGATCTGGTCGGAGCCCTTGATCTTCATGATCTGCTTCTTGCGCTCGTAGGCGCCCACCTGGGTAATCTCCCAATCCTTGCCGCCGAAGACGTCGAGCACGGGGATCTTGATGCGGAACATTTCCTCCAGCCCATTAATGATGCCAATGAATACCCAGGCCTTCACGTCGGTCTTGTCCGCATTGATCAAGTACTGGTTCGCCATGGTGGCGCCCAGGCTATGGGACACGATGGAGATGTTCTTGAAACCCTTGGCCTTAAGAAACTCCGTGGCCAGGTAAAACCGCTCGGCGGCATCCGGATAGGTGGGAATGTAGTCGCCGATCTTGGCGCCACCGCCCAGGATGGGAAGCTGAATGGAGAGCGTGCTATAGCCTTGCTCGGCGATCTTTTGCCGCAAGACGCCATAGAGCTCGAAATCCGGGCTCCAGCCCCGCCCATGGGCAATGATGGCCGCGCCCCGCGGTTTCTCGGCCTCGGTGTAGATGGCGAGAAACTTGTGCCCCTCCTTTTGCTCGATCCAAACGGCGTCCCCCACAAGGAGGCCAGGAACGATCTGGTCCGCCCAGCGCTTCTCGCGGGCGTAATCCTGGGCGTGCGCCAAACCCGCGGTCGTTATCATCAGAGCAATTACGAAGAACCACTTATACAAAACCTTTCTCCTTAAACGCGGGAATGCGCGATCAGCGCATTCCCGGCATCATCCCCTTCATTGCGCGCATCATCTTCTGCACGCCGCCCTTGCTCATCATCTTCATCATTTTCTGCATCTGTTCGAACTGGTTGAGCATGCGGTTGACTTCCTGCACGCTCACGCCAGAACCCGTGGCGATGCGGCGCTTTCGCGAAGCTTTGATGAGTTCGGGCTTGCTTCGTTCCTGGCGGGTCATGGAGTCGATGATGCCAACGGTGCGGTAGATCACTTTCTCGTCCATCTGCGCGCCTTGAACGGCTTGCGTGAGCTGGGCCGGCAATTTGTCCATCAGTGCCCCCATCCCGCCCATCTTCTTCATCTGCAGAAGCTGGCTGCGAAAATCTTCCAGGTCGAAACCCTTGCCACTCTTGACCTTCTTCGCGAGCTTTTGCGCTTCCTCGGCGTCCACGTTGCGATGGGCGTCTTCCACCAAGGACAGCACATCGCCCATCCCGATGATGCGCGAAGCCATGCGCTCCGGGTAGAAGGGCTCCAGGTTGGGGAGTTTCTCGCCCATACCCACGAACTTGATGGGCTTGCCGGTCACGTGGCGCACGGAAAGCGCGGCGCCACCGCGCGCATCGCCATCGAGCTTCGTCAGCACCACGCCCGTGAGGGGCAAGGCGTCCGCGAAGGCTTTGGCGACGTTCACCGCATCCTGGCCTTGCATGGAATCCACCACGAACAACGTTTCGGCCGGGTGGATGGACGAATGCAATTCGCTGATCTCGCGCATCATGGCTTCGTCGATGCTCAAGCGTCCCGCCGTATCCAGGATGAGCACGTCGTGGTAATGGGTGCGGGCGTGATGCAATGCCGCTTGCGCAATGTCGAGCGGGCGCTGGCTGGTTTGCGAGGGATAGAAATCCGCGCCGACCTGCTTGGCGAGCGTTTGAAGTTGGTCGATGGCCGCAGGACGGTAAACGTCGCAGCTAACCAGCAGAACTTTTTTCTTCTGCTCGATCAGCATGCGCGCAAGCTTGCCCGAGGTGGTGGTCTTGCCAGAGCCTTGCAGGCCCGCCATCAAAATAACCACGGGGGGTGTGGTGGCGAGGTTGAGCCCCTGGGCCGATCCGCCCATCACCGCGGTCAATTCCTCGTAAACCACACCCACCAAGGCTTGGCCGGGGGTCAAACTTCCCACCACTTCCTGGCCCAAGGCTTTTTCCTTCACCTTGGCCATGAAATCCTTGACTACCGGTAGCGCGACATCGGCCTCCAGCAGTGCCATGCGCACTTCGCGCAAGGCGTCTTGCACATTGGCATCGGTCAGGCGCGCGTGACCGCGGAGTGTCTTGACGACACCTGAGAGCCGGTTGGTGAGATTTTCGAACATGGGTAGCAGCTGTTAGAGGGAACTTGGCAGGCAGATTCGGACGAGCGATGCGGTAGACTTGAATGAATGCCAGCGGCATCCACTGCCGCGGCTCACCACCGCGAGAACGATTCGATTCTAACGCATCCCTCCATCTGCCTACTGGTCAGTGCGCTCTACGCCGCCCTGGGTGCCAGCCTTTGGCGCACATTGTCGCGCCCTGTTGCGCAGACTGGGCCCCGCTGGCAATTGGCAGCAGCCGTGCCGCTCCTGGGGCACGCGTGGCTACTCGCCCAGGCCTTGTTCGCGGAAGGGGAAATGAGATTTGGCGTGGGCACATCGTTGTCGCTCATCATCTGGCTTACCGCATTAATTTACTGGCTGGCAAGCTTTCGGCAGCGTCTGGCAGGCCTGCAGGTACTCATCTACGCCTTGGCGGCTATCACGGTACTCGCGAGTATTGCACTACCGGCGGGGAAACCCCTCACCCATACCCATCTGGGGCTGTTTCGCGCGCACCTGCTGCTGTCGCTGCTTTCCTACAGTCTGTTTACCATCGCCTCTCTCCAGGCACTCCTCATGGCCGCGCTGGAACGCCGCCTTCATGGTGCCTCGCTACCGGTCTTTTTACAGCATCTACCTCCCCTTTTGAGCCTGGAAACGCTGCTTTTTCGCATCCTGGGACTAGGGTTCTTGCTGCTCACGCTCTCGCTCGCCTCCGGGATGTTCTTCTCCGAGGAGTTATTCGGCAAGCCGCTTCAGTTCACCCACAAGGTCATCTTCGGAATATTGTCGTGGATCATCTTCGCCGCCCTGTTGCTGGGGCGCCGTCTTTGGGGGTGGCGCGGCCGGGTGGCCTTGCGTTGGACGCTGAGCGGGTTTCTTGCATTGGTGCTGGCATATTTGGGTACGAAGTTCGTGCTTGAGGTGTTGCTGCACCGCTAGGGGTGTGCTGGCAGGAGCGGAAAATCCGGCTCAATTTTCCCTTCCCCGGGCCGATATCACTGGGCGACCAATCGATATCCCGCCCTCACAAAATGCCCGATACAGAAGCGCCGCTCATTGCAAGGCGCCCAAATAGCGCCCGCCTTTCGATTTCCCCAGCAGCTACCCGTGGGCCCAGCGCCCAAGGCCGAGCCGCGGTTGCGCCTACCCGGTAGCCAACGTGGCAGTCACAACTCATGGAGGACTGAGCGGTTTGGCGCGCGCCATGGTTCAAAAAGGCATGCTCAAGGAACAAGAGGCCGAAGGTTTGCAAGCCAAAGCCCACGGCGCGAACATCACTTTCGTGGAGCAATTGCTGCAAGCCAAGAAATTCGGCGAGTCAGAAATCGCCTCCTTCGCTTCGGCCGCCTTTGGCTTTCCCCTGTTCGACTTGGGGTCCATCGATCCCGTGCATTTACCGGTGAAGTACCTAGAAGCAAAGGTGCTGTCCGGTAAGCGTGCGCTCCCCCTGTATACGCGCGGCAACCGCCTGTTCGTGGGCTTCTCCGACCCCACGAATCGCGCCGCCATGGACGAGCTCAAGTTCCAAACGGGGCTCCACATCGAGCCAGTGGTGGTGGAGGACGGTAAGCTTGCCACTTTGCTCGCCAAGGTCACTCAGGACGCCAGTGACGCCTTGTCGAGCCTGCTCGACGATGACAACAGCGCGGACTTGGTCGACATGGTGGCACAAGAGGCCGCACCAGAGGCCCCTAGCGTTGAGGTCGACGATGCCCCGGTGGTGAAGTACATCCAAAAAACCCTATTGGATGCCATTAACCAGGGCGCCTCGGACGTTCACTTCGAGCCCTACGAAAAATATTACCGCATCCGCTACCGCACGGACGGCGAGTTGCGCGAGGTGAGCCAGCCGCCTCTCGCTCTGAAAGAGAAAATCGCCTCCCGCATCAAGGTAATTTCCAAGCTCGACATTTCGGAAAAACGCGTACCCCAGGACGGACGCATGAAGCTCGTGTTATCCAAGAACCGGGCCATCGATTTTCGCGTCAGCACGCTCCCTACCTTGCATGGCGAAAAGATCGTCCTGCGTATTCTAGATCCATCGAGCACCACTTTAGGCATCGAGGCCTTGGGATACGAGCCGGAGCAAAAGCAGGCCATGCTCAATGCTATCAGCCGCCCCTACGGAATGATTCTCGTGACGGGCCCGACAGGTTCCGGCAAGACCGTGTCGCTCTACACCTGCCTCAATTTACTCAACAAGCCCGGTATCAATATCTCGACAGCGGAGGATCCCGCCGAGATCACTCTTCCAGGCGTCAACCAAGTCAACGTCAACGACAAGGCTGGTCTAACTTTTGCGGCTGCCCTCAAGGCTTTCTTGCGGCAAGACCCGGATGTCATCATGGTGGGCGAGATCCGCGACTTGGAAACCGCCGAGATCGCCATCAAAGCTGCCCAGACGGGACATTTGGTCTTATCCACGTTGCATACCAACGACGCCCCCACTACCTTGACTCGCATGATGAACATGGGGATTGCCCCCTTCAATATCGCCACTTCGGTCATGCTGATCACGGCACAACGCCTGGGGCGGCGCTTATGCCAGTGCAAACAGCCCGCGAAAATTCCCCCGGAGGCATTACTCAGAGCAGGTTTTACCGAGGCCGATTTGGACGGTAAATGGGTCCCTTTCCGGCAGGTTGGATGTGACATATGCAGTGGCTCGGGCTACAAGGGCCGCGTGGGGGTCTACCAAGTGATGCCTATCAGCGACGAGATCAATCGCATCATCATGAAGAACGGCAATGCCATGGATATCGCTGTTCAAGCCAAGCGCGAGGGCGTAAAGGATCTACGGCAGTCCGGTTTACTAAAAGTCAAGCAAGGCGTGACCTCGCTAGAGGAAATCGAGGCCATCACCAATGAATAAACACCGTTAGGAGTCACGACCATGGCAGCAGCCAACCCCGCCATCAAACGCCGCGAGGTCAAGGAGCAAACCTACCAATGGGAGGGGCGCGACAAGGCCGGCAAGACCGTCAAGGGCGAAATGCGCGCCACCGGCGAGGCGGTTGTGCAATCCTCATTGCGCCGCCAGGGCATCTCCGTGCTCAAGGTAAAAAAACAACGCAAGAGCGGAGGCGGCAGCGTTTCGGATAAGGACATCACGCTGTTTACGCGGCAACTGGCCACCATGATGAAGGCAGGCGTCCCGTTGTTGCAATCCTTCGAGATCGTCGGCAAGGGCCACAATAACCCGGCAGTGAGCAAGCTCCTTTTCGATATCAAATCGGACGTGGAAACCGGAAGTTCGCTTACGCAGGCGTTCCGCAAATACCCCCTGTACTTCGACCCTCTTTTCTGCAATCTAGTTGGAGCCGGCGAAGCCGCGGGTATTTTGGATAGCTTGCTCGACCGGCTTGCAACCTACAAGGAAAAGATTCTTGCCATTAAGAGCAAAATCAAGTCCGCGCTCTTCTATCCGATTTCCGTATTGGTGGTCGCCTTCGTCATCACCGCGGTCATCATGATCTTCGTCATTCCGTCCTTCAAGGAACTCTTCGAGGGGTTCGGCGCGAATCTGCCCGCCCCGACCCTCGCGGTGATGGCCATGTCGGATTTCTTCGTCGAATACTGGTACTTGATTTTTAGCAGCATCGGCGGCGGACTATGGTTCTTCTTTTACACGTGGAAGCGCTCCGCCAAGATGCAAATGATCATGGACCGGTTACTCCTCAAGGTTCCCGTCTTCGGTGATCTCGTTCGCAAGGCCACCATAGCCCGCTGGACCCGTACCTTGGCAACCATGTTCGCGGCCGGCGTACCCCTTGTGGAAGCCCTGGATTCCGTAGGCGGGGCCTCCGGGAACTACGTCTACGTGCAAGCCACGAAGCGAATTCAAGGAGAGGTCAGCACGGGCACGAGCTTGACGGTGTCCATGCAGAACAGCGAAGTTTTCCCCAATATGGTGACCCAGATGGTGGCCATTGGAGAGGAATCCGGTTCCTTGGATGGGATGCTGTCCAAGGTCGCCGACTTCTTCGAGGCGGAAGTCGATGACGCCGTGGATGCACTGTCGAGCCTGATGGAACCCATGATCATGGTGGTGCTGGGAACGCTGATCGGCGGACTGGTTATTGCCATGTACTTGCCCATTTTCAAGATGGGACAAGTCGTCTAAACCAGAAAACACGAACCCAAGGCCGGCGCGTTAAACTGCGCCGGCTTTTTTTTAACATCTTTCGGCCTATCCCAATTAGCTCCGTGAACTGGTTTTCGCCCATGGCCGATGCGGCCCTTTACCCCTGGCTGTGCTTGGCGTTTGGGCTATGCGTTGGAAGCTTTCTGAATGTCGTGATTCACCGGCTGCCCAAGATGCTTGAGAACGAATGGCGGCAACAATGCTCGGGCCTGCTCGGCGAGAGCGCACCGGAAAGTGCCCGGTACAATTTGTGGGTTCCCCGCTCAACATGCCCAGGATGCGGGCATCAAATCCGGGCATGGGAAAACATACCTGTATTCGGCTACCTGCTCCTGCGAGGCAAGTGTTCCTCCTGCGGCAAGTCTATTGGCCTGAGATATCCGCTCATCGAATTACTCACCGGGCTCATGAGCGCCTATGCCGGTTGGCGCTATGGTGCCACCTTGATGGGCGCCGGTGTATTGCTTTTGTGCTGGGCACTCATCGCCTTGTCGTTCATCGACTTCGACACCCAGCTATTGCCTGACGATATCACCTTGCCCTTGCTGTGGGTTGGGCTGCTTGTGAACACTACAGGCACTTTTGTACCGCTTCAAGAAGCGGTAATTGGCGCCGCCGCAGGCTATCTTGCCTTGTGGTCCGTGTATTGGCTTTTCAAGCTGGTCACCGGAAAGGAAGGGATGGGCTACGGCGATTTCAAACTGCTGGCCGCCCTAGGCGCTTGGCTTGGCTGGAAGATGTTGCTGCCGGTTGTCCTGCTGTCTTCTATTTCCGGGGCGATTATCGGAATAGGACTGATCCTATTCGCCCGGCATGGCCGCAGCGTACCCATCCCCTTTGGTCCCTATCTGGTACTAGGAGGGTTAGTTGCGCTATTCTGGGGAGATTCCCTGCTTCGCGGCTACCTACCATTTCTGCTCTAACACCGCGCACCCCCTATGTAGTAGGCCTCACCGGCGGCATCGGGTCGGGCAAAAGCGCCGCCGCACAGCGCTTTGCCGCCTTGGGCGCGACGGTGATCGACACGGACGCCATCGCCCACGAGTTAACCTCCGCGCACGGCGCAGCGATGCCTGCGCTACGGCAAACCTTTGAGCCCGAAGTGTTCCACGCCGACGGAAGCCTCAACCGAAAGGCGATGAGAGAGAAGGTTTTCGCCAATGGTGAAGCGCGCAAACGCCTCGAACTAATCCTCCACCCCCTCATTCGCGAAGAAACCGCGAGACACCTCGCGCAAGCCTCCGGAAGCTATGCCGTAGTCGTTATACCGCTGTTGGTTGAAAAAGGCGGGTACGCCAACTCGTGCCGGCGGGTTCTGGTGGTGGACTGCGCCGAAGAGACTCAAATCGCTCGTACCATGCAACGCAGCCACTTGGACGAGGAGCAGGTGAGGGCCATCATGGCCACCCAGGCCTCCCGGCAAGCGCGGCTTGCGGCTGCTGATGACGTGATATCGAACGAAGGGACCCTGGAAGAACTTCACCGCCAAGTAGGCAGCCTGCACGAAAGCTACCTCAAGCTGGCACACATCGCCCCGGGCGCCGGTGGTCCATCGCGTAATTAGTTTACTTTTGCTCCCGTTTTGAGGAATACTTGGCGCCGTTTAAGTACCGGCACCCGCCAACCGCCTTCGTGATCTACTACGAATTCCCCCTCAGCGAACGAGTCCGCACCTTCCTCCGTATGGAGGATCTGTATGATCGCGCGGAATTTTTTTCCGCCAAGGACGAGCCGCCCAATCACCACGCGGCCATGCAGGTGGTGTTCGAAATTCTCGATGTCGCGGGAAGAGCAGACTTGAAATCCGAGTTGATGCAGGACTTGGAGCGGCTCAAGCAAGCCCTCGCGTCGCTGCGAACAAATCCAGCCATCTCCGAGGATGCCCTGCGCGGCTTGCTCTCGGACATCGAAGGCGCTATCGCCGGCCTGTTTCAATCCTCCGGTAAGACGGGCCAGGAGTTGCGCGAGAACGACTGGCTAATGGGAATCAAGCAACGCGCCGCCATTCCCGGCGGAGTATGCGAGTTCGACTTACCGACCTACCATTACTGGCTACACGGCAGCGCCGAGCAACGGCGCAACGATCTTCGCAGTTGGTTAACCCCCTTCCAGCCCCTGCGCGTGGGGATCAACATCGTTCTGCGCATCCTGCGCGACAGCGGCCGGGGTTCCAGCCAGATGGCAGTCCAAGGGGTTTTTCAGCAAATGATGGGCGGGCGCACCGCCCAGCTCGTTCGCATCCAAGTGGAAGACCAGTACGAGTGCGTTCCCGAAGTCAGCGCGAACAAATATGCGCTCAATATTCGCTTTACCTCTGCGACGAGCGCGACGCGTGCGAAGCTCAGTTTGACCGACGTGCCCTTCGAACTCACTTTCTGCAATTTCCCGGACGGATGGAGCCGCTAACGCCTAAGCCTGCGCGCACGGTAGCGTGCCCAAATTGTGGCCGGCCGGCACTGTTCGGCCCTGCCAATGCCTACCGCCCCTTTTGCTCGGAGCGTTGCCGGTTAATCGATCTCGGCCAATGGGCCACGGAGTCCTATCGTGTCCCGGCGGACCAGGAACCGGACCCCGAAGGCACGCCCGGCAACTAGGCGTGCCACGCCGCGCGCATCATGGCGATGCCGTGCGCGCCGTGACTCCAGGCCTCGCGCACATTCGAAGCATTCAATCCTCCCAAGGCATAGACAGGGAGCGGGTAGTCGCGAACTAGCGCGCCGAATCGCGCCCATCCCAAAGCTGGCTGGCCTGGATGGCTAAGCGTCGGTTGTACCGGCCCGAGTACGACATAGTCCAGACCTAGATGAGCGGCTTGGGCAAGTTCTTCGGCATCGTGGCAGGACGCGCCGCACCACTTCGATTCCGGGCGTTGGACCGCCTCCATCAAGCGCCGCGAGGTCAAATGTACGCCATCGGCACCCAGTTTTTGCGCAAGCTCCGCAGCGCCATTGACAACCACAAGCGCGCCAGATTGCCGGCAGCGGTTCAATACATCGCGGCCGTATGCCAGTAGGAACTCTTCCGTCCAGGTGTTCTCGCGCAGCATGACGAAACGCAAGCCCGCCGAAAGAGACTGGTGAAGGCGTTCGCCAAACGCGGCGGCACCTAACTGCGTTGCCTGAGAAATTCCCAGTAGAGAAGGCAATTCCAGGGCACGCATCACCGGCCCGTTGGCGGGCAACATGGGTGCCACCCCCGGCGCACCGCTTTGCTGCCAAGTAATTTGCTGGAATTCCCGGCACACGAAATCCCCGCGCCAGCGCGTAATGCGAAAAAACCGTAGCCGCACGGTGGCGTGCTCGTAGCGATGGGTACGCGTTATCCAAGGATAGTATTCGAGGGGCTCGATGCCGAGCTCTTCTTCCAGTTCGCGCACCAAGGCATGGGCCGCGCTCTCGCCCGCCTCCACCTTGCCTCCCGGAAATTCCCAATATCCGGCGTAGGGTTTGCCTTGCGGCCGTTGCGCCACGAGGAAGCTGCCATCCTCGCGAAGAAAGACCCCCGCGGAGACTTCCGTAACTGGCCGTTCGCTCAAGGTCTCGCGCCGTGCCGTCCTGCCCAATCTCGCGCGAAATGCCAAGCCACTCGCCCGCTGCGCGAACCGCGCATGAGCGCCCACTGCAAGGCTTCAAGCCGAACTTGCGCGCTTTCCGCATCAGCCACGCCCAGCCGCCTCAGCCAGTGGTGCACGATGTCCAGGTACTCTTCCTGGTCAAAAGGATAGAAGGAAACCCACAACCCGAATCGCTCCGACAGCGAAACCTTCTCCTCCACCGTCTCCGATGGGTGAATTTCGTCGCCCACGTAACGGGTCTCCAAATTCTCCCGCATGTACTCCGGCATGAGATGGCGCCGGTTAGAAGTGGCATAGAGCAGCACGTTCTCAGGCGTGGCCGCCACCGAGCCGTCCAGCACCGCCTTGAGCGCCTTGTAGCTGGGCTCATCTGCCTCGAAGGACAGGTCGTCGCTGAACAAAATGAAACGATAGGGCTGGCGTACCAGGATCTCGATGATGTCCGCCAAATCGAGCAAGTCGTTTTTCTCCACTTCGACCAAACGCAAACCGCGCGGCGCGAATTCGTTCAGCACGGCCTTGACCAAGGAGGACTTGCCCGTACCGCGCGCACCAGTGAGCAACACGTTATTGGCAGGGCGCCCCTCCACGAATTGCAAGGAGTTGCGAGCGACCAGTTCGGCCTGCCTGTCAACGCCCTTGAGATCGTCCAGGCGTATGCCGTGCGGTACGCTCACCGCTTCAAGGCCGCCACGCATCCCGCGCTTGCGCCAGCGAAATGCGATGGACGCCGCGAAATCCAGCGGCGCTTGCACCGGAGGAAGCAGGGGTTCCATCCGGTCCAAGAGCGAGTCCAACCTCGCGATGAAGGAATCCAGATTACTCATGGGATTTAAGCGCGGATTACGTCCGGTATTCCGCGTTTATGGTGACGTATTCGTGCGAGAAATCGCAAGTCCATACCTGGGCACTTGCGTCTCCGCGATGTAACACCACGCGCACTACGATTTCATCTTGGCGCATGACACGCTGGCCATCTTCTTCCCGGTAGCCGGCGTCGCGCCCGCCCTTCGAAGCGACTCGCACATCGTCCAAATAGACTTCCAGCTTGGTAACGTCGAGATCCTCGATGCCCGCATTGCCGATGGCCGCCAAGATCCTTCCCAAGTTTGGGTCGGAGGCGAAGAAAGCCGTCTTCACCAGCGGAGAGTGCGCGATCGCAAATCCAATGCGCTTGCATTCCTCGCGGGTACGCCCGCCTTGCACGTCAAGGGTGATGAACTTGGTGGCACCCTCTCCATCGCGTGCCATTGCCTGGGCAAGTTCCACGCACACTTCCGTGAGAGCCTGCGTAAAGGTGGCAAAGGCAGCACCTTCCCTACGTTCGATGTTCACGGCGCTCTTTCCCGTCGCCATGAGAATAAAGGAATCGTTGGTGGAAGTATCTCCATCCACCGTCACGCAGTTGAACGATTTCTCGCAGGCCTCGTGCAAGGCGTGCTCCAAGCACGCCTTCGATAATCCCGCGTCGGTGGCCACAAAGGCCAGCATGGTGGCCATGTTCGGATGAATCATCCCCGAGCCCTTGGAGATGCCGGTGATGCTCACGTTGTGCCCATCGATTTGAAGGCGGCGAGAAGCGGCCTTGGGAATCGTGTCGGTGGTCATGATGGCTTGCGCCGCGCCCGGCCAATCGTTCCCATCTAAATTTGCGATAGCAGCGGGTAATCCCGCGATGATGCGTTGCGCCGGTAGCGGCTCCAATATCACTCCCGTGGAGAAGGGCAAAATCTGCTCGGGATCCGTTCGAAGTTGCAATGCCAGGGCGTTGCAAACCTCGCGCGCCCGGGCGATACCATCTTCCCCCGTGGCGGCATTGGCATTGCCTGTGTTGATGACCAACGCCCGGATACCTCGTACCGTCGCCAAGTGCTGCTTGGCGAGAACCACGGGCGCGGCGCAAAAGCGGTTGCGCGTGAACATGCCGCCCACTTCGCTTCCCTCGGTGAGTTCGATCACCAGCAGGTCCTTGCGGTTTGCCTTGCGCACGCCCGCCTCGGCCACGCCGAGCCGCACGCCTTCTATGGGGTAAAGCGTTTTCTCGCTGGGAGGAAGAAGATTGACGGCCATGGAAAATTACTCAAGCGAGTTTGCCATGGCATTGCTTGTATTTCTTGCCCGAACCACAGGGACAAGGATCGTTACGGCCCACCTTGCCGCCGCCTCGTACAAAGGGCTGGGGCTTGCGCTCCTCCGACGGCACCTCGGGACGCGATTCATCTTCACCTTCCTCTTCGGCCTCAGCGAAATCGGCGTGTTGGTAACGCACGTTGGTCAGCTCGACGGGTTCCTCCACCGCCTCCACGTCTTCCTGGCTACGGATTTGCACGGTGACCAGCACTTTCGTGACTTCGTTGCGCACGGCGTCCAGCATGGCGGAGAATAGCTCGAAGGCTTCGCGCTTGTACTCTTGCTTCGGATTTTTCTGGGCATAACCGCGCAGATGAATGCCTTGGCGTAGATGATCCAGCGCGGATAGGTGTTCGCGCCAATTGCTGTCCAAGGTCTGCAACATGACACTGCGCTCGAACTGGTGCAACC
Organism: Burkholderiales bacterium; assembly: GCA_046160525.1. GTDB lineage: Bacteria > Pseudomonadota > Gammaproteobacteria > Burkholderiales > SHXO01 > SHXO01. Next base: position 28,780 of record JBJXGQ010000191.1, read on the forward strand.
CTTCGGCGGGAACAGTCTCCATGCGGGTGCGGTAATGGGCGTGCCCCGCTTCGATGACCTTGGCCCGCAAAGACTCTTCATCGAGACTTTCGTCATCCTTCAACCATTGCTGGACGGGTAGGTCCAGCAAAAATTCCCCGGCCATGGTTTTCTCCAATCCCGCGATGTTCCATTGCTCCTCGACGGAACCCGGCGGTACGAATTCGTTGATGGCGTCGTTGAGGGTCCCTTCGCGCATGGCCACGATGGCCTCGGTGATGTCGCTGCTCTCGAGCAATTCATTGCGCTGCTGGTAGATGACGCGGCGCTGGTCGTTGGCTACGTCATCGTATTCCAGCAGTTGTTTGCGGATATCGAAGTTGCGCGCCTCCACCTTGCGCTGCGCATTCTCGATGGCGCGCGTGACCCAGGGATGCTCGATCGCCTCTCCTTCGGGCATCTTAAGTTTGTCCATGATCATGCGCACGCGGTCCCCGGCGAAGATGCGCAGTAACTGGTCGTCCAAGGACAAATAAAAGCGGCTCGATCCGGGGTCGCCCTGGCGCCCTGAGCGGCCGCGCAATTGGTTGTCGATGCGACGCGATTCGTGGCGCTCGGTGCCGACGATGTGCAGGCCGCCGGAGGCCACCACTTGGTTATGCAACACCTGCCAGTTCTCGCGTACCTGGCGAGTCTTGGTTTCCTTGTCCGTATCGGACAGGTTCGCGTCCAGGCGAATCGTGTCGATTTCAGGTTCCGGATTCCCTCCGAGCACGATGTCCGTTCCGCGGCCCGCCATGTTGGTGGCGATGGTGATCATCTTGGGCCGGCCCGCCTGGGCGATGACTTGCGCTTCGCTCGCGTGCTGTTTGGCGTTCAATACCTGGTGCGGCAGTTTCTCCGACGCCAAGAATGCCGACAGTTCTTCGGAGTTCTCGATGGATGTCGTCCCCACCAGGACGGGCTGCCCAGTTTCGTAGCAATTCTTGACGTCGGCTAGTATGGCTTGCAGCTTCTCCTGCTTGGTCTTGTAGACCTGGTCCATACGGTCTTCGCGCACCATGGGCATGTGCGGCGGAATGACCACGGTTTCGAGGTTGTAGATTTGCTGAAACTCGAAGGCTTCCGTATCCGCGGTACCGGTCATGCCGGCCAACTTCTTGTACATGCGGAAAAAGTTCTGGAACGTGATGGACGCCAGCGTTTGGTTCTCGCGCTGAATGCGTACCCCCTCCTTGGCCTCCACTGCTTGGTGCAAACCTTCCGACCAGCGCCGTCCGGGCATCAGGCGCCCTGTGAACTCATCGACGATGATCACTTCGTTGTTCTGCACAACGTAGTGAGTGTCACGGCTGTAAAGCGAGTGTGCGCGCAGTGCTGCGTAAAGATGATGCACCAAGGTGATGTTGGACGCATCGTAAAGGCTGGTGCCTTCGGCCAGCAGCCCCGCTTTCTCCATCAACTCTTCGGCGCGCTCGTGCCCAGCCTCCGTGAGCAGCACCTGATGGGCTTTCTCGTCCACGCTGAAATCGCCGGGGCCGTTCTCCTCCGCCTGCTTGCTGAGTTTGGGTACCAGCGCATTGATCTTTAGGTACAGCTCGGTGGTGTCCTCCGCCTGGCCGGAAATGATGAGGGGCGTGCGCGCCTCGTCGATCAAGATGGAATCCACTTCGTCCACGATGGCATAGTTCAGCCGGCGCTGGCTGCGGTCGGCCGTCTGGTAAACCATGTTGTCGCGCAGGTAGTCGAAACCGAATTCGTTATTGGTGCCGTAGGTGATATCCGAGGCGTAAGCCTTGCGCTTGGCTTCCTGGCGCTCCTCGTGGGAGAGTTCGTGGAAGGGCAGGTTCACGCCCACGCTTAACCCCAAAAATTCGTACACGCGCCCCATCCAGGCGGAATCCCGCGCCGCCAGATAATCGTTCACCGTCACCACATGCACACCCTCTTGCGCGATGGCATTGAGGTACGCGGGCAAAGTGGCGACCAAGGTCTTGCCCTCGCCGGTTTTCATCTCCGCGATTCTTCCGTCATGCAACACCATGCCACCGATCAACTGCATGTCGAAATGGCGCATGTTGAGCACGCGCTTGGCGGCCTCGCGCACGACGGCGAAAGCCTCGGGTAGGAGCTGCTCGATGGTTTCGCCTTTTTGATACCGCTCGCGAAACTCCTGGGTTTTTGCGCGCAATTGCTCGCCGGTGAGCGACTGCACCGCCGGTTCCAGCGCATTGATGGTGCGCACCGTATGCGAGTAGCGTTTGACCAGCCGCTCGTTACGGCTACCGAATACTTTTTTTAGCAGCGAGACAATCATGCAATTATTCCAAGCGGGCAAATTTTCGAATTCGATTCTGGCACACGCTAGGGTGCCGGGGACGGCCGCCTCGAAAACAGCGAGGGGCGAGGGACCTTGCGATCCCCCGCCCCTCGCGCGATGTACATCCCGGCTAACTGGGCGGCTTCAGAAAGCGCAATGGATTGAGCGCCAAGCCCCTCTGCCGGACCTCGAAATGCAGATGAGGACCCGTGGATCTGCCGGTACTACCCACCTCGGCAATCTTGCTTCCTGGTACCACCACGTCGCCAACCTTCACCAGCAAACGCGAAGAGTGCGCGTACCGCGTGATAAGGCCGTTACCATGATCAATCTCGACCATCTTACCATAGTGAGGATGTTGGTCGGCGAAAACCACCGCGCCGCCAGCCGCTGCCAATATGACAGTGCCCTCTTTTGCCATGAAGTCAATCCCTTCATGGAACGTGTTGTGACCAGTGAAGGGATCGATGCGCCAGCCGAAGTTTGACGAGTAGAAACCGCCAGGCAGCGGTCTGGCGGAGGGAACGAATTGCTTCTGCGCGCTGGAACGGGTATAGGCCACATCGAGTAGCCCCATGCGATCGGATTGTTGCTCCAGAGATTGCGACAATTCATCTATCTTGCGTTTCAAATCTCCCATGCTCACCGCGCCGCCACCCGCGCCGGGATCCGCGCCGCCTTGGCCAGGAGGGCGGTCAAATTGGAACTCCTGCGGTTTCATTCCAGCCGCCTTGGACAAGCGCTCTCCCACGGTATTGAGGCGCAGTATGTGGGCTTGCAATTCGCCCAACTTCACGGCCATGGAATTTAGGCTATCCCTCACATAGGTTTGCGCACGCTGGGTTTCGTGGGCTTGGGCTTCCCGCACCATTTCCTGGAGCAGCGGATTGCGGTCGTCGACGGCATGCCGAAGCACAAAATAGTAGGCCGCTCCGAACAGTGCGGCGCCCAGAAGGGCAACCGCGATTCCGATCATCGCGACCTGCCCAAGGGAAAGGGTGAGGGTGCGAGACCTGGAGAACCGGTTGGAGACTAGAATAATATTCATTGTTCCCCCAATCGAGTAGTTGAACATGGGTCCATTACGATCTATCGGTCATATGCTGGATTCCTTGACCGCCACCGGCTCAGCGATGGAGCGGGTACGAACACTCATTGCGTTGCAAAATCTCTACGGGAGATTTGTCGCGCCGGAGCTCGCCGCGCGCAGCCGGGTGTCCCATGAACAAGGGAGCACCCTTTTTATTCAGGCCGACACGGCGGCCGTGGCGGCCAAGCTGCGCAACCTCGCACCCAGGATATTGCAAGAACTACGAATGCGGTGGCCGAACCTTACTGGAATCCAGATAGGCATGCAACCGACCCCCCCCCGCCCCGCCGCAATACGAACCCCGGCTGCCCTGAGCGAATCGAGCCGCACTGAATTACAACACTTGAGCGCGACCCTTCCCGAAGGGGACCTCAGGCGTGCCGTGGCCCGGTTGAGCCGGCGTTAGCCTCACAAAACTATCCGCTCTACCGTAAGCAAAGCGAGGGCGATCAGTATCAGGATGACGCTGTATTTTGCGATCTGCCAGGCAAATCGCAGGTAGGCCCTGTTTTGGGTAAAAAAGTACGTAACCACCGAAGCGGCAATAGCGGCCAGCACCAGAAATCCTAGGAGTCTGAGTACGACAGCACTCATGCCCGGGAACCAGCTAAGCGAACTGGCTTTGCAGGGCTACGTACGACGGCGCCTGCTTGTCTTCCTCGAAGCTCACGTACTCCCAGGCGGAACGAGTCTCCAATAGCGCGCGCAGCAGCTTATTATTCAGGGCATGGCCGGACTTGTGGGCGCTAAAGGCGCCAATGATGGGGTGCCCCAGCAGATACAAATCACCGATGGCATCCAAGACCTTGTGCTTGACGAACTCATCGTCGTAGCGCAGCCCGTCCAGATTCAGGATGCGGTAATCGTCCATGACCACGGCATTATCCAGGCTCCCGCCCAAACCTAGACCTTGGGCGCGCATGGTCTCCACGTCCTGCATGAAACCAAAGGTGCGTGCCCTGGCGATGTCCTTGATGTAGGAAGTGGTCGAGAAATCAACGCTTATGCGTTGCTTGGATGGCTGGAATACCGGATGGGAGAAGGCGATGCTGAACTCCATCTTGAAGCCTTCATAGGGGTCGAAGCGCACCCACTTGTCGCCTTCCTTGACCTCCACGCGCCGCAGCACACGGATAAATTTCTTGGGCGCCGGCTGCTCCTCGATACCCGCCGATTGGATCAGGAAAATGAAAGGTCCGGCGCTACCATCCATGATGGGCACTTCGGCCGCCGTGAGATCCACGTAGGCGTTATCGATCCCCAGGCCAGACAGGGCGGACATCAGGTGTTCGATCGTCGCGACCTTCACCCCGGAGGCCTCGATGCAGGTGGACAAGCGCGTGTCGCCCACGCGGTAAGCGTCGGCGCGCAAGTCCGCCTGGTGGGCCAGATCCACCCGCCTGAAGACGATTCCCGAATCGGCGGGAGCGGGTCTGAGCGTCATGAGCACCTTCGCTCCGCTGTGCAGCCCCACGCCGGTCGCTTTCACCACGTTCTTGAACGTACGCTGCTTGATCATCGCGTTCGAGGTTCCTCTAGCAGTACTTCGCCGCCTTTCGCGGCGATATGAATCCGTCTCCTGGCGGAGACGGGTCTTACCTCGTCAGTCCGCCTGCCTTCGCAAAAACGCAGGAATATCCAAGACGTCCACACCGGATTGGCGCATGGCATTAACTGCCGCTTGCCGTTCGTTACGCCGCCGAATTAGGGCAGGTGCGTCAGGCTCGTGGAAATCCGCTACTTCGATGAGCGCGTTATCGGTGCCGGTTTTTACCACGGACAAGGGCTTGCTCTGAAGCCGGCCGACAGCGCCACCTAAACCGGTGGCAACCATGGTGACGCGAAGCTTATCCTCCATGGATTCGTCGATAACCGTGCCTACGATCACCGTTGCGTCCTCGGCCGTGAAGCCCCTAATGGCGTTCATCACGTCGTGTACTTCCTTCATCTTCAGGCTCATGTTCGCGGTGATATTCACCAGCACGCCCCTGGCGCCCGAAAGATTGACGTCCTCTAGCAAGGGACTTGCCACGGCTTGCTGAGCCGCCGCGCGCGCGCGTTCCGCGCCCCACGCCGTGCTCGATCCCATCATGGCCATCCCCATTTCAGACATCACGGTACGCACATCGGCGAAGTCCACGTTCACCAATCCTGGGCAGTTGATCACTTCCGCGATACCAGCCACCGCGCCGTGTAGCACGCTGTTGGCAGCCCTGAAGGCGTCCAGCATGCTGATATCTTCTCCCAGAACCTGCATGAGCTTTTCGTTCGGAATGATGATCAGGGAATCCACGTGGCGCTGGAGCTCTTCGAGTCCTTCGTTGGCTAGCCGCTGGCGCTTGCCCTCGAACGCAAAGGGCTTGGTTACGACCGCAACCGTGAGAATCCCCAACTCGCGCGCCGCCTCGGCCACCACGGGTGCCGCTCCGGTTCCGGTGCCACCGCCCATACCCGCGGTCAGAAAGAGCATATCCGCGCCTTCGATCAATTCGATGATGCGCTCGCGGTCCTCCATGGCCGCGGCCCGTCCGATCTCCGGGTTGGCTCCGGCGCCCAGGCCCTTGGTTACCTCCCCGCCCAACTGCAGCAAGGTCTTGGCTTTGTTGCGCTTGAGCGCCTGGGCGTCCGTGTTGGCGCAAATGAATTCGACCCCCTGCACCCCGGCTTCGATCATGTGGTCCACGGCATTTCCGCCGCAGCCACCCACCCCAATCACCTTGATCAACGCCTCTTGAGGCTCCGAATCCAACAATTCAAACATGCCAGTCTCCTTTCATAGTTGGGAACAACGCTGCTGCGATTAAGTTGCCGTTAAAAATTTCCTTGAAACCAAGTCCGCATCCGGTCAAACACGTGCCGGAAGGATGCTGCGTGCATTCGTACCAATTGCTGCCGTCTGTGCTGCGCAAGCCCGGATAGCAACAAACCGACGACCGTCGAATAGCGCGGATTGCGCACTACCTCGGCCAGTCCGCCCTGGTAATTGGGCCGCGCCATGCGCACGGGCATATGGAATATTTCCTCGCCCAGTTCCACCATGCCCTGCATGGCGGCGCTGCCGCCCGTCAACACGATCCCCGAGGAAAGTAGTTCCTCGAATCCGCTGCGGCGCAATTCGGCTTGCACCAGGGAATAGAGTTCCTCCACTCGCGGTTCGATCACCTCGGCCAGGGTCTGGCGCGAGAGCTGGCGCGAACCGCGGTCGCCCACGCTGGGCACTTCGACCATTTCTCCCGAATTGGCCATCTCGCGCAGGGCGCATCCGTGGCGCTGCTTGATTTCTTCCGCCTCCTTGGTGGGCGTGCGCAAGGCCATGGCGATGTCGCTGGTGATCTGGTCCCCCGCGATGGGGATCACCGCCGTATGCCGGATGGCGCCCTGGGTGAACACCGCGATGTCGGTGGTGCCCCCGCCGATGTCCACCAAACATACGCCAAGGTCCTTCTCATCCTCGGACAGTACCGCCATGGCGGAGGCCAAGGGTTGGAGAATCAGATCCTCAACCTCCAGGCCGCAGCGGCGTACGCACTTCATGATGTTTTGCGCAGCCGCCACCGCGCCGGTCACGATGTGCACCTTCACCTCCAAGCGCACGCCTGCCATCCCCAAGGGTTCGCGCACATCCTCCTGCCCGTCGATGATGAATTCCTGGGTGAGGATGTGGAGAATCTGCTGGTCCGTGGGAATGTTGACGGCCTTGGCGGTTTCCACCACGCGGTCCACGTCGAACTGCGATACCTCACGCTCCTTGATGGCCACCATGCCATGGGAATTGAAACTCTTGATGTGGCTTCCCGCGATGCCGGTGTAGACCTCCTTGATCTTGCAATCGGCCATCAACTCGGCTTCTTCCAGCGCACGCTGAATCGCGGTGACGGTGGACTCGATGTTCACCACGACGCCTTTTTTCAGGCCGCGAGAATGACTCACACCGAACCCGATGACGTCATAGCCGCCATCGTCCTTGAGCTCCGCCACCATCGCCACCACCTTGGAGGTGCCAACGTCCAATCCAACGATGAGATTCTTGCTTTCCTTCACCGCGCTTTCGCCTGCATTAAGATTTTTCCTGGCACGCCCGCCCCTACGCCTTGTGGCCTAGTTGTACTGCGAATCCGTTCTGGTAGCGCAAGTCCACTCGCTTGGGCTGCGCCTTGAGATTCGCAAGCGCCAGGGCGTAAGCCGGTACAAAGCGTGCGAGGCGTGCCTGGTAGTCTTCGCGCCCCAGCTCCAGCACCAGGCCGTCGTCCAGGTTCAAGGTCCATGCGCGCCGTTCGCTTAACTTGATTTCCTGGACTCGCCGCGAAAGGGGCTTGAGAGCCTCATTGAATTCGTGGAACCGCTGAGTGACCTCGGCGGAGGAGCCCTCCGGGCCGCGGAACACCGGGAGCATGCGGTCGCTCGCCGCTTCGTAGATTTCTCCGAAGGAATTCACCAGCGCGTGCTCTCCCCAGCGTGCCAGCACGTCGTGTTCCTCGATGGAGACATCCAGGCGGCCGGGCCATACCCTGCGTACCGTGGCGGAGCGTACCCAGGGCAAGAGCAAGAAAGAATCTCGCAGCCGCCCGAGATCGAAGGTGAAGAAATTCCCTCTGAAGTTTGAATTAAGTAGCGCGCCAACTTGTTCTTGCGATGTGTGGAGGACTCCGCCTTGTATCTGCACTTCCCGCAAAGGGAAGACCGGTAAGCGCACCACGAAGATGACGAGAGCATACAACGAGAGCAGCACAAATAAAAGCCGCAAAAGGCTTGAAATGCGATTTAATTTTTGGGGGTCATCCCACACGCGCCAGCTCCAGGATGCGCAGTACCAATTCGCCAAAGGATATGTCCACGGCCTTTGCCGCCATGGGCACCAAACTATGCCCGGTCATACCAGGCGAAGTGTTGATTTCCAGCAACGCGTAGCTACCGCCGGCGCGCAAAATTAGATCGGCGCGTCCCCATCCGCGGCAATCCAGCACATGGGCCGATCGCATCACCGTATCTTGGATTTCTTTCTCCTGCTTCGGCGGCAGTCCGCTCGGGCAGTGGTAGCGGGTCTCGTCGCTGAAATATTTGTTGTGATAATCGTAGTTGCCCTGCGGCGCCTCGATGCGAACCAAGGGCAAGGCACGCTCGCCCAGGAAGGCGGCGGTCAGTTCGACGCCTTCCACGAACTCTTCGGCGAGCACCAGCGGATCGTGGCGGGCGGCCGCACGATAGGCTTCCTCCAATTGGTCCGCGCCGGTCACCTTGGTCAGGCCAATGGTGGAACCTTCGCGCGCCGGTTTCACGATGAGAGGAAGGCCCAACTTCTTCGCCACGGCGTTCCAGTCGCTCTTCGAAGAGAGCACTTCCCAGCGCGGCGTGGGCAACCCGGCCGCCACCCACACCATCTTGGTTCGAACTTTATCCATGCACAAGGCAGAGGCCATGACGCCGCTCCCGGTATAGGGAATACCCAACAACTCCAGGGCACCTTGCACGGTGCCATCTTCTCCATAGCGGCCATGCAGCGCGATAAAAACACGCTCGAATTTCTCGGTCTTCAGTTCGTGCAAGCCCCGCTGCGCGGGATCGAAGGCGTGGGCATCCACGCCCGCACTCTTCAATGCCGCCAGTACGGCGTTGCCGGACAACAGGGAAATTTCTCGTTCGGCGGATTTCCCGCCAAACAGCACCGCAACCTTACCAAAGTCATTCGCCCCCGTGGACGTCATGTCCTCTCTCCGATAATTCGCACTTCGCGCTCCAGTTCCACGCCATGTTTTGCCCTCACCGTTGCGCGCACCTCCTCGATGAGACCTTCGATATCCGCGGCGCTGGCGCGATCCGTGTTGACGATGAAATTGGCGTGCTTGCGCGAGACCTGGGCACCGCCGCGACGCCTGCCCTTCAATCCGCAGGATTCGATCAAGCGCGCGGCAAAATCTCCCGGCGGATTACGAAACACAGACCCCGCGTTGGGTAAGTCCAACGGTTGCGAGGCGATACGGCGCTGTAAAAGCTCCTTCATGCGGCCGCGCGAGCGCTGACCATCGCCCTTTGAAATGCGCAGCCACGCCGCGGCAAACCATTCCTCGCCGCCAAAGCGAGGGACCACGGTGCGATAACCGATCTGGAAATCCTCGCGCGTGCGCATTCTCAACTCGCCATCGCGGCCCAAGGCCAGCACGCGCTCCACCACCTCCCAGGTTTCCGAGCCATAGCAACCCGCATTCATGGCAAGGGCGCCACCGAGGGTCCCGGGAATCCCGGCGAGAAATTCAGCACCCTCGAAATCATGCATGGCGGCAAAACGCGCCACCTTGGGGCTCGCCACGCCTGCTTGCGCGTAAATGAGCGACGGATCCTCCGCATCGAGCGCCAGTTCCCGCAAGGCCCAATGGGTGAACACCACGGTCCCGCGTAGCCCGCCATCACGCACCAGGAGATTGCTGCCCAGGCCCACGAAGTACACGGGTTCATCGCGCGGAATTGTGCAAATGAAACGCTGCAAATCGGCGAGGTCTTTGGCCAAGTAGGCGCGATCGGCTGTTCCGCCCGCGCGCCAGCTGGTGTGGCGGTGCATGGGTTCGCGCAGGCGAAAATCGCCGGCCAGTCCGTGTGCCGAGATTTGTTCGATTTCCGCCATGTTCATGCAGCCTCCCGTGTCACCGGTTGGGCTAGCAACCCCGGCACGGCGCCGATGGAGCCCGCGCCCATGATGACCACGACATCGCCTGGTTGCGCGGCGGCGGTGATGGCGCCGGGGAGTTCGCTCACCTGCTCCACGAATACCGGTTCGACTTTGCCCGCCACGCGCAGGGCTCGCGCCAGCGCACGGCTATCGGCCGCGACAATGGGCGATTCGCCTGCCGCGTAGACTTCGGCCAGCAACAACCCATCAGCGGTGGAGAGCACCTTCACGAAATCCTCGAAGCAATCGCGCGTACGCGTGTAGCGATGAGGCTGAAAGGCCAGCAACAGCCGGCGTCCCGGAAAAGCGCCGCGGGCCGCGGCCAAGGTTGCGGCCATTTCCACGGGATGATGGCCGTAATCGTCGATCAAGGTGTAGTGCCCCCCGCCCGGCAACGCAATCTCGCCATAGCGCTGGAAGCGCCGGCCCACACCCTTGAACTCCGCCAAGGCCTTTGCAATCTTGTCCGCCGAAACGCCCAATTCCACCGCCACGGCGATGGCGGCCAAGGCATTTTGCACGTTGTGCACGCCGGGCAAATTGAGCGTGACCGGAAAGCGCTGTTCGACGGGACCGCCGGGCCGGTCGGAGCGTATCTCCACGTCAAAGTGCATGCACAACCCGCTGGCCTTGATGCCGGTCGCGCGCACTTGCGCGTGTTCGCTCAAGCCATAGGTCACCATGGGTTTGGCGATGAGCGGAACCAGGCTACGCACATTCGCATCATCCACGCACAGGACCGCCACGCCATAGAAAGGCAGGCGCTGGATAAATTCGAGAAAAGCCTGGCGCAGCCGGCTGAAGTCGTGGCCGTAGGTTTCCATGTGATCCGCGTCGATGTTGGTCACCACCGACAACGCAGGCTGCAGATACAGGAACGAGGCATCGGACTCGTCCGCCTCTACTACGATGAACTCTCCCGTACCCAAACGCGCGTGAGCGCCGGCCGCCTCCAACCGCCCGCCGATGACGAAGGTTGGATCCAAACCGCCTTCAGCCAGCACACTCGCGATCAAGCTGGTAGTCGTGGTCTTGCCGTGGGTGCCCGCCACCGCCACGCCCTGCTTCAACCGCATAAGCTCCGCCAGCATCAACGCCCGCGGCACCACGGGAATTCGGTGGGCGCGCGCGGCGTTTACTTCCGGATTATCGTTCTTGACCGCCGTGGACACCACGATAGCGTCGGCCCCTTTAATGTGGGCGATATCATGGCCGCGGTACACATGGGCACCCAATCTTCGCAAGCGCTCGGTTGCGGCGTTTTCGCCCAGATCCGAACCGCTGATGCGGTAACCCAAATTGAGCAGCACCTCCGCGATGCCGCTCATGCCAGCACCGCCGATTCCAACGAAGTGAACGTGCTTGACCTTGTGCTTCATGCGGCCAGGGCCTCGCATACTTGCGCCACGTCCTGGGTCGCTTGCGGGCGCGCCAGTTCGCGTGCACGTTGCGCCATGCCGAGCAATTTCTCGCGGCTAAAACTCATCAGCAGATCGGCCAGCTTCTTGGGCGCGAGTTCAGGCTGCGGCAGCAATATGGCCGCGCCGGCCTTCTCCAGGAAACGCGCATTGTGGGTCTGGTGGTCGTCCACCGCATGAGGAAACGGTACGAGCACGCTGGCGACTCCAGCAGCCGCCAATTCGGCGCAAGTCAGAGCACCCGCCCGGCAGATCACCAAATCGCATTCGCCATAAGCTTTCGCCATGTCTGCGATGAAGTCCACGGCCTCGCCTTGAACCTGTGCGCGGGCGTAGGCCGCGCGCAATTCGTCAATGTGCTTTTTGCCTGCTTGATGAACCACCAGCGGGCGCTGGGTCTGCGCAATCATGGACAAGGATTGCGGCACTGTCTCGTTGAGAGCCTGGGCTCCGAGACTGCCGCCTACCACCAGGATGCGCAGTGGCCCCTGGCGTAATCCGTAGCGCTGCTCCGGTGGCGGCAGCGCTTGGATCTCCGCGCGCACCGGATTGCCGGTCCATTGCGCCTTTTTCAACACGCCCGGGAATCCGCTCAACACACGATCGGCAACGTGCGCGAGCGTGCGGTTGGCCAATCCCGCGATGGCGTTCTGTTCATGAATCACCAGCGGCCGGTTGAGCAATGAGGCCATCATTGCGCCAGGGAAGGAAACATAACCGCCCATGCCCAGTACCACGTTAGGACGAATCCGAAAAATCGCTTTTGCACACTGCCAGAAGGCGATCAACAAGTTCAGGGGCAGCAGTGCGAAACTCGCGAAACCTTTACCCCGTAATCCAGAGAAACGTACCCAAGCCATTTCATAACCATGCTGCGGGACCAGCGTTGCCTCCATGCCGGTCTTGGCGCCTAACCACACCACGCGCCAGCCCTTGTCTCGCAAGTGGCTGGCCACGGCCAGGGCGGGAAACACATGGCCGCCCGTACCTCCCGCCATGATGAGGAGGGTTCGGGTCATAAGGAACGGCCTCGCATGAGCTGGCGGTTTTCGTAATCCACGCGTAGCACGAGGGCAAGCGCGCAACAGTTGGCCGCCAACCCGCTACCTCCGAAACTCAAGAATGGCAGCGTCAAACCCTTGGTGGGCAACACACCTAAGTTCACGCCCATGTTGATGACCGCTTGGACCCCCAGCCAAATGGCGGTGCCTTGCGCCACCAAGGCCGAAAAATAACGTTCGAGTTGCGCCGCTTGCGAACCGATGGCGAAGGCACGCCACACCATGGCAGCGAACAGCGCGACTACCACCAGCACACCGACGAAGCCCAGCTCTTCTCCGATCACCGCCAATAGAAAATCCGTGTGGGCCTCGGGCAGATAAAACAGCTTTTCCACGCTCGCGCCCAAACCCACACCCAACCATTCACCGCGCCCGAAGGCGATGAGCGCATGGCTCAATTGATAACCCTTTCCGAAGTAGTCCTTGAAGGGATCCCAAAATCCCACCATGCGCTGCAAGCGGTAAGGCGATGTAAGAGCCACGACGAATAGGCCCGCCACCAAGAACACGGAAAGCGAGGCGAACAAGCGCCAGTTCATGCCACCCAGAAACAGTATGCCCATGGCGATTGCTGCGATGACGGCCAGGGCACCGAAGTCCGGCTGCATGAGCAAGAGCACTCCCACGGCGAACATCACCGAAAACATCGGCAGAAAGCCTCTTCTCAAGCTGTGCATCCACGCCGCCTTGCGCACGGTGTAATCGGCGGCATAGAGGACCACGAATAGTTTCATCAATTCGGAGGGCTGTAGGTTGATCACGCCCAAGGGTAGCCAGCGCCGGCTGCCATTGACCTCCTTGCCGATGAAAGGCACCAACACGACCACCAGGAGCATGCCGGCGAAGACGAATAGATAGGGCGCGGCCTTTTGCCAGTAGCGCATCGGCATTTGAAACACCATGTAGGCCGCCAAGGCGCCGATGGCCACGAAGAAGGATTGCCGGATCAAATAAAACTGCGGGTGATATCCCGTGCCGCGGGCGGCTTCGGCGATGGCGATGGAGGCGGAGTAGACCATCACCATGCCGATACCCAGCAGGAGAATCGCTATCCATAACAAGCCCTCGTCGATCACGCCTTGGTCATTACGCAAGAAGCGCCGGAAGATATTCCTCACCGCGCCTCCAAACGCCGCACCGCTTCGGCGTAGACCTGTGCGCGATGCTCATAGTCGCGAAACATATCGAAGCTGGCGCACGCCGGGGAAAGTAACACTGCGTCGCCTTCCCGCGCCGCTTCATAGGCCACTGTCACCGCTTCTTCCATGCTCATGGCACGCATGAGGGGAACGCCGCTGCCTTGAAGCACCGCTTCGATGCGCCCGGCATCGCGCCCGATCAGTACCACCGCGCGCGCTCGGTCACGCACTGGCTTTTGCAGCGGCGAGAATTCCTGGCCCTTGCCATCTCCCCCGGCGATGAGCACCGTGGGCTGGGTAAAACCCGACAGCGCGGCCACCGTGGCACCGACGTTGGTGCCCTTGGAGTCATCGAAGAAACTCACGCCGTTAATCTCTGCGATTTTCTGCACGCGGTGGGGCAGTCCTTGGAATTCGCGCAAGGTGGCGAGCAAAGGTTCGTAGGGAAGTCCAATTCCGCGGCACAGAGCGAGCGCGGCCAGCGCATTGGCGGCATTGTGCATACCGGCAAGCCGCATGCCGCTCACTGGAAACAACCGCCGGCCTCCCTCTGCGAGCCATGCAGCGGATTGGTCCGTGTGAATTCCCCATTCGTTTGAGCCGCGAGGAGCATCCAATCCAAAACTGGAGACGCGCCTGCCGGGTTGCGCCATGCGCGAGCACAGGGGATCCTGGCGATTGATGACTTGCACGCCAGTTCCGCGAAAAATTCGCTCCTTCGCGGCAGCGTAATCCGCCATGCCGTCGTAACGGTCCAGATGGTCTTCACTCAGGTTAAGACAGGCGGCCGCCGCGGCGTTCAGGGAAGCGGTCGTCTCCAATTGGAAGCTGGAGAGTTCCAGCACGAAAACGCCAGGTTTGGAGGTGCGCGCTTGGGCCAAGGCGTCGAGCACCGGAATCCCAATGTTACCCGCGACCACGGTGTTCATTCCGGCATTACGGCACATGGCGCCAGCCAATTCCGTAACGGTGCTCTTGCCGTTGGAACCGGTGATGGCAAGCACCGGCGCGGGTGCGAGACTTGGTTGCGCCTGCGCGAAAAGCTCCACATCCCCCACCACGGGAATACCCGCGGCCGCGGATTTGCGTACGAGAGGCTCGGAGATAGGCACTCCCGGACTCACGGCCAGCAAATCCACACCCTCGAAAGACGGCGGCGAAAACGGCCCGCTTGCCAAGCCCACATCCGGATAGTGCGTCTGGAGCTGCTCCGCGTTGGGAGGGTCGCGCCGCGTATCGGCCACGCGCACCTGCGCACCGGCTGCCTTAAGCCAGCGCACCATGGACATTCCAGTCATCCCCAGTCCCAAAACCAAGGTCCGTTTCCCCGCCAAATTCATCAACGCAGTTTCAAAGTCGAGAGTCCCACCAGCACCAGCATCATGGAAATAATCCAGAAGCGCACCACCACCTGGTTTTCTTTCCAGCCCTTGAGTTCGTAGTGGTGGTGAATCGGCGCCATTCGGAACATGCGCTTGCCCGTCAGCTTGAAGGATGCCACCTGCAACATCACCGAAACGGTCTCGGCGACGAACACTCCGCCCATGATGAAGAGCACGATCTCCTGGCGCACGATCACCGCGATTGCCCCTAGGCCGGCGCCCAAGGCGAGCGCGCCCACGTCTCCCATGAATACTTCCGCCGGATAGGCGTTGAACCATAGAAAGCCAAGCCCCGCGCCGGCAATGCCAGCGCATATGATGGCGAGCTCTCCCGCGCCCGGGATGTAAGGAAATCCAAGATATTTGGAAAACACCGCGTTACCCGCCACGTAGGCAAATATGCCCAGCGCGCTTCCGACCATCACGGTGGGTAGGATGGCAAGGCCATCCAGACCGTCGGTGAGATTGACGGCGTTGCTCGTTCCCACGATGACGAAGTAAGTCATGCCGATGAACCCCACCACGCCCAGCGGATAGGCCACCTGCTTGAAGAAAGGCACGATGAATTCCTTTTGCGCCGGCAAATCGGCGCTGAAGGCGATGAAGGCCGCCGCCGTGAATCCCACCATCGATTGCCAGAAGAGCTTGGAGCGCGCGGGCATCCCCTTCGGATTGCGGTGCACGACCTTCTTATAGTCGTCCACCCAGCCTATGGCGCCGAAGCCCAGAATCACGGCCAGCACCACCCACACGAAGCGGTTGCTCAGATCCGCCCACAGCAGGGTGGTAATGCCAATGGAAACCAAGATCAGTGCACCGCCCATCGTCGGCGTACCCGCCTTGGCCAAATGGGTTTGCGGCCCATCGTCGCGCACCGACTGCCCGATCTTGTAGGCGGTGAGCTTGCGAATCATGGCAGGGCCCACAAAGAAGGAGATCAGCAACGCCGTCATGGTGGCGAGCACCGCCCTCAACGTAATGTACTGAAACACATTGAAGGCACGCACGTCCTGCCCTAACCACTGCGCCAGCCATAGCAACATTAGGTGCGCCCTCCCGCGGCGAACGCCGCATCCTCACCCAAAGCCTCGACCACTCTTTCCATACGCATGAAACGAGAACCTTTCACCAGTACCGTCGTGTTAGAAGTAAGTTCGGCGCGCACCGCCGCCACCAGATCGCCCAGCTCGCGAAAATGGCGCGCGCCTTGGCCATAGGCTTCGCTCGCATGGGCGCTCGCCTCTCCCAAGGTGTACATGCGATCAAGCCCCGCCGCCTTGGCGGCCTGTCCGGCTTCGCGGTGCAAGGACACCGACAGCGCGCCCAATTCGCCCAGATCGCCGAGTACGAGCACGCGCTCGCCTTGGCATTGGGCGAGCACATCGATGGCCGCCTTCACGGAGTCCGGGTTGGCGTTATAGGTGTCGTCGATGATCGCCGCCCCCCCCGCGCCACGCTTACCTTGCAAGCGGCCTTTGACTCCTTGATAACGAGCCAGACCAGTGCGCATTGCTTCGGCGGGCACTTCAAGCGCACAAGCCACCGCCACGGCCGCCAGCGCGTTCATGGCGTTGTGCCGGCCTGGGGCTTGCACCTCCACCGGGAAATTCTCTTGGCCCATGCTGGCTTGCATTCGAACAAGCGGGGATAAAGCACTCACCTTCGCCGTGACGGCTGCCTTCGCATCCAAGGCAAATTCCACCACGCGCCGCGCGCCGAGGAGACCGCGCCAATAGCCGGCAAAATCATCATCCGCATTGATGATGGCCACTCCTTCTTTGTCCAGGCCCTCGAAAATTTCCCCCTTGGCTTGCGCGATGGCTTGCCGCGACCCCAGTTCACCTATATGGGCGGTGCCTGCATTGTTGATCAGGGCTACGCTTGGGTGCGCAAGCCCAGTGAGGTAGGAGATCTCGCCCAGATGATTCATCCCCATCTCGATCACCGCGTAGCGATGCTGAGCGCGCAGGCGCAAGAGCATCTGGGGCATGCCGATATCGTTGTTGAGGTTTCCCGTCGTGGCCAGCACCGCATCCGCACCCGCGTGGGCACGCAGGATGGCCGCGATCATTTCCTTGACGGTCGTCTTGCCGTTGCTCCCAGTCACCGCGACCAGTGTGCCGTGCCATTGCGCGCGCCAGTGGGCCGCTAAACGGCCCAGCGCCAAGCGCGTATCGGCCACGACGACGAGTGGACGCGCATCGGTTTGCGCCGCGCCTTGTGCATCGACGATAGCGCCCGCAGCACCTGCGCCCAGCGCATCGGCCACGAAGGCGTGCCCGTCGAAGCGCTCGCCACGGATGGCCACCAGCAGATCGCCCGCGTTCATCTGGCGGCTATCGGTCGTTA
The DNA here is from genome assembly GCA_046160525.1 of Burkholderiales bacterium. Classification (GTDB taxonomy): domain Bacteria; phylum Pseudomonadota; class Gammaproteobacteria; order Burkholderiales; family SHXO01; genus SHXO01. The sequence continues at coordinate 46,179 of JBJXGQ010000191.1, forward strand.
CACCGCCGAAGCGCGCGTTCTCGCCGAGTAATTGTCCGTTCAGTGCCCCCGCAGCTTCTTTGAGATCAAGCATGCTGCCGCCGCAAGAAAGTTCTCGCCACCGCTACATCGTCGAAAGGCAAACGCTCGCCGCGAATCTCCTGGTAAGTTTCGTGGCCCTTGCCGGCGAGCAGAACGATATCGTTGGGCTGGGCTTCTTCGATGGCGCAATGAATCGCGGCTGCGCGATCGGCTTGCACCCGGTAATTGCCATGGGCGCCTCCGATGATGCTCTCGATAATTTTCAGGGGCTCTTCATCTCGCGGATTATCGCTTGTCACAACAGTGAGATCGGCCAAGCGCGTGGCGATCTCGCCCATGAGAGGCCGCTTGCCCGGATCGCGATTTCCGCCGCAACCAAGTACGCAGATCAAGCGCGCGCCGTCAGGTTTTATGTCCGCCAAAGTCTGAAGCACTTTCTCCAGCGCATCGGGAGTATGAGCATAATCCACCACCACTAAGGGGCCTTGCCCTTCCCGGACGATTTGCAAACGACCGGGCACCGGTTGCATGGCGGACAACGCCCTCGTTGCATCGGAAAGACTCACCCCAGCCGCCAGCAACATGCCAAGAACTCCAAGCAGATTACTGGCATTGAAGCCCCCGAGTAATTGGCTTTCGATTTCGCTCTTTCCCCAGGGTGTTTCGATTTCCAGCCGTAGGCCCCGGCTGGACAAATCCAAGCGGTGGCCGGATATTTCTCCTTTGCCAATGCCGTAACTCATCACCTCCAGCGCACCCCGGTCCAGACGGGCGGCGAGGTTCGCGCCAAATTCGTCGTCCAAGTTCACCACTGCGTGCTTGAGCGTAGGCCAGGCAAAGAGTTTTGCCTTGGCGGCGCCATAACGCTCCATGCTGCCGTGATAGTCCAAATGATCGCGTGTGAGATTGGTGAAGAGGGCAGCACTAAATTGCACGCCGTCTACCCGGCCTTGATCCAGGCCATGAGAGGATACTTCCATCGCGACACTCGCGGCCCCGTGGTTCAGATAATCCGCCAGCAGTTGGTGCAAGGTAACGACATCCGGGGTGGTGTGGGAAGCCGGTGAAAGCTCGCCCGGAAATCCATTGCCCAAGGTGCCAATCACGGCGGTGCGCCGGCCCAATTGCGTGAGGCTGTGCGCAAGCCATTGGCTGCAGGAGGTCTTGCCATTGGTCCCGGTCACACCGGCCACCCACATTTTCCGCGAAGGATGCGAAAGCCCATGGGACACCAATTCGCCCAGCACCTTGCGCAATCCGCGCACGGGCAAATTTGGAACGCGCCATTCCTCGCGCCACTGAAATCCGTCTTGCTCCCAAATCACGGCAGCCGCACCCGCCGAAATCGCATGCGGAATATCCAGCCGGGGATCATGGCGCATGCCGGGCAGCGCGACAAAAACATCGCCCGCGCGCACGCGCCGGCTATCGGCCACCATGCGCGTGAGATCCACGCCGAGCGCGGCGAGCGCCCCTGGAAGCACTGTGGCACGCGCCATCACGCCTTTTCCTTTGGCAGTGCCGCTTGCACGCCCAATCCAGGCCCAAGAAAATCGTCGGGAGCCACGCCCAAAGCGCGTAGAGCCGCACCCATCACTTCGCTAAAGACGGGGGCGGCGACTTGTCCGCCGTAATACTCGTGGCCGCCGGGTTCATCGATCATCACCGCCACGATCAATCGCGGATCGGACACCGGCGCTAGCCCCACGAAGGACGCCACGTAACGGTGGGCCGAATAGCCTTTGTTCTCGATCTTGTGAGCGGTCCCGGTCTTGCCCGCAACGCGGTAACCCGCCACGCGTGCAAGCACCGCCGTACCATCGGCGCTCACCACGGACTCCATCATCTGGCGCACGGTGTTCGCGGTACGCGCGGAAATCACTTGACGGCCGGCAACGGGTTCGTCGTGGCGCAGCAGGTGCAGGGGTTGCAACTGGCCGCCGGTCGCGAATAGCGTATAGGCTCGCGCCAATTGCACGAGGCTCACGGAAATTCCATGGCCGAAGGAAATGGTGGCATGCTGGATGGGTTTCCAGCTCCTGTAGGGCCACAGTATTCCGCCTGCTTCTCCGGGAAAACCGCTTCCTGGCAAAGTGCCGAACCCCGCGCCGGACAAAACGCCCCAGAGCTTCTCCGCGGGAAAGCCAAAGGCGATCTTGGCGATCCCGACGTTGGAGGATTTTTGAATGACCTGGGAAACCGTCAGCAGGCCTTCCGGGTGGGCGTCGTGAATTTGGCGGTTACCCACCTGCAGTACACCAGGGCCTGTTTCCACCAGCGTTTCCGGCTCGACGCTGCCGGCTTCCAAGGCAGCCGCGACGGTGAAGGGCTTGAGCGTGGAACCGGGTTCGAATAAATCCGTGACGGCGCGATTGCGCGTTCGCTCGCGGTCGAGTTTTTCGCGGTTGTTGGGATTGAAGGTGGGCACGTTGGCGAGCGCCAGCACCTCGCCCGTCTTCACGTCCAGCACGACGATGGCTCCGGCCTTGGCCTTGTGCTTGGACACCGCCGCGCGCAATTCGCGGTAGGCCAGGTACTGCAACTTGCTGTCGATGCTCAAGGTGAGATCGCGCCCGTTGCGGGGCGGGCGCAGCTTTTCCACGTCCTCCACGATGCGCCCCTTGCGATCGCGTATGACATGCCGGCTTCCGGGCGCACCCTTTAGCCAGTTTTGGTACGCCAGCTCCATTCCTTCCTGGCCGCGGTCATCGACATCGCTGATGCCGAGCAACTGCGCGCTCACTTCGCCCGCCGGATAAAAGCGGTTGTATTCCCGTTTCAAGAACACTCCGGACAAATTCATGCGCACCACCTCCGCGGCGGTCTCGGGTGGCAAGCGGCGCTTGAGGTAAACGAATTCCCGGTCGTGCACGGCCAAGCGCTTGGCAATTTCCTGGTGATCCATGCCGAGCAGTTTGGCCAGATTGCGCCGCTCGTCATCTCCCATATTCACATCGCCAGGGCTTACGAAAACCGATTCCGCCGGAGCACTGACGGCGAGCGGTTCCCCATGGCGGTCGGCGATGATTCCGCGATGGGCTGGCAGCGTGATGACGCGGGTGTACGCGCTGGCCCCTTTTTGCTGCAGCCACTCATCTTGCATGATCTGCAGATAGAAGGCCCGCCCGCAAAGCCCCGCGAAAGCCAGCAAGATTCCACCCACGACGAAACGTGACCGGCCCACGGGCAACTTCAAGCGCAAAGCGGGGTTGGCGGTGGGCTTCATGGTGTACCGCCGCGTGGCAGGTAAAGCATCTGCACCTGTTGGCCCGCGGGAGTAGCCATGCGCAAGCGCGAAGCCGCCACCTTCTCGATATGCGAGTGCATGCTGAATGTGCTTTGCTCGATCTGCAGCTGCCCCCATTCCACTTCGATTTGCTTGGTGGTCTGCTGCTCTCTTTCCAGTTCCGCATAGAGTTTGCGGGCTTGATGCTGCGAGGTCACCAAGCCCGCGGCACTAGACAGGAGGATCGCCAGAAGCACCGCCGTCACCTTGGTCATGCCGCGAGCCTTTCGGCCACGCGCATCACCGCGCTGCGAGACCTGGGGTTGCGTGCAACCTCTTCCTTAGAGGGGCGAATCGCCCGGCTCAGCGTTCTTAGCCTGGGCTGGGGTAACTCACTGGCGCGAAGGGGCAGGCGCTCGGGAACACCCCGAGGTTTGGATTCTTGCTGGAAGAAGCGCTTGACGATCCGGTCTTCCAGGGAATGAAAGCTGATGACGACCATACGCCCTCCAATCCGCAAATGCGCCATGGCTTGGGCTAGGCCTCTCGATAACTCCTCAAGCTCTTGATTGATGAAAATCCGAAGAGCTTGGAATGTACGCGTCGCCGGGTCCTGCCCGGGCTCGCGCGATGGGACAGCGGACGCCACGATCTGGGCAAGCTCCCGGGTGGAAAGGATGGGTCCCCGCGCCCTAGCCGCAACAATCGCTCTTGCAATCTTCCCAGCAAACCGTTCCTCGCCATATTCCTTGATCACCTCGTGAAGTTGGGATTCCGAAACCTTCGACAACCATTCCGATACCGTGGCCCCGCGCGTGGTATCCATGCGCATGTCAAGGGGCCCGTCGAGCCGAAAACTCATTCCGCGCGCCGCATTGCCCAATTGGGGGGACGACACGCCCAGATCGAATAAGACGCCATGGATGTCGTGAACAGCAGCGGCAGCCAAGGCCTCATCCAGATCGCCAAAAGAAGAATGCAGGACCTTCAAGCGCGGGTCCTCCATGGCAGATGCGAACCGGACGGCGTCCGGGTCACGGTCCAGGGCGATGAGCCTGCCCGCGCTTCCCAGCCGTGACAGAATGGCCCGGCTGTGGCCGCCGCGCCCGAAGGTGCAGTCGAGATATATCCCCTGGGGTTCGATTGCGAGTGCTTCAATGGCCTCGGCGAGTAGTACGGGTTCGTGCGCATTGCCAGTCACAAGGAAATGTCGAACTGCGGACCCAGGCCGCCCTGCTGCAAGGAGATGGCCTCGTCCATTCGAGCGTTCCATTTCTCGCTGTCCCACAGCGTGAATTTTTTTCCCCGTCCAACCAGGCAAACATCCTTGGCCAATCCAACAAACTCCCTCAATTCGGGAGGCACGAGGATGCGTCCCGCACTATCCAATTCGAGCTCGCGCGCATTGCCAATCAGCAAATCCTGCAACGCCTCGACTTGCGGGTTCGTGGAAGGAAGACTGTTTACCCGCTCCTCAATCACCAACCATTCGGGTTCCGGATAGAGCAGAATGCACGAATGCGATGCAGCCGTCGCCATTAGGCGGCCACCAGCCTGAGCCACGATAACGTCGCGGCTCTTGGATGGAATGGCCAGCCGGCCCTTACTATCCAACGTTAGCCGAGTGACGCCCCTGAACACACTTTCCCTCTTTTTGGCTCGCCATCAATTCAATTGCCCTCTAAACCCACCCAAAATCTCCACAATTACCCACTAAACTCCACTTGGCTCCACTATAAGAGAAAAATATGCCCGGGGTCAATCAACCTTTTCGTTTTTAGGACAAGCGCTTAGCATAAATTTATGCTGCTACGCAGCATAAATTTATAGAGGTTCACAAATCAACCGGTTGTGATCTTTTTCTCAAGTGAATTCGCGGCGCGAGATCCGCGTGCACGGCGGGCACAAGCAAGCCAGAAAGGCAGGTTGCTAGACGTTGGTTGGCGTAAAGGGCGAAGCCGGCCTGTAAGCCGGGTTCTGTTCGGAGGCGAACCTCCGTGACAGTCATTCCTCTAGGCCACCAGTTACCCGGTGGCTCAAGCGACCTACCCGAGAGCGGCGCGAGCCACGCCAATGCCCTCCTATTTGGTCTTGCTCCGAATGGGGTTTGCCATGCCGTCACCGTTACTGGCGACGCGGTGGGCTCTTACCCGCAGCTAGCTTGCACCAGCCACCGCGCACGTTACCGTGTCGCGCGCCATTGCACCCTTACCGGCACGCATCGGAAACGCGCTTGGGCGGTGTGTTTTCTGTTGCACCGTAGGTGAACCAATCCACCGTGAGCAAGCGCTTTCGCGCCCGTTCCGATGTTTTTCGGCAGCAGGTCGCAACCTACGGTCCCTTGGGAGGGACTTTCCATCGTCTTTCGACGTCCGGCCGTTAGCCGGCATTCCGCTCTATGGAGCCCGGACTTTCCTCCCCGCGGCAAAGACCGCGCGGCGACTGTCCAGCCGACTTCGCACTTCGATCCTAACACTCTTGGGATGAGTCTCCTAACAAAGACCCCACCCAACCGTTTCTCCGGCGCGAAACGGTACTAATTGACTGGCACCGTAGTTGATCTCCCGGGGCACCGGCCAGCCCTTACGCGAGAGCGAGATCTGCTCGTGGTTGCGAGGAAGTCCGTAGAAGTCCGCTCCGTTGAAACTGGCGAAGGCCTCCAACTGATGCAAGGCGTCCGCTGTGTCGAAGACTTCCGCATAGAGCTCGATCCCGGCATGGGCCGTATAAAGCCCCGCGCAACCGCAATCGTTTTCCTTGGTATGTCTTGCGTGGGGCGCGCTATCGGTACCCAAAAAGAACTTCTTTTCGCCGGATGTGGCGGCATTCACCAAGGCAATCCGGTGCTTCTCGCGCTTGACGATGGGCAGGCAATAGGCATGGGGACGAATCCCGCCCTGAAATAGAGCGTTTCTGTTCAAAAGCAGATGATGGGCGGTAATAGTCGCCGCAACGGTGGAGGGTGCTTGGCGGACAAAAGCGACGGCCTCCTCCGTAGTCACATGCTCCAGTACGATTTTCAGCAGGGGAAACCGCTGAACCAAGCCCGCCAGCGTTTCCTCGATGAAAACTCTCTCCCGGTCGAACACATCGACATGCGAAGCGGTCACCTCGCCATGAATGAGCAATGGCATGCCTACTTCGCTCATGGTTTCCAGGGCGCCATGGCATTTCGCTATGTCGGTCACGCCAGAATCCGAATTGGTGGTCGCACCCGCCGGATAGAGCTTGGCGGCATGGACGATGCCGCTGGCGTGCGCACGGCGAATCTCCTCCGGAGGGGTATTGTCCGTTAGGTACACAGTCATGAGCGGCTCGAAGGATGCGCCACCAGGCAATGCCGCGAGAATGCGCTCGCGGTAGGCCTGCGCCGCCTGCGTCGTGGTGACGGGGGGCTTCAGATTGGGCATCACGATAGCCCGGCCAAAGCGCTTGGCCGTATCGGGCAACACTGCCCGCATATGCTCGCCGTCGCGCAGGTGAAGATGCCAATCGTCGGGTCTTGTTAGGGTGATATGGTCAATCATCGGAGGTCTCGTTGGTCGTACCTTTTAATTTCAAAGCCAAGGCGTAGAGTTCATTGCGTTTGCCACCTGTGATGTCCGCCGCCAGGCGCACCGCCTCTTTCGTTGGTAGCTTTTCGCACAGTAGCGCCAGCACGCGCTCGGGCGGCACGCCATGGGAGGTGCTCTGCTCTTGCCCGCCCTCTACTATTAGCACGAACTCGCCGCGCCGGTGGTCTGCGTGCTCATCGAGCCATGCGAGGATCTCCGGCAACGGTGCGATTTTGCTCTCCTCGAACTTCTTGGTGAGTTCCCGGAAAACCGCGCACTGGCGGTTAGGTCCGTAGCAGTCGGCCAAGTCGCGCAGCGTTTCCACGATCCTATGGGGTGACTCGTAGAACACGAGCTTATAAGGAAAGGTCTTGAGTGCTTCCAGCACCTGCGTCCTTGCACGCCTTTGGCTCGGCAAGAAACCATGGAACAGGAACTGCGTACTTTCCCACCCCAGCACGGACAAAGCGCAAACCGCCGCCGAGGGACCAGGAATAGGCCACACCTTCACCCCGGCGGAGCGTGCCTTGCCCACGAAGACGGCGCCGGGGTCGCTCACCCCCGGGGTTCCAGCATCGGTAACGAGCGCCACGGATTGGCCTTGCTGCATCAAAGTTACGAGGCGCGCGGCTTCGCGGGCCTCGTTGTGTTCACGCAAAGAGACAATCTTTGCGCTTAGTCCGTAGTGCGATAGAAGATGTCGCGTAACCCGAGTGTCCTCGGCGGCGATCAGATCAACGGCGGACAAGACATCCAAGGCCCTCAAGGTGATGTCCCGCAGGTTACCTATCGGCGTAGCGAGCACATATAATCCTGCCTCAACGCTATCGAGAGAACGGCTATGCAACACGTATTTAAGCTCTTACGGAAAATTAATTTCTCACTATACGTGGCTGCGCTTGCGCTCGCCATTCCCAATGCCGGCGCACAGCAGGCGGAGGAAACCTCAGCGAACCACGTCGCGGTCATCCTTCCTCTCAAATCGGAGACCCTCGGGCGGCAAGCCGACGCCGTTCGCCAGGGCATCTTGCAAGCAGCGGCCGCCAATAAACAAGGCCTGCCCGTGATTGTCCATGCCACCAGTGACGACGCCAAGGAAATTCAGGCTACCTATGAGCGCGCGACCAATGAAGGCGCGCGTGCGGTCATAGGACCCCTATCCCGTAGCGCTGTGACCGCGCTAGCGGTGGGCGGGCAAATCAAGGTGCCCACGCTAGCGCTCAACACCCCCGAGGGCGAGCTCATCATGCCCCGGCATTTGTATATTTTCGGCCTCCAAGTCGATACGGAGGCGCGGCAACTGGCCCGGGTGGCGGCCAAGAGAGGACTCAAGCGCGTCTTCATCGTTGCCGCGGAAACCCCGGTATCCAGCCGGATCGCGCAGGCATTCAAGGAAGAATGGCAAGCCCGGGGGGGCAGCATCGCCGAGGAATTTGCCTACAACGCCGATCCAAGCGTGCTCTCCAAGCTCAAGGATAGGCCGCAAGCCACCAACGCCGACATCGTACTACTGGCGCTGGATTCCAGCCGTGCCAAGCTTGCGCGTCCCTATATAAGCGGAGCGCTACCCGTATTTGCCACGTCCCTGGCTTACAACAGCAACGATCCCCTGGAGAACTTCGAACTCGACGGTGTGATGTTTCTGGATATGCCCTGGCTTCTGCTGCCCGATCACGCGGCAGTAGTCACTTACAACCGGGCACTTCCCTTCGCTTCGCTCGAAACCCAGCGGTTCTTCGCCCTGGGAATAGACGCCTACCGAATCGTGCAAGAACTCATCAATCCGTTTTTGAAGATCGACGAAGAACCCCTTGATGGCGTCACCGGCCTCATCTTACGCGGTGAGAACCAGCGTTTCGTCCGGGAACTCACTCCCGCCGATTTCCACAACGGTATCGCACGCTCCCTCGCCGACACCGCCTACCGATGATCTCGGCGGGTGCTGGCGCGGAGGATGAGGCTCTTGCATTCCTCCGCCACCAGGGCCTGCAACTTCTGGAGCGAAACTACCGCTGCCGCTTTGGCGAAATTGACCTCATCATGAAGGAGGGTGCGACCCTCGTGTTCGTGGAGGTGCGCATGCGAAAAAACGCCAGCTTTGGCGGCGCCGCGGAGAGCATCACGGCGCGTAAGCAAAAACGAATTATCGCGGCCGCGCGCCACTACTTGTCACAGTCCCGCGTAGTACCCAACTGCCGTTTCGACGCCCTACTCCTTTGCCCCAATCAGCCCGCTGACTGGATTCGCGACGCCTTCGGCGAATAAAACGCTCCACTCGCGGGGCATCCCGGCTGTTGTGCAATAATTCCGGCGGCATATACAGCCTAATCCTGCATGGACCTCGTCAAACGAATCGGTAAACACTTCTCCGAAAGCGCTCAGCTCAAGACACAATCCGCCAAAGTCCTTCCAGAGGTACTCGGCCAAGCGGCACAACGGCTTGTGCAGTGCCTAATGAACGAGGGAAAGATTCTCGCGTGCGGCAACGGCGGGTCTGCCGGCGACGCGCAACATTTCGCCGCGGAATTGGTCAACCGCTTTGAAATCGAGCGGCCACCCCTGGCAGCCATCGCTCTCACGACAGACAGTTCCGTTCTCACTTCCATTGCCAACGATTACCAGTACGACCAAGTGTTTTCCAAACAGGTCCGCGCCCTGGGGCATCCCGGGGACATCCTGCTGGCCATTTCCACGAGCGGGAACTCGCGCAGCGTTATAGAAGCCATGCTAGCCGCCCACGAACGCCAGATGACAGTCATAGGCCTCACGGGCCGCAACGGCGGCATGATGGCGGAACTGTTTGCGGAACCCGACATCCACATCTGTGTACCGCATGAAAATACGGCGCGCATCCAGGAAGTACATATCCTGTGCCTGCATTGCCTGTGCGATGCCATCGATTGCATATTAATGGGAGTTGAGTAATGACAGATCTTCGGCGTTTGATTCTGATGGGAGTTCTAGCGGTCGTTCCCGCCTTGGCGGGGTGCGTTCCCGTTCTGCTGGCTGGCGGCGCCACGGCAGGCTACATGTTCGCCGAAGACAGGCGCACCAGCGGCGTATACGTAGAGGACCAGGGCATCGAGTTCAAGGCCAGTAGCCGCATCAGGGAACGTTATGGCGACCAAGTACACATCAACGCCACCAGCTTTAATCGCGTCGTCCTTCTAACGGGCGAAGTACCCAGCGAAGAGGCGAAGGCCGCCGTGACGGAAATAGTCAAGAGTGTCGAGAACGTCCGCAGCGTACAGAACGAAACCATTGTCGCGGGTGCCAGCGCCATGAGCGCGCGGGCCAACGACGCTTACACGACCAGCAAGGTAAAAAGCCGCCTGGTTGGGACAAAAGACCTTTCGGCAACGCACATAAAAGTCGTGACGGAAAACAATATCGTGTACTTGATGGGGCTGGTCACCCACCGCGAGGCCGACATGGCCTCGGAAATCACACGCGGGACATCGGGCGTGCTCAAAGTAGTGCGCGTCTTCGAGTACGTCGACTAGGGTCTTGGCCAGGGCTAAACTAACGGCTGTGCGATTCGCCTTCCTCCATTAGTTGTCCCGTACATCCCAACTTTCCATCCCGCTTGCTCCGGGCCCAACCGAGGCCGTAGGCATTGGTGCCGCGGAGAGGGAGACCGGCCTTTCGAAGGATACGCTTCGCATTTGGGAACGGCGCTACGGTTTCCCCCAGCCCGGGCGGGATGTGAATGGAGAACGCGTCTATTCCGCGGAACAGGTGGAAAAACTGTGCCTCATCCGCCGCTTGATGGAGCGCGGCCTGCGGCCCGGCAAAATCATCTCCCTGGACCTCGGTGCCCTTGAATCCCTTAGTCCTCGAAGCACGCGCTTGGACGAGGAAAGAGAGGATCTGGCGCTTTTCCTCGAACTATTGCGTGACCACAACGTGGCTGGTTTTCGCCACCAGCTCTCGCAAGCGCTCATGCGCCAAGGGTTGAAACACTTCGTCCTCGAAACTGTCGTCCCGCTTGATGAACATGTCCGTGGCAGCTGGATGCGGGGCGATCTTCAGTTATTCGAAGAACATTTCTATGCCGAACATATTCAGGGCGCCCTACGTAGCGCCATTCATTCCCTTCAGCACGAGGGGAGCGCACCACGCGTACTGCTAGCGGCGTTTACGAGCGAATTTCGCGCGTTACTCATCATGGAGGCGCTATGCCGCGTGGAAGGCGCCATATGCATTGCCCTCGGACCGCAAACGCCATGCAGGGAAATAGCTCGCGCGGCGGCGGCCCACGGGGCCGCTATCGTGGGCTTGGCATTCGGCACCATGAACCAGGATGTCATTTCCGGTCTATCCGAGCTACGCTCTCTCATGCCGCGCGGCACCGCCATTTGGGCCACTGGCAATAACACAGCGCGAACGAAGAAGCCCGTACAGGGTGTGGAATTCTTCCAAGATATGAGCCACGTCCCGGTGTTATTACAAAGATGGCGGTCGAGCCATGGCCTCTAGCCCGCAGCGATTCGAGGGCAAGATCGTCGCGGCCGCCAATCTTCAGGAACGCTGCCTGGATCTGCCTAAACCCATCGTATTCACCAATGGCTGTTTTGACATCCTGCACCGGGGTCACGTCACCTACCTCGCGCAGGCCCGGGCATTAGGTGCCAGCCTCATCGTTGCATTGAATAGTGATGAATCCGTTCGCCGTCTGGGCAAAGGCGAAGACCGCCCAATAAACACGCTTGAAGACCGCATGGCGGTGATGGCGGCATTGGAATGCGCCGATCTTGTCACCTCCTTCGATGATGACACACCCCTCAGTTTGATTCTCCTGTGCCGGCCACAGATTCTCGTCAAAGGCGGAGATTGGCCCGCGGAGAGCATCGTCGGCGCGCGCGAGGTACTGTCCTGGGGCGGCCGGGTACACTCCATTCCATTTATTCACGACCGTTCGACCACACGCTTGGTCAAGCGGATTCGGTCATCTTAGAAAAAGGCCGCTTCGCTCCCCAGCGAAGACCTGCCAGGAGAAACCCGTATGTCCAGTTCCAATCCACCGTCCTCCTTTGGCCGCGATGTGTGGAGTCTTATCGGCCCTTTCTGGAAATCCGAACAAAAGAAGGCCGCTTGGATATTGCTCATTTCCGTATTAGCGCTCACCCTGGCGCTGGTCTATGTCGAAGTGCTCTTCAACGACTGGTACAACCGTTTCTATACCGCGCTCCAGCACAAGGCAAAGGACGATTTCTTCAAGGAGATGGGATGGTTCATGGTATTGGCCACCGTATGGATCATCATGACGGTGTATGCGACCTACCTGGCGCAGTTGCTACAGATTCGGTGGCGCACGTGGCTCACCACCTCGGTCACCGGAGACTGGCTATCCAACCGCAACTACTACCGGCTCCAATTGAAAGACCAGCAGAACGACAATCCCGACCAACGGATCGCCGAAGATCTCAAGATTTTCGTTTCAACCACGCTCAACCTCTCGCTGGGCTTATTAAGCGCCGTGGTGACCTTTGTCACCTTCGTCACCTTGCTGTGGAACCAATCCGGCCCCTTGGCTTTCTCCATCGGCGAAGTGCACATCAGTATTCCTGGCTACATGGTGTGGGTCGCCCTCATTTATGCTGGGGTTGGAAGTTGGTTGATCCTCAAGGTGGGACGCCCGCTAGTCACCATCAACAATGACCAGCAGCGCTATGAGGCCGACTACCGCTTTAGCTTGGCGCGATTCCGCGAAAATACGGAAGGGGTCGCCCTATACAAGGGGGAGAAGCACGAGTTGGAGCAGTTCGACCTGCGATTTAGCAGCGTGGTGAAGAACTGGTTGTTGATGATGAAGCGGCAGAAACTGCTAGGTTGGTGGCAGTATGGTTACGGGCAGCTCGCGGTACCGTTCCCTTACTTGGTGGCCGCGCCGCGCTACTTCTCGGGCGCCTTCGAGTTGGGCGGCCTGATGCAAATCGCCAACACCTTCGGCCAAGTGAAGGGTTCGCTATCCTGGTTCGTCAACGCCTTCGATAGCCTTGCCACTTGGAAAGCGACATCCAATCGCATCGTGGGATTTCGCCGCGCCTTAGCCGAAGCGCAACGCGAATCGGCCACGGCCCAAGGCCCGCAAGTGCTGGCAGGGATGGACAAAGATGTTGTCTTCCAGAATCTCGACATTCGGCTACCGGAGGGATCTCCCATCGTCGCCGCACCGGCATTCTCCATCGGCCCGGCGGAACGATTACTCATCAAGGGGCCCACCGGCTGCGGCAAGAGCACGCTATTTCGTAGCATCGCGGGCATCTGGCCTTTTGGGCAAGGACAGATCAAAGTGCCGGAGAATTTCGATGTCCTCTTCGTTCCGCAACGGCCCTACTTTCCCTTAGGCAGCTTGCGGATTGCTCTTTCGTACCCATCGTCCGCCGGTACTTTTCCCGACGAGGTCTTGCGCACAGCCTTGGCTGACGTGGGCTTGCCGCATTTGGCGCAACGTTTGGACGAGGAACGCTCCTGGGGTATGCAGCTCTCGGGCGGGGAACAGCAGCGCATCGCCATCGCGCGCGCAATCTTGCAGAAACCGCGCTGGTTGTTCTTGGATGAGGCAACCGCGAGCCTCGATGACGCAAGCCAAGATAGCATGTACCAAATATTGACCGAGCGCCTATCAAACACCACTATCGTCAGCATCGGGCACCGGGCAAACTTGGCGCGCTTCCATTCCCGGGTGGTTGAGCTTCGCCCCGGCGAGGCCGGTGCCAGCCGCCTCGTTCTCTCCACGTCGTGAACGGACTCGAATTGCGCACGCGCCGGTTGCTCCTGCCGCGGCCCAGTCCTATACTGGCTCGACGGATTCTGTAGCGAGCCCCTCGCTTCTTGGACTGGAGGCTGGCTACAGGCTCTAAGCTTTCGTTCATGCCATAGTTGGGAGGATAGGACCATGGGGCAGTTCCGGAGCGAGCACATCCGTACCATTGCAATGGTGGGCCAGGGGGGCGCGGGTAAAACCACGCTCATCGAGCAGATCTTGGCGCGCAGCAAAGCCATCGCCAGCGCGGGCGCGGTGGAGAAAGGCAGCACCGTGTGCGATTACGACCCGTTGGAAAAGACACACGGGCATTCCCTGAAACTCGCCATCGCGCACACGGCCTACCAAGACACGCTCATCCACCTCATCGACACGCCTGGTTACCTGGATTTTCTGGGACAGTCCCTGCCCGCGCTCTCCGCCGCTGAAACCGCCGCCGTGGTCATCAATGCGCAGAATGGTCCCGAACTTTTGTCCAGCCGCATGATGCAATGGGCGGGAGAGCGCAACCTGTGCCGGCTCATCATTGTCAACAAGATCGATGCCGACAATGTGGATCTGAAGCAAGTCCTCACGCGAATCCAGGAAACCTACGGGAAGGAATGCCTGCCCGTCAATCTTCCAGCGGACGGTGGCAAGAAAGTGGTGGATTGTTTTTTCGACCCGTCCGGAACCTCCGAGTTGATGTCCGTCGAACAAGCCCACACGGCGCTGGTCGATCAAGTGGTGGAAGTGGACGAGGAACTCATGTCCGTCTACCTCGACCAAGGCCACGTCACCCCGGAGCAGTTACACGCGCCCTTCGAGAAAGCACTGCGCGAAGGTCATCTGGTGCCAGTGTGTTTTGTTTCCGCGCGCACAGGCGCTGGGCTGGATCAGTTGCTGAACATCTTTACCCGCCTCATGCCCAACCCCGCGGAGGCTAATCCGCCCATGTTCATCAAGGGCGAGGGCGCGCAAGCCCACCCGCTCCAGGCCGAGCCCGACGCCAGCAAGCATGTTCTGGCGCACATATTCAAGGTGGAGATCGATCCTTTCATCGGCAAGCTTGGCGTCTTCAGGGTCGAGCAAGGCACGGTGCGCACCGGTACCCAGCTGTTCGCGGGGGACGCCCGCAAGCCGTTCAAGGTTGCGCACCTATACCGCCTGCAAGGCAAGCAGCACATCGAGGTGGATCAAGCGGTCCCGGGCGATATCTGCGCCGTAGCGAAGGTCGATGACCTGCACTTTGGCGACGTGCTGCACGATGCTCCGGAAGATGACCACATCCATATCCGGCCCTTGCAATTTCCCGCGCCCGTATTCGGCCTTGCCGTGGAACCGCAAAAACGCGGCGACGAGGGAAAATTGATGGACGTGCTGCACAAATTGGAAGCGGAGGATCCGAGCCTGCGCGTGGAACGCAGTGCCACCGCTCACGAGACCGTGATTCGCGGCCTGGGTGAGCTGCACCTACGCCGCGTGCTGGAAAAAATGGAAAAAAATTACCAGCTCACGCTCACCACCCATCCGCCGCGTATTCCCTATATCGAAACCATCAGCGCGAAGGCGGAGGGGCACCACCGCCATAAGAAACAAACGGGCGGCGCCGGGCAGTTCGGCGAGGTATTTCTACGCGTCGAGCCACTCCCCCGTGGCAGCGGTTTCGAGTTCGTGGACGACATTCATGGCGGCACGATCCCCGGGCAATATCTTCCGGCGGTGGAAAAGGGCGTGCGCCAGGCCCTTGAAGCAGGCCCCGTCTCCGGCCATCCCGTGCAAGACGTGCGCGTCATCGTCTACGACGGTAAGTATCACGCCGTGGATTCCAAGGAAGTAGCCTTCGTGGCCGCCGGCAAAAAGGCTTTTCTCGATGCCATGAGCAAGGCCAGGCCCGTAGTGCTCGAACCCATCGTCAACATCGACGTCTATGCTCCGCCCAATTCCATGGGCGATATCGCGGGCGAGCTTTCCGGCAAACGCGGACAAGTCAGCGGAAATGACGCGGGCAGCAACGGCTTGATGAAAGTTTCGGCACGCGCGCCCTTGGCGGAATTGGATAATTTTCAGTCACGCTTGAAATCGCTAACCGGAGGCCAGGGATCGTACACCTTGGAATTTAGCCACTACGACGCGGCGCCGCCTAACATTCAGGCGCAGCTGGCCGCTCAGTACAAACCGGCTGCTCACGACGACTGATGAGCCGCCAAGTCTAAGCGAGTTAGTTTTCCGCTCCCGCCCGTGCATTCCTTGAACGGGGGCAACTCACCTGCTTAAGGCTGGCGCCGGCGAACTGGGCTTTAATTTCCGCGAGTTGCGCAACCTGCTCGGCGCTTGCCTCCTGCAGGTAGAACAAGGTGCGGGTGACATTTCGTATTTCCGCGCGCGCTCCATCGACGCCCTTGCGCTTGAGTTCTTCCAGCAACCTTAGCGCCGCTTCTTCGGATTTGAACACTCCGAAAGAAATAGCGTGCTTCCATGGGCTATTTTCGTCGAACAGCGGGTAGCCCTTGATCCCCATTTTCTGTAGCTGCCTGGCTTCCTGCATGGCGGCGCTGTAGGAGCTAAACGGTGCGATGTATACCCACCATTGCGCTGGGAGCGGCATCTCCAAGCTCGATACCTGGCTTTTCAAGGATTTTTCTTCCAGCATATGGCGCACCGATAGCACTTCTTCGCCGTTGAAGGGACCCAGCTCCATGCAAGGCACGCTCTCAGCTGGGTTGCCGGAGGAGGAAATAATCCGAATCTTATGCGCGTTCAGCGTGTCGGCCGCGGGTTTGCCAGGGGCAATAGAGCTTGCGATCTTGAGCAAGACAGCCAAGGCAACATTGAAGATGAGCAAAACCAAAACCGCGGCGCGCATGCTCAATCGCGCTGGGACGCAACGACGGCCAGGCCTTCGAGTACGAGGTTTGGAATCAGCTTGGCGTTTCTATCCAGCGTGGGTTGGAGATCCGCCGCGCCACCGCCGGTCATCACGATTTCGCAACTCGCCTCGCCCAGCGTACGCAGTGTATTCTCGATCCGGTTCAAGGCACCTCCCACCGCGAGGTAGGCGCCCGTGGCGATGGCATCCGCCGTATTGGTGGGAAGCAAGTGAAATTTTCCTCGTTGGCGTTTGAGTGCCGCTGTATGTCTTTCCAGGGCTTCGGCCATGATGGACGGATTCGGCAGAATGACTCCTCCCAAGAATTCACCCTGGGCACTCATGGCGTCGATGGTCACGGCCGTGCCAGCGCTCAACACGACACACCCGCCCGCCACCCGTTTTCGCGCGCCAATGAGAGCAGCCCAGCGATCGGCACCTAGTTGGCTCGGTTCGTCGTACCGGTTGGCCACGCCGCACTGGTTTGCCCTACTCACGATCCACTCCACCTGGCACCCACGCGCCGCCACGGCATGACCGATTTCCCGCCCAGCCTCCTCACCGGCGACATTGCACCCAACGACCCGGTGCGGGGCCGGATTGTCCGCCCACACACTCGCCAGCCGCGCGGAATCCGCCCTGGGCAAAGCCCCCATGGACAACCACTCGCCTTGATGGTGGAAACCCCATTTAATGCGGCTGTTACCCACATCGATGGCCAGTACGGTCACGGCTGCGTTGAGCCCATATGCGCAGGCTGGGCCGGCCGCAAGCTGATATCCCCGGAATAAATTTTCCGTTGGCCACCTTCGGCCGCCAGCAGCAAGGCTCCGTCTTCAGCGATTCCCGCCATCACGCCCGCCTGTGTCTCGCCATGAGCATAGGCCAACACGACAGGCCGTCCAATATAGGCCGCATGCGCGATCCATTCTTTTTTCAAGTTCTCGAATCCCTGCGCCTCGAATTGCACCATCGTTTCCTCGACGTGGCGTAAGCATACACCGAGTAGGTGGCTACGCCGGGTGCGCACCCCAAGGCGGTGCAGATCGGTAACGGGTTGGCCAATGGCGGTCTCCAATTTTTTGGGTAAGCGCACGTTGAGCCCGATTCCGATCACTATGGTAGCCAAATCACTTGCCCGGCCGCCATGGGTTTCAATCAGCACACCGCCCAGTTTGCCCTCAGGCGCGATCAAGTCGTTGGGCCATTTCAGCATCGCACGGCGAATGCCCAACTCATGCAGAGCCCGCATCAGCCCAACCCCCACGACCAGACTGGAGGCCGAAAGCGCGGCGCCCTGCTTGGAGAAACGGTAAAGAACGGAGAATGTCAGTGCGTTTCCCAGCCCCGAATTCCACCGGCGGCCCAGCCGCCCGCGCCCTCCGGATTGCAGTTCCGCCGCCACCGCCAACCTGCCCTCGTGAGAATGCGCCGCTTCGGCCAGCACCACATCGTTGGTCGATACGGTCTCGTCGAGAATTCTGATCTCGTAGCGCGCGGCGCAAGGCCCCATGGCTTGTTGCGTTTCCTGCACACCCAACCAATCGATACCATCCGCGAGCACATAACCATGGCCCGGGCGCGATTGAATATCCACACCGTAGTCTCGCGCCTCGTCCATGGCCTGCGCCACCTCTAGGCGCGTGACGCTAAATTCCGAGGCAAGCCGGTCCGCGGTACGTAACTCACCCGCGCCAAGGCTGCGTAGCACGCGGAACATCACCTGCATGGTATTCATTTCGGTCCGAGTATTGCGGCTGGCATCTCGGTACTGTAGCAGAGCAGGCCCGCGCATTGCACGCGGGCCTGAATGCGACGGTTAAGTGAGCGTGCCTCCGCCCACATGGTGCCCCGGTATAGACGAACGATGGGCGTGTTGCCCAGCTTATACTTGAAGCGCTTGTCCAATATGACCGGCACGATCCCCGGCAAGATGGCTCAACGGCTTTCCCATGCAAGAGAGTGCCACCGGTACCTAATTACACACGGACCCCCGCTGCAACCGTGCCGGATACACTTGTATCCTGCTCGTGACCCAATCGGAGAAGATGGCATGAAATTCGTCGGACAGCTCATCGCAAAACACTTGGCACGTTATCCGCGCTTGCAGCTATTGGATGTTTATAAGCTGCTGCACCAAGCGGCGCTCGGTAATAGCCATGCCGTGAGCAATCCGCCGGAAGCGATGCGCCGCCTGGAGGCCGAACTTCAGGACATGCATGGGCCGCCCGAGCCTCTTTGGGAACCGATATCTCCCGACGGTAGCCTCGTTCGTGTGCATCTTCGGCCCTATGCGGCAGGCAAGCACGACACCGGGTCGCTAGCGGCAGCAGTTGTGCAAACGGCGGCGAGTTATCCGTCCGCCCCGGATAAGCTCGCCAAGTTTTGCGCCTGTACGGGCGACTTGGCATCCGAAGGCATCCTGCCTTTCAAGCGCGAGGAGGTCATCGCCTTCTTCGACGAGATCGCCGAACACGGATACCCCGCGGTGCGTCACTCCAAGGAATACCGGGAAGCCTACAAACCTTCCTACCGGGTAGTCGCCTTGGAGTTACTGCCGCAGGCGGTGAAGTCCGCGTAGCGCTGGCCGGCTCGCCTGTGCTGGTGCATCGCGGGGGCTCGTGCGGCGATTCTTCGATATGAACAGCTCTGCCTTGTACGCGCTTCTACTTTGGTTTCTCACCGCGCTATTCGCGCTGCGCGTCACGAGCCAAGCCATACAGCGCTGGTTCCCGCTAGCCGTCCTGCCACCCTTCGAGAAATTTCAAGGAAGCAACTTACCCTACACGATGCTGCTGGGCGCCCAAATCGTCATTCTGGCGCTCATGGCCAGCGCGGCTTGGCGCGTGGGAAAAGGCAGGCTCGCGCACCGGCCCATGTTCGCCAAATTCCT
Organism: Burkholderiales bacterium; assembly: GCA_046160525.1. Taxonomy (GTDB): domain Bacteria; phylum Pseudomonadota; class Gammaproteobacteria; order Burkholderiales; family SHXO01; genus SHXO01. Next base: position 65,490 of record JBJXGQ010000191.1, read on the forward strand.
GCATGGATTCGCGGCCATTTACTTCACCGGTAGCGTGCTGAGAATCCTCGCCGGTGCCTTGTACCCAGACGCGCTGCCGTGGTTCAAAACGTGGATTCCCGCATTCTTTCACTTGGTGCTGGCGAGCTTCGTTTGGACCATGGCCGTTTGCTACGCTGAAAGGCAACTGCCCGCCGGGCGGGCAGATACGCAGTGGTGGAGCTACGCCATCTACCCGCTTTGCACAGCCTGCGCCTTCGCCTTGTTCGCGGCGTTGCGAGCACATGAAGTCGCGCTAAACATTGCCTTGTACGTAACGATCATCGCCAACGCAGTCTGGATTCTCGTCTTGGAGCGCTGGGTTCCCGAACGCGAGGACTGGCGTCCGGCCCGCGACAACGTTCAAGGCGACGCTCTTTACATTGTGCTAGTGCAAGTGGCACTGCCAAAATTGCTCGCCATGGGTGTCGTGCTGTTTCTCGCCGAGCACGCGCACAGGCCCTCCTCCTGGTGGCCACACGATTGGCATTGGACAGCGCAGACGCTCCTCATGATCCTGGCCGTGGATCTGCTGCGCTATTGGGTGCATCGCGCCTGCCACCATTTTCCCGCGCTGTGGCGTTTGCACGAAGTCCACCACTCGCCGCGCTTGCTCTATTCCCTGAATACGAGCCGGTTTCATCCCTTGGAGAAAGTTCTGCACTTCACGGCGGATACCGTGCCGTTTCTGCTGCTAGGCGTCGCGCCAGAGGTACTGGCGGGTTATTTTCTCGTGTATGCGGTAAATGGTTTTTACCAGCACAGCAATATCCGGCTGCGTTACGGATGGTTGAACTACATCGTGGGCAGCGCCGAGACGCACCGCTGGCACCATGCGCGCGACCCCAAGACGGCGCAATGCAACTTCTCCAGCACAACATTGATATGGGATCTCGTGTTCGGTACCTGGTACCTGCCAAAGCAGCAGGCCGTGGACAAGATAGGAATTCTGGACGACGCCTATCCCACGGGCTTTTTGCGCCAGATGACGGCGCCGTTTCGTTAGGATCTGTCAAGCCCGATGATATCGGCCAAGCGAAGGATCCTGGATGCCGCGCTCAAAGCCTACTTGCGCATTCACTGGTTAATGGGTGCGAGGCGGTTGCGCGCCCAGGCCCGCAATCCGCAAGCGGTTCAAGACCAAGTGCTGCGCGATATCGTCCGCGCCAATCGCATTACCAACTTCGGCCGCGAATACGGCTTTTCCGGTATAGCCTCCTATGAAGATTTTCGCGCGGCCGTACCCGTGTGCGACTTTGAACGCCTGCGTCCCTACATCGAGGCCCAGCAGGCAGGCGAACCCGCGCTGACCGTGGAAGAACCCCTTTGTTACTTGCGAACCAGCGGCACCACGAACCAGCCCAAGGACATTCCGCTCACCGCCTCGCACCTGCATGGGCTGCGCAAACTTCAGCGTTTGTCCGTCGCACGGCAATTGGCCTTGGTACCTGGGGCCTTCGACGGCAGTATTCTGACCTTCACGAGCCCCTCGCAAGAAGGGTTGCTCCCCAACGGCAAATCCTATGGGGCGGCCTCGGGCGTGGTGGCGGCCAGCACGCCTAGCATCGTTCGCGATAAGTTCGTGCTACCCGCCAGCGTACTCGCCATTTCCGATAGCCGGGTAAAGTACCTACTGGCGCTACGCTTGGCGCTGGTATCTCCGCACGTGTCCTACGTGGGCGCGGCGAATTCCGCCACGCTTCTCACCCTGGCAAGGCTCTATCGCGAGAATGAAGACGCCTTACTCGCGGATCTTCGTAGTGGCGGGTTTTTCTTGGCCAGTCACGTACCACAAGAGGTCATGCATTCACTGCAAGACCGCCTGGGGCCGGTGCCTGGCCGCGCAACCGATTTAGAGCGTGTGCGGGCCAATACCTCGTCACGGCGCCTGCGCGATCTTTTCCCCGGCGTCAAGCTGGTCATCACATGGACTTGCGCCAGCGCGGGCACCGCGGTCAAGGCACTCAAGGAAGAGTTGGCGCCCAGTACTCGCATCCTGGAACTCGGATACATGGCCAGCGAATTTCGCGGCACCGTGACCTTGGGCAACCGAGGAGGCAGCGGTTATCCCACGCTCGGCACGCATTTCTTCGAGTTCGCCGAGCGCGATGAGTGGGATAGCGGCCACCCTCGGTTCCTGCCGCTGTCGCAGATCAAAAAAGGCGCGGACTACTACGTCATCGTCACCACACCGTCGGGGCTATACCGGTACTTCATCAACGACTTGGTGCGAGTAACGGGCTTTTGGTACAACACACCCTTGCTCAAGTTCGTGCAAAAAGGCAAGGGCGTGACCAATATCACGGGGGAAAAACTCTATGAGTCGCAGGTGATCTTGGCCGTCAATGCCGCTCTGGATGAATACGGAGTGTGCTCGCGCTTCTTTACCGTGCTAGCCGATGAGGCGCGCCTCCAATACACCTTGTACATCGAACAAGCCCAGGAAACGCAAGCCTCCGTGAACGCACTGGCCGGTTGCGTGGATGCAAAGCTCATGGCGCTCAACGTGGAGTTTCACTCCAAGCGCGAGAGCGCAAGGCTTCAGCCGTTGCAAGGTGCGTGGCTTCGTTCCGGAACCTTCGAGATCTTGAAGCATGCGTGCGTCGCCAAGGGCCAGCGCGAAGGCCAGTTCAAACCCCCGGTACTGGCTTATTCAAGGCAGGTGGATTTCGATTTCGGCGCGCACCGCCTGCCATGAATCTCATCTGCCTTAAAGGCTACTCGCTCAACATTGCCTTCAAGGCGAGCTTCCGCCATGCTTCCGCCGAGCGCTCGCACACGCAGACACTCTGGGTTGAGGCAAGAACGCACACGCATACTGGCTACGGCGAAGGCTGCCCGCGCGAATACGTCACCGGCGAGACTCTCGCCAGCGCCCACTCCTTCGTTGCCCGTCACGAAGCGCAGTGGCGCGAGCATGTAACCAATATCGAATCCTTGCGCGGATGGATCGGGGCCAACGAACAGGAAATCGACCGCCACCCTGCCGCGTGGTGTGCCGCCGAAATGGCGCTGCTGGATGCGTTGGGGAAGGAGAGTAACCAGCCCATCGAAGCGCTATTGAACCTGCCTCCCCTGCCGGGTTCCTTCCGCTACAGCGCGGTGCTGGGCGATGCTTCACCCGCGGCCTTCGAGGCGCTTCTTGATCGTTATCTCAAAACCGGGTTTGACCAATTCAAGATCAAGCTCTCGGGCGATCTTGCCAGCGACCGCGAGAAAGTCCGCTTGCTAACGGCGGCCGGATTGGAACCCAGCCAAGTGCGCGCCGACGCCAACAATTTGTGGGCGAGTGCCGCGTTAGCCACTGAACACCTGCGCGCATTGGAATTCCCTTTTTGGGCGCTGGAAGAGCCGCTAAAAACCGGCGATTACGAAGGATTGCAGCATTTGGCACGCGCGCTTTCCAGCCGCATCATCTTGGACGAGAGCTTTCAGCGCACCGCTCAGTTGGACGCATTGCAAGGCCCGCCCCATCAGTGGATATTGAACTTGCGCCTGTCGAAGCTGGGCGGCCTGATACGATCGTTGGCGGCCGCCGAGCACGCTCGCAAGAGGGGATTGAGCATCATCTGCGGCGCCCACGTGGGCGAGACAAGCCTCCTTACACGTGCCGCGCTCACCGTCGCGGCGCAAGCGCAAGACGCGCTGCTCGCACAAGAAGGCGCCGTGGGTACCCATCTGCTTGCTCAAGACGTCACCGCGCCACCTTTAATGTTCGGCAAGAACGGAATTCTACGAATTGAAGACTTCGATTTCTCGCCGCATCCCGGATTGGGGCTGGATATCCGAGTCCCGCCTTCCGCTCTTTCGTCCACCGTCTAATCCCTTTTCCGCGGAGTCCGCATCATGAAAATCACCGCCATTGAAACCATTCGGTTACCCGATAGACCCAACTTGCTCCTCGCGCAGGTACACACCGACGAGGGCATCGTTGGGCTTGGCGAGACCTCGCGCGGGCCGCGGGCGGTGGAAGCGCAGATCCATGAGATCGCCGCGCCTTATCTGCTGGGGAAAAACCCTTTCGATATTCAACTCCACAGCCAGAAGCTGATGAATGCCTATTTGGGATTCTCCAGTAGTAGTGCCGAAGTGCGCGCCGCTTCGGTGATCGACATCGCGTTGTGGGACATCCAGGGCCAGGCACTCGGGCAGCCCATTTCGCAGCTGCTGGGCGGGCGTTCGCGTGAACGCATCAAGATCTACAACACCTGCGCGGGCTACCACTACAACACCAAATCCGTGCAACGCCGCGCGGTAACCGCTGCCGATACGCCGGC